>JBKPCV010000070.1:0-11063 GCA_046727575.1 Actinomycetota bacterium
GGCCCACCGCGGCACTCCACACCGGGCACACGATGTCGCGCGGCGGATTGCCCATGGAGAACCGGATCTCCTTCTGCGTACGGTACCGGCGGAAATCCTTGTCGGGGACGTCTTCGACCAACAGGAAGCCCTGGTCGACGAGAATCCGGCTGTCGATCGATTGCTTGAGGTCGTAGGTGCACCCGGCGACGCCAGCTGGCGAACGGGTCACACTCCGCGGCGTATAGAGCAAGCTCGGCGGCCAAAGCGCGCCGCCGGGTGCGCCGAGGGGGGCTGCGCCGACTACGGCGAGCGGCTCGTTCCAGAAGTACACGAAGTCGAGGCTCGTTTCGAGACGCTGTCCGCCGACGAAGCCGAGGCCGAAATCGCAGATCTCGAGGACTGTCTGCTTCCATCCCTTCAAGTCGGGGGAAGGGGTCGAAGCCTTCGGAGGGGGAGCCTCTGGCGTCATCGACCGGAAAAAGCTCGACTGGAGCCAGCATTTTGGCCACTCGAAGGGATCGATGAGCGACTCGAACTCGTCGAACTTCTTGCAGGTGTACATGTCGGTGACGATGCTGAGCGCCTGAACTCCTCCAACGGACTCGGGGTCCGCCCCACAAGCCGGTCTGATCTTGAGCGCGGTGCACTGAATGTCTTCGCGCAGCATCCGGCTGATGTGGTCGGCTGGCGGGTTCTCCAGGGCGTCGAGGGTGTTCCGCTCCAACGGTTCGTTCCCGATGTCCGCCCGCCAACTCGCGAGCTGATGCGTGAGTCGCTCGGAGACCTCGTCCGACTGGTCGGTGAGGGACTCGTGAGTGAGTGATGCCGCAAGACGGTCGACCTCGGTCTCCGAGAACTCGGGACGCTGGAACTTCGCGCTCGCCACTCGTGCCAACAGCTCGAGCCGCTGCGGGCCGGGGAGGTATTGCGCGTTGGTGAGCACGTCGATCGACTCGGCGAGCCCGGGCAACGGCACTGTGTCCGAGCCATCGTTGATCCGCGGCACCTCGTCGAGTCCGGCGAGCCTTGCGAGGATCGCGGTGACAGCCGTGGCCTCTCGAGCCTGCTGCGCATCGACCTCGGCGTCATCGTCGTCCGGCACGGATTACCCCCGATGAGCAAATGAGATGTCGCGCGGCGCGGAGCTTATCGGCCGTCCCACGCGTGAGGTCCTGTCGCCGTCGTAGCATCACGCGGGAGCGACGCTGATGACCGCACGCGAGTCGCGCTACTTCGAGTTCAGCCCGACCGACCGAGCGCTCGCCGCGCTGTACGACGCGTCGCCCTTCGTGTTGCAGCTCGGCGTCGAGCTCGACGATCGCCTCGACCACGCGCGGCTCGAGGCTGCTCTCCGACTCCTCGCGCGGCGGCACCCGATCCTCGGCGCAACCCTCGCCCGGGCGGGCGGGGGTGCGCGTTGGCAGCCGCGCACGACCGCTCCCGAGCTCGTCGAGCTCCTCGACCAGCCCGGCGATGGCTTCGTGTCGGCGTCAGGGTTCGCGTCGTTGCACTCGCAGGCGTTCGACCGCGCCACCGGCCCGACGTGCCGCCTGACCCACATCCATGGCACAGCAGGGTCGCGGCTCGTCTTCGCCCTCGACCACGCGGTTGGCGACGGCACCGCGATGCTCCTCCTGCTCGACGACCTGCGCCGGATTTACGTCGCGCTCGAAGTCGACGATCCGCCCGTTGTCGACGTCGACTGGAGCCCCCGCACCCTCACCGCGCTGCTCAAGGAGAACGGCGTCACGCTCGACGAGCGCGTGCGGATGGGTTGGGAAGCCATGCAGCGATGGGGATCGACGCCGCGCTCGACGCACCTCGACACGACGGGCGCCGCCGCCGCATCGGAGCTCGAAGGGAGCATGACGTTCGAGGAAGCGCTCGTCGAGACCGTCGAGGCGCGTTCGAGGCGACGCGGCTGGCGGTTCAACCACGTGATGCTCGCCCTGCTCGCGCGGGCGTGGCACCGCGTCGTGGGGGAGGAGCCCGCGGTTCCGTCGGTCAGCGGCTGGTTGGTGACGGTCGACTGTCGCCGCCAGTTCGGCACCGGCCGTGGCACCGGCAACCTCAGCGGATTCGAGCCGGTGAGCCTCAGTGACGTCGGCGCCAAAGATCTCTTCGACGTCATCGAGGACGTACGGGTCGCGTTCGCCCCGCTCGGGCGCCGCGGGGCCGGTCTCGTAGCGGACCTCGTCTCGCCGTGGGCCGATGTCGCCACGACCGCGCTGCTCGATCGTTCGGTGCGCGACACGTTCGCGCTTCGTACCGCGATGGTTCGCTCGACACGGCTGTACACGCACACGGATCGGCTCCCCACCTCGCTCGGCGAGTGGGGTCACACAACGGCTACTGCGCTGCACTGGCTCCCGCCGCGACACGTCGAGCCTCCCTACGTCGCGATGCTGCTCGTTCGCTTCGGCGGCGTCACGAGGATGACTCCCTTCGCAGCGCGCGGGTGCCTGTCGCGCGGGTGCGCGCTCGCGCTCGGCGACGAGATGCGGTCGAGTCTCGCGGAGCTCGACCGCCGGCTCTGAGACGCGCTCTAGGGAGCGAGGATGCGAGACTCTTCGACGTGTCCTCGCGACGACGCGTCGTGATCCTCGGCGGTGGGATCGCCGCGCTCGCCGCAGCGTGGGAGCTCAGCGCGCCCGGGCACCGCGACGAGATCGAGTCGATCACGGTGTATCAGCGCGGCTGGCGACTCGGGGGAAAGGGTGCGAGCAGCCGGGGCGTCCACGGTCGCATCGAGGAACACGGACTGCACGTATGGCTCGGGTACTACGAGAACGCGTTCCGCCTGGTGCGTGAGTGCTACGCGGAGCTCGACCGGCCCCGCACCGATCCGACTTCGCCGATCCCGCGTTGGGACGACGCGTTCCGTCCCGCGAGCACGATCGGCCTCGGCGAGCTCCACGACGGCGACTGGCGGCACTGGGTCGCGCACTTCGCCGAGAACGGTCAGCGGCCCGGAGAGCCGGACGCCGATGCGCGTCCGATGACCGCGGCGGAGCTCCTCTGGCGCGCGGTGCGTCTGCTGGCCGACTTCGGAGGGTCGCTCGTAGACGACGAGTCACTCGTGCGGCCGCGTCGGGTTGTGTTATCGGTCAGCGAGACTCCGCCAGTTCGACCGTCGGGGGCGAGGAGCCGCACCATCGGTGCCCTCACGGCCGACGCGATGCTCGTCGCCGCACTCGCGTCCCTCTCGGCGCTCGACACCGTGAACTCCCTCGTCGGCGACGTCCGAGACCGCAGCTCGTCGGTCGTGCTCGACGCGGTGGACGTCGTCGTCTCGCGGCTGCAGAGCCGTTTCGCCAACCGGGTACGCGCGCAAGACGGCGCCCGCCGCACGTGGCAGTTCCTCGATCTGCTCCAGACGATCGTGCGTGGCCTCGTGGTCGACCGCATCCTCGACGATCCCGACGGCTACGCCGCCGTAGACGACGAGGACTACCGCGAATGGCTGATCCGACACGGGGCCGCCGCCGAAACGATCGCGTCGCCGCTCGTCCGCGTCGTGTACGACCTCGTATTCGGTTACGAGAGTGGTGACGATCACCGCCCGCGCTTTGCTGCCGGGACTGGGCTCCTGTTGTCCGGCAAGATGTTCTTCGACTACCGCGGCGCGATCTTCTGGAAGATGACGGCCGGCATGGGCGAAGTCGTCTTTGCGCCGCTCTACCAGGCGTTGAGGGCGCGTGGGGTCGAGTTCCGCTACTTCCACCGAGTGGACGCGTTGCGGGTGGACGCGCGCGGGGATTCGATCGACCGCATCGAGCTCGGCATCCAGGCCCGGCTCGCCGATCACGTCGATGATTATGAACCGCTCATCGACGTCGACGGACTGCAGTGCTGGCCCGCGGAGCCGCGTTCCGAGCAGCTCGAAACCACGGAGCGCCGCGAGGCGGGCGACTTCGAGTCTCTTTGGTGTGCCACTCCCGACGCGGGATCCGTCACGCTGCGTGCCGGCGTCGACTACGACACCATCGTGCTCGCGATACCCGTCGGCATGCACCCGTACATCTGTGCAGACCTGATCGCGAATGCGCACACACCGCAGTGGAGCGCCATGAGCGAGCACCTCGGCACCGTTGCGACGCAGACCATGCAACTCTGGCTGCGCGTCGACGAGTCGACTCTGGGCTGGCACTCCCCCAACGTGACGACGAGCGGCTACCCGGGCGCGTTCCATACGTACGCGTCCATGTCGCGTCTGCTCGCGGCCGAGCACTGGCCGGCCGACCGCGCACCTCGTTCCATTGCCTACTTCTGCCATGTGTTCCCCACCGGCGAAATACCACCGCGCGACGACGCCGGCTACCCGCAACGCGAACACCAACGAGTGATTGCCGGCGCGGCCGAGTTCCTTCGACACGATGTTGCACGGATCTGGCCTGAGAGCCAGCGCGAGGGAGACTTCCGCTGGGACTGGCTCGAAGACCAGTACGTGCGGGCCAACGTCGACCCCTCCGATCGATACGTGCTTTCGCTGCCCGGCACCGGCCGCTTTCGACTCCGCGCGGACGAGAGCGGCTACGACAACCTCTTCCTCGCCGGCGACTGGATCGACTCCGGGCTCAACGCAGGCTGTATCGAGGCGGCCGTCGTGGCGGGCATCCAGGCCGCGAACGCGGTGTTGCGGCGGCCGCTGCTCGAGCGCGTGGCAGGGTTCTACTTGAGTCACGTACGCGCGCGCTGGCGGGAGACGGGGGCTACGAACGTCGTTCGACCATGAAGGGCACCAGCGCGCGCAGGAAATGGAGCGCCTCGGTTCGGCGGCAGCCCGCGAAGGCCTCGTCGAACGCGTCTCGTGCGGACTCGGCCATGCGCAACGCATAGTCGGACGCGAAGTCGATACTCCCGTAGCGATGCATCAGCTCGGCGACCCGCCGGACGTGTCGTTCCGAACGGCTGCTACTGGGACGCGCGACGAACTCCTCGATGAACACGCGATCGGCCGGCGCTGCGCTCCGCACGAGGTGGATGAGCATCAAGGTCCGCTTGCCTTCGCGCACGTCTCCGTAGAGGTCCTTCCCGTAGGACACGCGATCGCTGACGAGGTCGAGGACGTCGTCCTGGATCTGGAACGCGGCACCGAGCGCGAAGCCGAAGCGAGCGACTGCGTCCAGGTCGGCCGCGAACCACGAGCCGACCAACGCGCCGACGCGCGTCGGGAGGATCGTCGTGTACGCACACGTCTTGCGCAGGACCATGTCGAGGTAGTCGGCCGGCGTGAGGTCGATCACGTCGTCGACGCGCCACCCGAGCTCGACGGCTTGACCCTCGACGGTCCGCTCCATCGCGCACTGGAACTCGGCCAGCACCGAGCGGGCTCGTCGCGAACCGAGCACGTGGACGTTGTCGAGGAGTGGACGCAAGCAGAGCGTGGCCAGCGCGTCACCGGCGTTCAGCGCGATCGGGACGCCGTGCTCGATGTGCATCGCGGTCCGGCCTCTACGCTTCTCGCTGCCGTCCTCGATGTCGTCGTGGATCAGGAACGCCGCATGCAGGAGCTCGATCGCCGCCGCCGCGGGCAGGGCGTCGTCGCGCGTGCCGCCGAAGGCCTCGCACGTCGCGACGCACAACGCGGGCCGTATCCCCTTGCCCTGGCGCATCGTGAAGGCGCGCAGCGGGTCGTAGAGGTGGCGCCGCGGTTCGCCTCCGGGGAGGTAGCGCGCGACGACCGCGGCCGTCGCCGCCCGGTACGCCGCGAGGCGGTCGGTGATCGCGGTCGCGGCGGGCGTCGTCACGCCGGCGTCACGTCGACGCGGACCCGGATCGCGGTGTCGGGGTCGCCGCGCACGAGCAGCAGCCCTTGGTAGCAGTTGGGCGCCGTGTCGCGCGGAACGTCGATGACCAGCTCGAAGCGGCGGCTGTTCCGCGCCTCGATCGGAGTGGTCGCCGCCTCGACGCGGACGCGGTCGTCGGGGATCCGCGCGCCGTCGAAGTCGGTCAGCGGACCGCAACGCACCTGTGGTTGGCACCCCGTTGTGTCCGACACGTTGTGCGCCCACAGCTCCGCCGAGCCGCGCGCGCCCGCCGCGACCGACATCGCGAGCTCCTCGCCGGATCCGTGATCGCCCGATGCCTGGATCCCGTCGACGCGTCGCATCAGAGCCAATACCCGGTCGAACACGTCGAGCACGAGGTCCGCGCCCCGCTCGATGTCGAGACGGAGCCGGCGCAGCTCGGCGTCGAGGTCGCCGGTTGCAATGCCTCGCGGGAGCTCTCCATAGAGGTCCTGCACGCGCTCGGCCATCGCCTGCCACGCATCGGCGCCGAAGCGCCACAGACCGTCGGGCGCACCGGCATCGTCGTCGTGCGCGGACGCCGCGGCGGGAACACCTTGCTCGTGTTCGCGTGGTTGCGCGTCTTCGACCACGGCGCAGTTTGCCGCAAAGCCGCCGTTACGGGAAGCGGGCACGCAACCGGCGTCACTTCACCAGGTACACCCCGGTGACGTGACGCCGGTTCGTTGTCGTCTCAGCCTGCGAACGACGTTCCCGTCTCGAGGAGCGTCTTGAGGTCGCTCACGATGAGGCTCCAGCCGCCGCCCGCACCCTCGAGCTTGCCGCTCACGATGGTCGCGGTGCGCGGCGCGCCGTTCAACTCGTGGGTGACGGTGAGCTCGACGATGCCCGCATCGGACTCCCCGATCTCCCACGTGAGGCGGGTCGGCGGTTCCGAGGTCGTCTCGGGGTCGAACATCGCGTGCCAGGTCTGCACGAGCTTGCGCGGCGGATCCACCTCGAGGACCTCACCGTCGATGATCACGTCGGGCGCTCCCTGCGCCGCCATGTCCTGTGTCGCGAACGCCCGATACGCGCCGCCCGGCCGGAGCTCGTACTCCTGGCGCGACTGGTAGCCGTACCTGCCGTTCCACTCCGGATCGGTGATGGCGTCCCACACGGCTTGCGCGGTTGCCCTGATGAACACCCGATATACCTGCGTGGTCATGGTTGTCTCGGTTGTGGTCGTCATGCTGAGTCCTCCAACTCTGCCTTGAGGTCGACGAGCGCCGACACCTGGCGCTCCGTGTACTTGTCGATCCAGCGGTCGTGGATCAACCGGATCGGCACGGGGTTCAGGAAGTGCAACTTCTCCCGACCGGACCGGCGCGCGACGACGAGCCCCGCGTCTTCGAGCAGGCGCAGGTGCTTCATGACGCCGAAGCGCGTCATCTCCAGCTCCGACTCGAGCTCGGTGAGCGTGCGGCCGTCACGCTCGAAGAGCCGGTCGAGCAGGAAGCGACGCGTCGGGTCCGCGAGCGCCTTGAACACGCGGTCGTCGTGCGTCACGCCCTCCACGATAGGTGACCAAATGGTCACCTGTCAAGCCTGGCTCCGCGGGCGCAGCAGGGTTCTCGCCGGACGTGCTACGCATCGAGAGTCGAGCGGACCTGGGAGGACCACATGGTCGAGATCGAGTCGGCGTGGGGGAAGTACCCGGACTACGAGATCAACCTCGTGCCGTGTGGGGCGACGGCACGCGTCTGGCACGGCGACACGCTCCTCGCGGAGAGCGACCGGTGCCTGCGAGTCGAGGAGACGCGACATGTCGACCGCCTCTACTTCCCGATCGACGACGTCCACTGGGAGCACTTCGCACCCACCGAGCACCACTCGATCTGTCCGTTCAAGGGTCAGGCCGACTACTGGACGCTGACCGCGGCCGACCCGCCCGAGGAGAACATCGCCTGGAGCTATCGCACACCATTCGAAGAGGTCGGCGGCATCGCGGGCTACGTCGCGTTCTACCAGGAGCGTCTGCGCATCGAGGTCGAGGAACGCTGGCCCGACGACGACGTTGGACACACGAACCGTTTCCCTGCGTGGGGTGACGCTTCGGACCTCCTGCACCTGATCGACGTGCAACCGGTCGGACCCAACCGCTACGCGGGCGCGCCGTACCGCGACACCACTCGCAACGTCGTCGAGGGCGGTCAGATGCTCGCGCAGGCAGTAGTCGCGGCATCGAAGACGTTGCCCGACCAGCGCGTGACCTCGGCGTACATGATCTTCTCGAAGGCGGCAGCCTTCGACGCGCCGCTCGACCTCGAGGTCGACGTGCTCCGCGGCGGGCGCACGTTCTCGACGGTCGAGGTACGCGTCGGTCAGCACGACCAGCTGCGCAGCGCGGGCTTGCTGCTTCTCGACAGCGGCGCGCCCGACGTGTTCCGTGGCGCCGTGGAGATGCCCGACGTCGGCGGTCCGGACGACGCGGTGCCGCTCGACATGGCCGTCACCGGTCGCGACCTGCGGATCGTCGACGCGGCCTATTCGCCCGATCCCGATCTCGTCGGCCCGCCGGAGATCCATGCCTGGGTGCGGTTCCGTGACGCGCCCAAAGAGCCGTACCTGCACGCCGCGCTGATGGCGCAGCCGACGACGCACTGGACGATCGCCGCCGCCATGCGACCCCACGCGGGTTTCGGCGAAGCCGACGCCCACGTGACGCTGTCCACCGGGATCATGTCGATCGCCATCGCGTACCACGACGACGTCGACGTCACCGAGTGGCTGCTGTACGCCAACCCTGCCGTCTACGCGGGGCGCGGCCTCGCGCAGGGCGAAGGGCACGTGTTCACGCAGGACGGTCGTCTGGTGGCGTCGTATTCCGTGCAGGCGATGATCCGCGGCTTTGCCCGCGACCCGGCGGGGCTCGGACTCGACGCGACCAACGCGATGTGACGCGCACATGACCGACGGTGTGATCGAGCGTTACCTGCGCACGATGGTCGAACACGACTGGGCTGCGTTCAGGGCGTGCCTCGCCGACGAGTTCACGCGCGTCGGGCCCTACGGGGACACCTACTCGTCGAAGGACGACTACGTCGCGTTCCTCTCGGACCTCATGCCGCGCCTGCCCGGCTACGAGATGGAGGTCGGCCGCGTGACGTACACGGGCAACGTCGGCTTCGCCGAGCTGACGGAGACCGTGGAGCGCGATGGCGCCCCGCGCCGCACCCCGGAGTGCCTGACGTTCGAGCTCGCCGACGACGGTCGCATCAGTCGTGTCGAAGTGTTCATCCAGAGGTGGGACGAACGTCCGACCTGACTGCGTCGGAGGTGCACAGTTGGCGCGAGTACCGATTGAAGACGGCTTCTTCGTGACACCCGATGACCGCGCGGAGCTGCCGCGGCTCCTCGGCAGCCGCTGCACCGTCTGCGGCGAGGTGTTCTACCCGAGGCGGCTGGTGTGCGCCCGCTGCCTCGCCGAGGGGTGCGACGACGTCGAGTTGTCGACCCGAGGCCGGCTGTGGACCTGGACGTACTGCCACGTGCCGCTCTTCGGGAAGAAGGACACCGACGTGCCCGGGTACGGCGTCGGGCAGGTCGACCTGCCGGAGGGGCCGCGGGTCCAGTCGATCCTGTTCGGCGGGCCGGGCGATTTCGAGATCGGCATGGAGCTCGAGATCGACCTCGAGACGCTGCGCGAGAACGCCGACGGCGACGAGGTCGTGATCTACCGCTTCCGGCCGGTCGCGCGCGCTGCGGGGCGCGCCGACGAGGACGCGTGATGCGCCGCGGGCTGCGCTTCGAGGGCGTCGCGGTGGCGGGGATCGGCATGGTTCGGTTCGGCGTGCTTCGGGAACGGCCCGTTCTGCACCTCGCTCGGGACGCGGGGTTGCTCGCGTTGCACGACGCGGGGATGACGCTCGCCGACGTCGACGAAGCGTTCGTGGGCTACATCCAGCTCGCGTCCATGCTCGGGATCAAGGCGATGAAGGAGCTCGGCCTCACGGGCCTGCCGGTCACGCACATCGAGAACGCATCGGCGACGGGTCTCGTGGCCTACCGCGAAGCCGCGTGGGCAGTGTCGTCGGGACGGGCGGACGTCGCGATGGCGCTGGGCTTCGACAAGTTCACCGACATGGCAGGCGGTGGCGGCCGGGGCGGCGGACGCGACCAGATCGACGCGCCGATCCTCCCGGCGTCGTACTTCGCCTTGTGGGCGCAGCGTCGCATGCACGAGCGCCGGACGAAGCCCGAGCACTTCGCGATGATCGCCGCCAAGAACTGGAACTACGGCGCCGCCTGCCCGTTCGCGCACCGGCGTCCGGGCCACGCCGTCACCCCCGAGGAAGTGCTGGCGGCCCGCATGGTGGCCGAGCCGCTGACCACGATGATGTGCTGCCCGGCTGACGACGGTGCTGCGTGCGTGATCCTCGCGCGCGAGGACCTGGTGCGGGCTCGCCAGCCGGGCCGCGCGGTGGTGCGCCCGCTGGCGTCGGCGCTGCAGTCGGAGACCTACGCGCGCGGCCACACGTTCGTGGGCCCGGTGGTCGGTCCGTCGACGATGACGCACGACACCGCACGGGAGTGCTACGAAGCCGCCGGCGTGGGGCCGGAGGACGTGAGCCTCGCGTTCTGTCATGACGCGTTCGTGAACGAAGAGCTCGAGTACTACGAGCTCCTGGGCTTTGCCGCGGAGGGCGAAGCCGAGAAGCTTGTCGAGGAGGGGGAGACCGGCCCCGGCGGCCGGATTCCGTTCAACACCGACGGCGGGCTCATCGCCCGCGGGCATCCTGGCGGGCCGACCGGTCTCGCGCAGGTGCACGAGTCGGTCCTGCAGCTCCGCGGCGAAGCGCGGGACCGCCAGGTCGACGGTGCGCGCCTCGCGCTCGCCCACCTGGTGGGCGGCGGGAGCGTGTGCACTGTGAACCTCCTCGAGCTGGCGAACTGACCGTCGAGCGAGAAAGGCAGTCACATGGCGACCACCGAAGAGCTCCGCGCCGCCGGCCGGGAGATCCAGGGCCAGCTGTGGCCCGCGACGCGAACGAGCGCAGGGGGGCAGTTCCCTGCGGCGCAGCTCGCGCCCGACTTCTTCGACTACGTCCAGCAGACGGCGTTCGGGATGATCTGGTCGCGCCGGGGGCTCCGGGTGCGCGACCGCTCGATGATCACGGTCGCCATGCTCGCGGCCCTCGGCCACCACGAGGAGCTGCGGGCGCACCTCGCGGGCGCTCGCAACGTCGGTCTCTCCGGTGAGGAACTGGTCGAGGTCCTCATGCAGGTCGCGGTGTACGCGGGCGTCCCTGCTGCCGTCGCCGCACTCCGGGTGGCCGCCGACGTACTCGG
>JBKPCV010000071.1:0-24862 GCA_046727575.1 Actinomycetota bacterium
GACCTGCACGAACGCGCCGAAGGGCACGAGCTTGGTGACGCGTCCGTAGACGAGCTCACCGACTTCGTGCGTGCTCGCGAACTCTTGCCACGGATCCTGCTGGGTGGCCTTCAGTGACAGCGAGATGCGTTCCCGCGACAGGTCGACGTCGAGGACCTGCACGGTGACCTCGTCCCCGACCTGCACGACCGAACTCGGGTGGTCGACGTGCTTCCACGACAGTTCGGAGACGTGCACGAGTCCGTCCATGCCACCAAGGTCGACGAACGCGCCGAAGTTGACGACAGACGACACGACACCATCGCGGATCTCGCCCGGCTTGAGGTTGGCGAGGAACTCGTCGCGCTGCTCGCGCTGCGTCTCCTCCAGGTAGGCGCGGCGCGACAGCACGACGTTGTTGCGGTTCTTGTCGAGCTCGATGATCTTGCACTCGATCTCGCGGCCGACGTACGGCTGGAGATCGCGCACGCGCCGAAGATCGACGAGCGAGGCGGGCAGGAAGCCGCGCAGCCCGATGTCGAGGATGAGCCCGCCCTTGACGACCTCGATGACCGGACCCTTGACGATCCCGTCCTTCTCCTTGATCTCCTCGATCGTGCCCCACGCTCGTTCGTACTGGGCGCGCTTCTTGGACAGGATGAGACGCCCGTCCTTGTCCTCCTTCTGGAGCACGAGGGCCTCGAGCTCGTCGTCGAGCGCCACGATCTCGTGTGGGTCGACGTCGTTGCGGATGGAGAGCTCGCGGGACGGGATGACGCCTTCGGACTTGAAGCCGATGTCGAGCAGTACCTCGTCGCTGTCGATCTTCACCACGCGGCCGGTGACGATGTCACCGTCGTCGAACTCCACGATGGTCGCGTCGACGGCATCGGCGAACGACTGACTGCCCAGGTCGTCGAGGACGACCAGGCCGTCGGGCTCGGCCTGGTCGGGTTCGCCCTGATCGGTCTGGCTCGGCGTGGCGGCTACTGCTGCTTCCGGGGCAGGTGCTGGTGCCACCCCGCTGTCCTCGGGGACGGAGGTTCCCGGCTCCTCCGTCGCGTCCTGCTCTGACAAGTGTGCTCCTACGAGAAACTTCGATGCTCGGGCGACGGACCGAATGCCCGACGCGACTCACGGGCCTCCTGAACGAGGCCCAACGCAACAGCGTACAGGTCCGATCAACCCTTGGCGAACATTGGGCACCGCGCGATGAGCAACAACTCCGGCTGATCGAGCGCAGGTGGCTGCGCGCGGTAACGCCCGGGAGAGACGCCGTACACCGCGTCGACGTCGAGGCCGGCCGACGCAGCGAGCAGCTCGAGTTCGCGTGGCGTCCAGCACGTGGTCCAGAGGTCGAACTCGCGCTCCTTCCCCTCCGGGTCGCGTACGACCGACCGTTCGTGGAGCACGCCGGTCGCGGGATCGAAGGTCTCGCCGTCCTCGAGGAAACGTACGGCGAAGGCCGTCGAGAACGCGCTCAGTGCGAGCCGCCCGCCGGGTCGCAACGCGGCGGCGATCTTCTCGAAGACGGCCGGCTCGTCACGCCCGCCGAGCAGGCCGAAGCCGCCCTGGCAGAGACAGATCACCGCGTCGAACTCCGCGTCGAACGCCAGCTCCCGCACGTCGAGCTCGACGAACGTCGCGGCCGTCAGCCTGGCCGCGTCGGCCGCCTCACGGGCGAGCTGGAGGAAGTCAGGCGAGCGATCGACGCCGACCACCTCGAAGCCGCGGCTCGCCAGCGCGAGCGTGTGACGGCCCGGCCCGCATCCGACGTCGAGGACGCGCAAGTCCGGCTCGAGCCCGAGCGCCTCGACGAGGAACTCGACCTCTTGCTCGGTGCCCTTGGTGAAGGCGTTGCGCAGATACGCAGGTCCGAGGAAGGCGGCGATGTCGTCGAACCAGCCACGCTGTCCGCCCCCCGACTCGGTCGTCACGGCTCGCACGTGGCGGACTCGAAACGTCTAATCCTTGAGCTCGACGATGATCTCGTAGAAGGGCTCGTTCCCGACGTTGACCGCAGCCTCGATGCCACCCTTCTCCGCGAACAGCACGTTGCCGTTGTAGACATCGCCTTCGAGCCTTTGGCCTGCAAAGTCGCTCCAGGTGCCTTTGGAGCCCGGCTCGAAGTCGGCGGCGACGCGATCACCGGTGATCTGGACCATCAGATAGTCGCGCTTGTGCTCGTGGACGAGCTCCTTCTCGCCCGGCTCGAGGCGCATCTCCCAGACGATCACGCGGTCGTTCTCGAAGAGCTTCTTGGTTCCGACCTCTCCAACGATCTCGCTCATCCCGCCACCTCGATTCCACGGTCCTGTGCCCTTCGGATCGTATTGGCTGCGCGTCCCCTGGGCGACGACTCGTACGTGACGCAGCGTGCGGTCTACTTGGCTTCGGCCCACGTCGGGCCGAAGCCGATGTCGACCACGAGGGGGACTCGGAGCTCGGTGACGGTCTCCATCACGTCGCGGACGAGCGTCTCCGTTTCCGTGCGTTCCTCTATGGGGACCTCGAGTACCAATTCGTCGTGAACCGTGAGGAGCATCTGCGCGCGCACACCGGCGTCTTCGAGGGCGGCGTCGAGCTGGATCATCGCCAGCTTGAACACGTCGGCCGCCGAGCCCTGCACCGGCGCGTTCTGGGCCATGCGCTCCCCCATCTGACGGATGCGGAAGTTGTCGGACGCGAGCTCGGTGATCTGACGACGCCGACCGAAGATCGTCGTCGTGTACCCGCGCTCGCGCGCCTCGCGCACCGTGCGTTGCATGTAGCTCTTCACGTTGGGGAAGCCCTCGAAGTAGGCGTCGAGGATCTCGGCGGCGTCGCTCGTCGCAATGTCGAGGCGCTGGCCCAGCCCGTAGGCCTCCATCCCATACGCGAGGCCGTAGTTGACGACCTTGGCGAAGCGCCGCTGCGCGTCGTCGACCTTCGACTCCGGGACGTGGAACACCGCCGCCGCCGTCGCAGTGTGCACGTCGGCGCCGCGCTCGAACGCATCGATGAGACCAGGGTCGTCGGCGAGGTGCGCGAGCACCCGGAGCTCGATCTGTGAGTAGTCCGCGGTGAGCAGCCCTGCGCCGTCGTCGGCGATGAACGCCCGACGCATCTCTCGGCCGTCCGCGGTGCGGACCGGCACGTTCTGCAGGTTGGGTGCTTCGCTCGAGATGCGCCCGGTGGTCGTATCAGTCTGCTTGAACGTGGCGTGGATCCGACCGTCGGCGCGGATCAGCGGCGGCAGCGCATCGGCATATGTGCTCCGGAGCTTCTCGACCTCGCGGTAGCGGAGGAGGTCTTCGACGATGGGGTGCTCCTCCGCCATCTTCTGGAGCGAGTCGGCGTCGGTCGACGGCCCGGTCTTCGTCTTCTTCACCGGTACGAGCCCGAGCTTGTCGAACAGGATGGCGCGCAGCTGCAGCGTGGAGTTGACGTTGAACTCCTCACCCGCGTGCGCGTAGATCCGCGCGACGAGCGCTTCGCACTGCTGCGAAAGCTCCGAGCGGAGCTCGTCGAGGAAGGCGCGATCGATGCGGATGCCCGCCTTCTCCATCTTCGCGAGCACGCGCACGAGCGGCAGCTCGAAGCGCTGGTAGAGGTCGGTGAGCTCGCGCGCGTGGAGCGCGGAGGCGAGCGCTCCCGCGAGGCGGAGGACGACTGCGGCTCGGCGGCCCGCGTGCTCGCGCTGTTTATCGCCGTCGAAGTCGAGCGTCCCTTCCTCAGCATCGGGGGAACGCACCTCGAGTGCGAGAAAGCGCAAGGCGAGGTCGTCGAGCACGTACTTCCCCTCGGCTGGGTCGAGGAGATACGCCATCACCGCAGTGTCGTGCCGCAGCGACCGCACGTCGACGTCGATGCCGTGCATGAGCTCCTTGGCCCGGTGTGCGACGAGCGGCGGACCACCTTCCTGAACGAGCCGAGCGAGCGCGTCGTGGACCGACGGCTCGCGCAACAGGTCGCCGTCGACGTATGCGGCGCGGTCGTCGTGCGCGATGCCGAGTCCGCGCAGCGCGCTGGCCGCGGCCGCCCCCGTCCACTCGGGCTCGAGTGCGTAGGGCGCACCGCTCGACGCGATCTTCCCCAGGTATGCGGTGACGGCACCGGCGTCGCGCAGGACGTCGACGTCGACGTCGAGGGCTTCGGCCTGCGCGTCGGCTGCGACCTCACCAACTGCCTCGAGGAGGCGCGGCATCAGCGTGCGGAACGCGAGCTGGTCGAAGAGCACCCGAACCTGCTCACGGTCCCACGGTCCCTGCCGCAACTCTCCCGGCTCGATGTCGACCGGGACGTCGCACACCAATCGAGACATCTCACGGTTGAGGAACACACGGTCGCGCGCTTCGCCGAGGTTCTGCCGTTGCCTCGGGGGTAACTCGTCGAGGTGCTCGAAGATGCCCTCGAGGTCGCCGTAGGTGGCGACGAGCTTGGCTGCGGTCTTCTCGCCGACGCCCGGAACCCCTGGGAGGTTGTCGCTCGGGTCGCCGCGGAGCGCCGCGTACTCCGGATACTGCTGCGGCGTGACGCCGGTGCGTTCGGCGATGCCGGCTTCGTCGTAGAGCACGTAGTCGGACACGCCGCGCCGGTTGTAGAGGACCTTGACGTGCGGGTCATGCACGAGTTGGTACGCGTCCCGGTCGCCGGTGACGATGACCACGTCGGTGCCTGACGCCGCCGCTCGCACCGCAAGCGTCGCGATCACGTCGTCGGCCTCGACGCCGTCCATCTCGAGCGTCGGGATCTGGAGCGCGTCCACCACCTCGTGGATCAGGGGAAGCTGCGGAACGAAGAGATCCGGCGTTTCCTTGCGGCCGGCCTTGTAGTTGACGTCGAGATCGTCGCGGAAGGTGCGGCCGGGAGCGTCGAAGACCACCGCGATCGCGTCCGGCCGCTCGTCGGTGAGGACCTTGACGAGCATCGACGTGAAGCCGAACACAGCGTTGGTGACGGTGCCGTTGGGGGTGGCGAGGTCGGTCGGCAGCGCGTAGAAGGCCCGAAATGCAAGCGAGAGCCCGTCGATGAGCAACAGCTTTCTGGTGCCTTCCGCCATCATTCCCGCTCTCGCAATCGCCTCTCGAGACCCGATGGTAGGTCCGGGATACGACAGTTTCAGGGTGTCAGCGCGCCGTCGACGACGCGCTGCGCGATCTCGCCGACCCGCACCCGGTTCGTCATCGCCTGCTGCTGCAGGAACCGCCACGCCTCCTGCTCGCTCATCCCATGGGTGTCCATCAGCCGGCCCTTGGCGCGGTCGACGATCTTGCGCGCTTCGAGCCGATCGTGCAGGTCCTCGATTTCGCGTTCGAGGGCGGCGAGCTCCACGAACCGTCCGAGCGCGATCTCGATCGCGGGCACGAGATCGCTCCGCTGGAAGGGTTTCACCAGGTACGCGAGTGCGCCGGCGTCGCGCGCTTGTTCCACGAGGTCACGTTGCGAGAATGCGGTGAGGATGAGGACCGCCGCGAGCCGCTCCCCCGCGATCAAGCGTGCCGCCGACAGCCCGTCGAGGCCGGGCATCTTGATGTCGAGGATGGCGAGGTCGGGGCGCAGGTCGCGCACGAGTTGCACCGCATCGTCACCTCGTCCCGTCTCGCCGACGACCTCGTAGCCCTCTTCCTGTAGCAGCTCCCGGAGGTCGAGCCGGATGATGGCCTCGTCTTCCGCGACGACGACTCTGGTGCGACGGTGCGTCGCCTCGACCACGTGCGCGGCTCAGCGAGCCGACAGCTCGGCGGAGATGCGGTCGAGCAGGTGGTCCTGCTCCGCCTCGAGCTCGCGGACCGTCTTGCGGAGGCCGTCGCGGTGGCGGGCGAGAGCGTCGGCGTGCCGGCGGGCATCCCGGGCTTCGACGTCGGCCAGCGGCGTCTCCGCCACGAGCGCCCGGAGGCGCACCTCCTCGGCCTCTTCCTCGAAGAAGGCGAGCTGCTCCTCGGTGACCGACAGCTCGGCGCGCATTCGCTTCAGACGTTCGCTGACATCGACGAGACGCCGCTGCAGGATCGACCGCGACATGCCTCGTGAGTTTACGGCCGGCTCCCTTCGGCGTGCCGCCCGCGCTCGGCGCCCAGCGACGCGGGTAACGTCGCAGTACGCCCGGATGGCGCAATTGGCTGACGCGATCGGCTCAAAACCGATTGCCCGTAAGGGCATGTGGGTTCGAGTCCCACTCCGGGCACCACTCGCGAACGGGTACGCGAGCCGCCCCGCGAACGGTGAGACGACGATGTCAGACGATTTCGAGCCACCTGGTCCAGAAGCAAGCGACCGACCCTCGTCGAAGCTCTCTCTTCGTGCCTACGAGAAGAACATGCAGAAACTGCAGCGCGAGCTCGTGAAGCTCCAGGACTGGGTTCGCCAAGAAGGTCTCAAGCTCTGCGTGCTGTTCGAGGGACGGGACGCCGCAGGGAAGGGCGGGACCATCAAACGGATCGTCGAACGCACGAATCCTCGTGTCGTGCGCGTGGCGGCACTCGGTACACCAACCGAGAAAGAGAAGACACAGTGGTACTTCCAGCGGTACGTCGCTCACCTTCCCGCAGGTGGCGAAATCGTGTTGTTCGACCGATCTTGGTACAACCGGGCGGGTGTCGAGCGGGTGATGGGGTTCTGCACCGACGACGAATACCTGGAGTTCTTGCACTCGTGTCCCGAGTTCGAGGCGATGCTGATCCACTCCGGGATCGTCCTCGTGAAGTACTGGTTCTCGGTGAGCAATGAAGAGCAGGAACGCCGGTTCCGGTCGCGTATCGAAGATCCGGAGAAGCGTTGGAAGCTGAGCCCCTTGGATCTCGAAGCTCGCGCCCGTTGGGCGGACTATTCGAGAGCCAAGGACGAGATGTTCCGCTACACCGACACCAAGCTGTCGCCGTGGTGGGTGGTCAACGCAGACGACAAGCGCCGCGCACGGCTGAACTGCATCAGTCACCTGCTGGCACAGGTTCCGTACGAGGATGTCAGCTCGTTGCCGATGACGCTGCCGCCGCGTGGGCCCGACAACTACGTCCGACCGCCGATCGACGAACAAACCTTCGTTCCCGAGGTGTTCTGAGCGTCACGGTGCGTTCCGCGCTGCGACGGCTGTCTAGCTTGCGGAGGCCTCCACCAAGCGGGAGAGGAGGCTCAGCAGCTCGCGCTGCTCGCGCGCGCCGAGCACCTCGAACATCGGGGTCTGGTCGAAGACCGCGCCGATGATCTGGTCACTCAGCTCCGCGCCCTTGGCAGTGATGACGAGTCGCTTGACACGTCGATCGTCGGCGTCGGCCTGTCGCTCGACGAGGCCGAGATCCTCGAGCTTGTCGACCAGTGCGGTCAGGTTCGACGGGTCGAGGTAGAGCCGCTCGGCGAGCTCGCGCATCGCCAGCGGTTCGCGAAGTTCGTAGAGCGCGCGCACCTGCGCGACGGACATGTCGAACTCGGCTGCACGCCGCGCCGAGTCCTGCTTCATGCGCTGCAACAGGCCGTAGAACGTGGCTGTCAGCGCTCGGCCCAGATCGTCGCCCAGCGCCTCGGCAGGCACCGCCATGGCGGTGATCTTACTTGCTCACCGTGATTGTTTGGCCCTACCATCATCGTCGCTCACCGGTATCTCAGCGAGGTCGTGCCCCAGCCGATCCCCGACGGGGCCGCGATTGCGCCGGGGCGACTCCGACGAGTGCGCGCCCCCCTGCGTACGGTCGTGGAGTCGCCCCGGACGCAATGCCAGTCAGGCGATCGAGTCCACCCGGCTTTAGAGTCCGAGCGTCGACTGCACGCCGGCGTGACGGTCGAGGGCGCGCATGCGTGCGCCCACCACCGTGAGCAGCTTCGGCGCGATCGACGGCATCGCGATCGCGAGCATCTCGTTGAACTCGTGACGGCCGAGCACGAGCAGCTGCATCGGGGTCTGCGCCGTGACGGTGGCGACCCGCTCACCGCCGTCGATCAATGCCATTTCACCGAAGAAGCCGCCGGCGCCGATCCGTCCTACCTCGTCGCCGTCGACCGTCGCGACGGCGTCCCCCTCAGCTATCACGAAGAAATCGAGGCCAGGCTCGTCCTCCATGGTCACCTGCGTGCCCGCATCGACCACGCGCGCCTGCGCCATCGCCGCGATCTGCTCGATCTCGTGGTCGTCGCATGCCGAGAACAGCCAGACCCGTCGGAGCAGCGCGATCCGCTGCTCGAGATCGATGCCCTCGGTCATGATCGCCCTCCACTCATCCCAGTGGCTCGAGTGCGCTCGGCAGCGACGACACCCGGTTCATGGGGTAGCGCCGCCGACACATCATCGGTCACGTCGGGCACTCCACGAGCACCCGAGGTGATCACGCGCCAGAGTCGAAGCTCGCGGCTCACGCCCTTCAGCTCGACGTGCCCGATCGGCTCCACCGGCGGCGGTGAGGCGATGCGGTTCAGCACCTGATCGGAGAGGATGATCTCGCCGCGTCCCGCGATCGAGCACAGCCGCGCGCCGACGTTCACGGTGTCACCCACCACGTCGTACTGCCGGCGCCGGCGGCCCCCGAAGTGGGCGGCAACCGCTTCGCCCGTGTTCAGCCCGATGCCGAACGACACCTCAGGCGCGTCGCGCTCGAGCAGCTCGCGGTTCAGCTCGGGAGTGAGATCCTGGATCGCGAGCGCGCAGGCAAGAGCTTGCGACGGGTGATCGTTCGTCGGGATCGGCGCACCCCACACGGCGAACACCTCGTCACCGACGTACTTCATCAACGTTCCGCGCATCGACAGCACGAGCTCGGTCACACGGTCGTAGTAATGGTCGAGCATCACCCGGACGGTCGACGGCGACAGGCTCTCCGAGAGGGCGGTGAACCCTCGCAGGTCACAGAACAGCACCGTCATGTCGAGCCGCTGTCCGTCGACGGCGAGCTCCGCACGGTCTTCGTCGACCAGCCGCTGCGCGACCGTCGACGGCACGTACTGGGAGAACAGCGTGGTGACGCGCCGACGCTGACGCGTTTCGCCGAAGTAGCGCAGGACGACTGCCCCCATGAAGGCGGCGGCGATGGCGATGAGCGGGTAGATGATGTTGTTGATCTCGCCGTGGTCGAACCGCCAGATCGCGAACACGAGATAGGCCAAGCCCAACACGAGCGCGACGAGCGGGGACAGCCACAACGGGAGCATCAGCACCGCGAGTCCGACCAGGACCGTGAGCAATGCCACCCACAGCAACGTGGACGTGTCGCTCGGCGACTCGAGGTATGTCGCTGTGAGGATCGTGTTCGCTGCATTCGCGTGCAGGAACACTCCCGGGAGTCGCGACGACTTGTTGGTCGGCGCGAGCCGCACGTCGCCCGACAACGGATCAGTCGCACCGATGAACACGACCTTGCCGGCGACCTTCTTCGGATCGAGCGAGCCGTCGAGGACGTCGCGCGCGGAGATCGCGGTCGCCGGGTCCGAGAGCGCGTCCGAGAAGTTGAGGGTCATCGACGCCTGGCGCGCGGTCGGTATAAGTCGGTTGCCGACCTGCACACCGTCGGGTCGCACGATGATCGGGCTGTCGACGCTGCGCAGTTGCATCACGGCCGCGACCGACAACGCTGGGAGGAAGGCGCCGTCGCTTGTCTCGAAGACAAGCGGGATGCTGCGCACCACACCGTCCGCCGGGTCCTGGCTCACCTGCACGTGCCCGATGCCCGCCGCATTCTGCGCGAAGGGTTCGTAGAGACCGGTTTGTTGCAGCGCACGGGCCGGCCGGCCGCGTTTGCCCGGACGTGTCTTGGGAATCCCTTCGCCGAACACGACATTGCCGGCATGCGCCACCGACTGGGCAAACTGCGCGTCCCCGGCGGCGTCGTCGGACTGCTGAGAGAACACCAGGTCGAACACGATCGCCTTCGCCCCGGCGGCGACGAGGCGATCGGTGAGGTCAGCCATGCGCGAACGGGGCCAGGGAAGCGGGTCGTTGAACGCCTTGATGGACGCCCGGTCGATACCGACGACCGCGACATGACGGTCTGTCGGCGCGCCGGGAAAGAGCGCGTCCGTGGCACGACGCTGGAACCCACCGAAGACCTGGGCCGACAGGCCGATCCACGCCACACCGGTGACGACGACGGTGAGGAGCAGGATCGACACGAGCCGCCGAGTCAGCACACGCCGTCGCACTCGCACGACCTTAGGCTTCGGGTTGGTCTGTGGCCGACCGCTAGCTCTCGATGTACCACCGAGGCGAGGTCAACCGCGATAATGCAAGGGTGCAGCCTCCCCTCGCGTTGGAATTCACGACCACCGTGCTCCTGATCATCGCGATCGCGTCGATTGCAGTCCTCGTGCTCATCGTCGTGGCTCCCTGGCGACGCGTCCGCGAGGAGCCTCCCCTCGACCGCGACGTCGAGACCCGCATCCTCTTGCACCGCCCCAATCCCGAGGAGGAGACGGGCGAGATGCCGACCGCCCGCGTCACCGACCTGAACGACTTCGATCGACACGAGAAGGCGGACTTCGCCGACCTGCGCGATCTCGACGAGCGCTAGTCCGGACTGCCCTCAGGCCACGGCGAAGAACAGCCGCGCCTCACAGGCCGTCTCTCCGTCGACGGACGCGCGTCCCGCGCCCCAGCCGCCGCGGGCGCTGAGGCGCTCGAGCTCGACCGTGAGGAGCAGCTCGTCACCCGGTCGCACGATCCTTCGGAACCGGACCTTCTCCACACCACCGAACAGCGGCAGTTTTCCTCCGTACCGGTCGTCTGCGAGCAAGGCGATGGCGCCCGCCTGCGCGAGTGCCTCGAGCTGGATCACGCCGGGGAGCACGGGGTTGTCGGGGAAGTGGCCGGCGAGGAACGCCTCGTCACCGGTCACGCGGTAACGAGCCTCGATCGACCGCGCCGGCACGAACTGGTCGACCGCGTCGACGAATCGGAACGGCGGACGGTGCGGCAGTAGTGCGATCAGCGTCGCCGAGTCCGGATGCGTCACGAGTTTCCTGATTCGAGCGCGAGCACGCGCTCGCGCGGTTACTGCTGAGTAATCGACGTTACCTCTGAGTAATCACACACACTGTCACGAACCCCCGGCGCGGATGTAACCACGTCGCGCGCCGGGGGGTCGGAGTGAGTCAACCCCCAAGCGGAGTGCAGAGTGTGGGCGTCGCCGTCGTCTTCCCCGGTCAGGGGACGCAGGAACCTGGTATGGCCGAGCCCTGGCGCGACGACGCGGCGTGGTCGGTCGTCGAACGGGCGGAAGCCGCGCTCGATGAGCCACTCGCGCATCTGGTCATCGACGCACACAACAACACCCTCGCCCGGACTCGCGAGGCCCAGCTCGCCGTGCTCCTCACCTCACTCGTGGCTTGGGAGGCGCTCCAGCCCATCCCGGACGTGCCGGTCGCATTCGCGGGTCACTCGCTCGGGCAAGTCACCGCGCTGATCGCCGCGGGCGTGCTGCCGTTCGACGCTGGGATCCGTTTTGCCGCTCGACGCGCGGAGCAGACCCAGGCCGCGGCCGACGCCCGTCCCGGTCGCATGGCGGCGCTCCTCGGCGCGACACCGGTACAGGCTCACGCCGCATGCGAGGCCGCGCCCGATGCGTGCTGGATCGCCAACGACAACGCGCCCGGACAGCTCGTCATCGCCGGCTCGCCGGAGGGCGTCGAAGCCGCAACGGCACGCGCGCGCGACATCGGCGTGAAGCGGGTCACGCCACTCAACGTCGGCGGCGCGTTCCACACACCGCTGATGCGCCAAGCGAGCGATGCCCTCGAGCGCGAGCTCGCGGCGGTGACGTTCTCGGCGTCGTCGGTTCCGGTAGTGTCGAACGAGGACGCGCGCGGATACGCCGACGGCGAAGGCTGGCGGGAGCGCCTGGCGCGCCACGTCTCGAAGCCGGTGCTGTGGCGCTCGACCATGGAAACGCTCGTCGGGGCCGGCGCCGACACGTTCCTCGAAGTCGGACACGGATCGATGCTCGCCGCGCTCGCCAGGCGCGGCGCTCGGGGCGTCACCGTCCGGAACGTCTCGGTGCCCGACGACATCCCCCACGACCTGCCGATCGGCTGAGAGAGGTTGCACGAACCATGGAGGCACTCCTGACCCACGGCGAGGGGCTCCTCGTCCCCGAGCGGGTGATCATCGCCCCGTCGGTGGGGATCTTCCGTCCGCTCGACGACATCGACGAGGGCGCCCTGGTCGACGAGGGCCAGGCGGTCGGGCTGCTCGACGCCCTGGGCACTTCGATCCCGGTGTGCAGCCCGTTTCGCGGCAAACTCGTGGGCATGCTCGTCCACCCCGGGGAACGTCTCCGCGAGGGCCAGCCGGTCGCCTGGCTCCGGGTCGCCTAGGTATGCGCGCCTGCCTCGCAGGTTGGGGTACCGCGCTCCCCGAGTACCGCCTGACGAACGCCGAACTGGAGCAACGCGTCGACACGACGAACCAGTGGATCGTCGAGCGCACCGGCATCCGTGAGCGCCGGGTCGCCGGCCCGGGCGACACCACCGCGAGTCTGGCGGTCGAGGCCGGCGCGGCCGCGATCAAGCACGCGGGCCTGACGCCCGACGCGATCGACCTCCTCGTGATCGCGACGGCGAGCCCCGAGCAACTCATCCCGCACACCGGTGCGTTCGTCGGTGACGGCCTCGGCATCCGCTGCGGCTCGTTCGACATCAATGTTGGTTGCGCCGGCTTCGTCTACGAGCTCGTGATCGGTTCCTCGATGCTCGCGGCTGGAAACCTGCAGCACGTGCTCGTCATCGGGGCCGAGACGCTGAGCCGCCTCGTGGACCAGCTCGACCGTTCGACCTGCATCCTCTTCGGGGACGGCGCCGCCGCGTTCGTCCTCAGCGCGTCGCCCGACGACGGGCCCGGGATGCTCGCATGGCAGCTCGGCTGCGACGGCTCTGCAACCAGCCTGCTCGAGGTTCCGGCGGGGGGGAGCCGTCTCCCGACGTCCGCCGAGACGGTCGCGCACCGCGAGCACTTCATTCGGATGCAAGGACAGGAGGTGTTCCGCCGCGCCGTACGCATCGTCATCGAGTCGGCGCAGACCACTCTCGACCGCGCCGGGGTCTCGATCGGCGACGTCACCTGGTTCGCACCCCATCAGGCGAACGTCCGTATCATCGAAGCCGCGGCCGCCCGGCTCGGCATCCCGCTCGAACGGACCCTCGTGAACATCGATCGGTACGGCAACACGAGCGCCGCGTCGATCCCGCTCGTGCTCGCCGAAGCTGCCGACGACGGTCGCGTCAACGACGGCGACCTCGTACTCCTGTCAGGATTCGGAGCCGGGATGGCATGGGGCAGTGCCCTGCTCCGGTGGGGCCGCGTGTGACCGCGCCGCGCACAGCTTTCGTGACCGGGGGCTCGAGAGGTATCGGCCGCGCCTGCGTGCTCGCGCTCGCGCAGGCAGGCCACCACGTCGCGTTCTGCTACTTGTCCGACAACGACGGAGCGAAAGAGACGCAGGCTGCGGTGGAGGAAGCGGGCGGAGAAGCACACGCAGTCAAGACAGACGTCGCGGACACGTCGTCCGTCGATCGCACGTTCAGTGAAGTCGAGGACACGCTGGGGCCGGTCGAGCTGCTCGTCAACAACGCCGGGATCACGGCCGACGGCCTCGTGGCGCGTATGACGGACGACCAGTGGGAGTCGGTCCTGCGCACGAACTTGACGGGCGCCTTTCACACGATCCGGCGCGCGACGCCCAAGATGATGCGGGCGCGATTCGGTCGGATCGTCAACGTGTCGTCCGTGAGCGGCCAGGCCGGACAGGCCGGACAGGCCAACTACGCGGCCGCGAAAGCCGGGCTCCTGGGCCTCACGCGGTCGGTAGCCCGTGAGCTGGCTCCGCGCGGCATCACCTGCAACGCCGTTGCCCCCGGACCTATCGTGACCGCCATGACCGACGCCTTGCCCGACGCGTGGCGCGCCTGGGCAACGGAAACGGTGCCGCTCGGGCGACTCGGCACGCCCGAGGAGGTCGGCGCGGTCGTCGCTTTCTTGTGCTCCGACTCGGCCGGGTACGTCACCGGCGCCCTCGTGCCCGTGGACGGCGGGCTGGGCATGGGGCATTGACCGGACCTGCCGACCCGCTACAGGAGGAACGATGGAACGTGACGAGGCGTTCTCCGCGCTGCGAGAGGTCGCCGTCGAGGTGCTCAGCGTTGAGCCCGATCAGGTAGTAGAGACCGCGAAGTTCAAGGAAGACCTCGACGCCGACAGCCTCGACCTCGTCGAGCTCGTGATGGAGCTCGAGGAGCGGTTCGAGATCCAGGTGCCCGAGGAAGACCTCGAGAACGTCGCGACCGTCGGCAACGCCGTCGACCTGGTGATGGCCAAGGTCGACGCCAAGACATGACCGACCAAGCCTTCGTCGACGCTCGTGGACGGCCGCGGGTCGCGGTCACCGGCATCGGCGTGAAGACGCCCGCCGGGAACGACCTCGCGAGTATGTGGGAGACCGTGTGCGCCGGTCGACCGACTGCGGACCGGATCAGCCGGTGGGATGCGTCCGCGCTCCCGGTGCAGATCGCCAGCGAGGTGCACGACTTCGACGGCACGCCCTACTTCGGGCCGAAGGAGGTCCGCCGTCAGGATCGCGTCACGCAACTGGGGTTCGCCGCGGCCGCCGACGCGCTCGCGGATGCCGGCGAGCTCGGGGCCGATCCCAGCCGCTGCGCCGTGATCGCTGCGACCGGCGTCGGTGGTCTCGAATCGATGGAGATCAACGAGGGCGTGTTCCTGGAGCGCGGGGCGAGTCGTGTCAGCCCGTTCTTCGTGACGATGATGATGCCGAACGCGACCGCGGGCGCGATCTCGATCAACTTCGGCTGGACGGGTCCCAACATGTGCATCGCCACCGCTTGTGCCGCCGGCACGCACGCGATCGGTGAGGGCGCGCGCTTGATCCGCGACGGAACTGCCGACGCGGTGGTGGCCGGTGGTAGCGAGGCAGGCATTACTCCGCTCACGATCTCAGCCTTCGCGCGGATGGGTGCCCTCAGTACGCGCAACGACGATCCCGAGCACGCGTCGCGCCCGTTCGACGTTGACCGTGACGGCTTCGTCATGGCGGAGGGCGGGGCATTCCTGTTGCTCGAGACCCTCGAACGCGCGGTAGCACGCGGTGCGAGGATCTACGGCGAGGTGATCGGCTACGGCCGCAACGGCGACGCGTACCACATCACCGCGCCGTCACCCGGGGGTGCAGGCGCGGCCGTATGCATGCAGCTCGCGCTCGACGACGCCGGTCTGCCAGCGTCCGCGATCGGGCACGTGAACGCCCACGGCACGTCGACGCCGCTCAACGACGCCTCCGAGGCGGAGGCCATCCGCAAGGTGTTCGGGGACCATCCGCCTCCGGTCACGTCGACGAAGGGCGTCACCGGGCACATGATCGGCGGCGCCGGCGCGGCCGAGGCCGCGATCGCGCTGCTCTCGATCCGGGAGGGCCTCGTGCCGCCCACGGCGAACTTGACGCAGATCGGCGACGACATCCAGCTCGACGTCGTCGGCGGCGAGCCCCGCCCGCTCGCACCCGCGCCTGTGCTGTCGAACTCCTTCGGGTTCGGCGGACACAACGCCACGCTCATCCTCGCCCCGGCAGACCTTTCTTGACGACCGCGTGACCGACCTCGGCGCGCCGACGCCCATCTTCGGGCACCGGAGTGAGGCGGTCGAAGCGACGCTCCGCCAGCTCGACGGCAGATCCGTGAGCTGGTTCAGCCTCGAAGGCGGGAAGCACCGCGGGGCGATCGGGACACCCGAGGGCGAGACCGTCGAACGTGCGGTGCGGCTCGCGACCGATCTTGGGATCCCACTCGTCGGCCGAGTGGCCAGCTCGGGCGCGGACGTGAACGAGGGCGTGGCTGCCCTGCACGCATGGGGCCGCGTCGCGAAGGCACTCGCCGACGCGTCGGGCGTCGTACCGGTTGTGCTCCTGCTCGTCGGCCCGGCAGTGTCGGGCCCCGCGCTGTTGCTCGGCATCGCTGACCACGTGATCATGACCGCCGACGCGTTCGCGTACGTGACCGGTCCGGATGTCGTCGTCGCGTTCACCGGCGTGGCCATCGACCGGTATCAGCTGGGCGGCGCAGCAGTCCACGACCGGCAGAGCGGCCTTGCGGCCTTGGTCGTCGACGACGAGGACGACGCGCTGGTCGCGGCCGGCGCGTTGCTGGGCTATCTCCCGTCGAACCATCTCGAGGATCCGCCGATCCTGTCGTATGGCGATCCTGCCGACCGCGAGTGTGTGCGCGCGGCAACCGTGGTTCCCGCGCGCGCGACGGCGGCGTATGACGTTCGCGACGTCGTGACCGACGTGCTCGACGAAGAGTCCTTCTTCGAGCTGCGGCCTTCCTATGCACCGAGCATGGTCACCGGGCTAGGAAGGCTCGATGGGCGCTCGGTCGGCGTCATCGCCAACCAGCCAGCGCAGTTCGCGGGTCGCATCGACATCGAGGCGGCGCGCAAGGCCGCACGCTTCGTGCAGTGGTGCGACTGCTTCAACATCCCGCTGATCACGTTCGTCGACACGAGCGGCTATGCGCCCGGCGCCGACCAGGAATGGCGAGGCATCATTCGCCACGGTGCGGAGCTGCTCCACGCGTACGCCGCGTCCACGGTGCCGCGCCTGTGCGTCGTGCTGCGCAAGGCGTACGGCGGCGCCTACGTCGTGATGGACTCCCGGGGACTCGGCACCGACTGGTGCGTCGCCTGGCCCACGGCCGAGATCGCGGTGATGGGCGCCCCACCGGCGGTCCGCATCATCCACCGGCGCAAACTCGAGAGCATCGACGACGCCGACGAACGCGCCCGCGTCGAGGCTGAGCTGACGGCGGAGTACGAAGAGCGCTTCCTCAATCCGTACATCGCCGCGGAGCGCGGCTACGTCGACGATGTCATCGCAGCAACCGACACGCGGCGTGCGCTCGCGGCCGCGCTGCAGCGACTCGTGACCAAGCGTGAGCATCAGCCGCACCGGCGCCACTCGAACACGCCGCTGTAGGCCTCCGGGAGGGGTCATGTTGCTCGAGGGCAAGCGCATCCTGGTCACCGGCATCACCAACGAGTCGTCGCTCGCCTTCCCGGTGGCGCGGATCGCCCAGGAGGAGGGCGCCGACGTCGTGCTCAGCTCGTTCGGGCGCGTCATGAGCATCACCCAGCGCGCGGCGCGGCGGCTGCCGGCCAAACCCGCGATCGTCGAGCTCGACGTGAGCAACCAGGCGGATCTCGACGCACTGGCCGAGCGGGTCGGCGGCCGGCTCGACGGCGTCGTGCACTCGATCGCGTTCGCGCCTCCGTCGTGCCTCGGCGGCGGCTTCCTCGATGCTCCATGGGAGGACGTCGCGGTCGCGCTGCAGGTGTCGGCCTACTCGCTGAAGGCGCTCGCGGTGGCGGCCTTGCCGCTCATGTCCGACGGCGGCTCGATCGTCGGGTTCGACTTCGACAGCACGCGCGCGTTCCCGGTGTACGACTGGATGGGCGTCGCCAAGTCGGCGTTGCAATCGGTCGCGCGGTTCTTGGCTCGCGATCTCGGGAAGCGAGGCATCCGCGTGAACCTCGTCGCGGCCGGTCCGGCACGGAGCTTGGCGGCGCGCAGCATCCCGGGTTACGAGGTGTTCGAGGACGTGTGGAACGAGCGGGCACCGCTCGGCTGGGACACGAGGAACGCCGAGCCGATCGCCAAGGCCTGCGTCGTGCTCCTCTCCGACTGGTTTCCTGCCACCACCGGCGAGGTCGTGCACGTCGACGGCGGCTTCCACGCCATTGGCGCCTGACCCGAACCCAACTTGCGTCATTTCCTCGCGTATAGCGCGGTGAATTGACGCAAGTTGGGTGTGGGGACGCTACGCCTCGAGTACTTGCGTCACCTTGGGGACGGTGTCCTTCGGGGAGATCTTGTAGAAGGCGCCCGCGATCTTGCCGTTCTCGTCGATGACGAAGGCGGACCGGATGATACCCATGAACTTGCGCCCGTAGTTCGTCTTCTCGCCCCACACGCCGTACTTCTCCGCCACCGTGTGCTCGGTGTCGGCGAGCAGCGGGAAACCGAGGCCGTACTTCTCGTCGAACTTCTTCTGTTTGTCCGGTGCGTCCGGGCTGATGCCGATCACCTTCGCCTTCAGCTTCTTGAGATCGGGCTCGGCGTCGCGTAGCGCGCACGACTGCGTGGTGCATCCGGGAGTGCCGGCCTTCGGGTAGAAGTACACGACCACCTTCTTGCCCTTGAAGTCGGCAAGCTTCACCTTCTTGCCGCTCTGGTCGACGAGCGTGAACGCCGGAGCCCGGTTGCCGGGCGCGAGTGTCGCCATCTCTGCCTCTCCTCGTGACGGGGGTACGCCGTAGCATGCCGCACGTGCGGCGCTCCGTGCTCGTCACGATCGACGCGCCGACCGCAGCGGTACGCGAAGCCCTCTCGAGCAATTCTGTCCTCGCGTCGTCCGAGCAACCGTTCCCCGCCGTCCCGTTCGCCGGGACGACGATCGTCGCAACCGTCGCGCCCTCGGAGGACGGCGTCGGCTCCATGCTTCACCTCGAGGCTCGAGGCCACTACGACGTACCGTTCTTCCGCTGGTTCGTAGAGCTCCAAGCGTGGCTCGCCGCCCGCGCGGAGCTCGAGTATCTGGTCGATCGAGTGCGGGCGACGCTGCTCGGCGCCGATCCGCCGCGACACCCGCGTCGCTCGCCGATCGTCCCGCCGGTCGCCTTCACGGCGGAACAGGCCTCGCGTGTCGCCGCGCTCGCGGTCGTCGCGGTGTTCGCGAACTTCTGTGGCGCGCTGCTCACCCAGAACGGCGACGCGGTCACCACCACCTTCGACGAGTCCGATCAGGCGCTCGGGCTCGCGCTCGCGATCGCCCGCGCGGGTGTGCTCGTCTCGCTGGTTGTGCTCGCCCTCGCCGACCGCCTCGGCCGCCGACGCCTGATCCTCGCCTCGCTCGCCGGCGCGTGTGCGGCCAACGCGCTTGCGGGGCTCGCGCCGAGCTTCGAGGTGTTCACCGGTGCGCAACTCCTGACGCGCGCATTCGTGAACGCGTGCCTCATCGTCGCCGGAATCGCCACGGTCGAAGAAGCACCCGAAGGTGCGCGGGCGTTCGCGGCCGCGATGTTCGCCCTCGCCCTCGGTGTCGGGGTGGGGTTGTCCGTCGCCTTCCTGCCGCTCGCCGACTTGGACGATTACGGCTGGCGCATCTCGTTCCTGGCGAGCGCAGCCGCCGTCCTTCTCCTCCCTGTCATCGCCCGGCAGTTGCTCGAGACACACCGCTACACGTCGGTGGTGCGGCGGTCGGTGCGGCGCGGTCGCGTCGGCGCGGTGTTCGTCGCGGCGTACCGATCGCGCTTCCTGCTCCTCGCCGTCGTCGCGTTCATCACGAACATGTTCACCGCGCCGTCGTCGCAGCTCACGAACCGGTATCTCACGCGCGCGCACGACTTCTCGAACTCCGACGTCGCGCTGTTCCGCACCGTCACCGCCGGCGTTCCTGGCGTCGTCGGCGTCCTGGTGGCCGGGCGCTTGGCGGAGAGCCACGGCCGCCGTCCTGTCGCGGTGTTAGGGCTCTTGCTGGCGACCGCGTTCCAGATGACGTTCTTCCTGGCATCGGACGACGTGCTGCTCTGGGTCGCCCCCACGATCGCAATTGTCGCAGCGGCCTCCGCGGCACTCGCGCTCGGCACCCTCGACGCCGAACTCTTTCCCACCGAGGTGCGCGGCACCTCCAACGGCATGATCCTCGTGGCCGGAGTGGCGGGATCGGCCACCGGCCTCGTGCTGGCGACGCAGTTGCAGGACGTGATGGGCGGCCTCGGTGCCGGCATCGCGATCTGCGGTGTGCCGACGCTGATCGCGGCCGTGCTGCTCGTCCCTCGACTCCCCGAAACCGTCGCGCGGGAACTCGACGACGTCAGTCCCACGGGAACGCCCAGCCGAAAGTCGGGCGGCTAGCTCCCGCCGCAGTTCTTCACGATGTACGACGACCAGGTGGCGATCGCCTTGCTGTATTTCTTCGCGTTCTTGGCGAACGCGCTGACCGCGCCGGTGACGTTGTTCTCGTTGCCGATGTCGTCGTAGACGTTGGCGATCGTCCGCATCGCCGACTTCACCTTCTTCGGTGCATCCTTGGCGGCGCTGCGGAACGTCGCGGCCGCGTTCTGCAGCGCCTCACGATTGAAGTTGCCGTTCTTATCGGTCGGGTCGAGGCTGTCGAGCTCCTTGTTGAGCCGGGTGAACGTCTCGCAGACCTTCGGTGTGGTCGCGGCGGACGCGCTGGCGGACGGCACCAGCACCACGAGCCCCGACGCAATGAGTGTCGTCACCGCCAGCAGCCGGACCGTTCGCATTCGTGTTCTCCGATCGACTCGGGTTGGGTGCCGCAGCCTATGCAGCGGCGCCGACCGTTCCACGGCAGACGTGCGTGCCGCTCGGGTCGACGAGCTCGATCGTGCTTCCCCCGCGCAACGGTTTGGCGCTGACGCCGGTCGACGAACCCCGCCCTTGGTCCACGTGCATCGTGTCGATCGTTGCGCTCGTGCCACCGCGCGGCGTCACGACGACTCGGTAGTCACCGGACGGGAAGTTGTTGTAGTTGACGGCGACCGCGACGGAGTGCGCGTTCGTGACGTAGGCCCAGCCCGCAGGCCAGTCGCCCACCATTGTGACCATCCGGGCCTCGACCGGCTTCCGCGTAGCGGCGGCCGGCGAGTCGTTGCCCGCATCGACCACGCGCACGATCGTGATGCTCAGGATGGCTGCCGCGGCCGCGGCCGCCGCGATCGACGCGACCCAGCGCCGCACGCTCCGCCGTCGCCGTGCGCGTCCAGCAGCGAGCACTCGCTGCTCGAACCCCGGTGGTGGCTCGTGCTCCGGCGCGAGCATCGGGAGCGCGTCCGCGACCTCGGTGAGCTCGTTGACGAGTGCCTGGCAGCGTGCGCATCCATTGACGTGGATGATGGCTTCGGCGCGTTCCGCGCCGCCGAGCACGCCGAGGGCCAGCTCGGGTGCGACCTCGTGGAGCTGGGCACACGAGTAGGCGCTCATTCAGCGCGCTCCTCGGTGACGAGCGCCGTCCGGAGGCGCAGGATGGCCGTGCGGATCCGCGTCTTGGCCGTGCCGAGCGGGATGTCCTCGATCTCGCCGACCTCGCGAGCGGTGTACCCGAGCAGCCCGGCCAGGACGATCGCTCGGCATTGCTCGTCGGGGAGCCGCGCCAAGGCCACACGCAGTCGGGCCGTGTCGTCGTTGAGTTGCGCGAGGACGTCGGGCTCCCGCTCGGCCGATTCGCGGTCGAGCCCCATCAGGAAGACCGGATCGAAGCTGGTCGGCCGGCGGACGCGCACTGCGTCGATCGCCAGATTGCGGGTGATCGTGAGGAGCCAGCCCACCACGCTGCCCCGCCGCGGGTCGTACGCGGCCGCGTGGCGCCACGCCCGAAGGAAGGCCTCCTGGGCGATGTCCTCGGCGGCGCGGTCGTCGCCGACGATGGTGCGCGCAAGGCCGAAGACGCGCCGCTGGAAGCGCCGGACAAACGCCGACGCGGCATCCTGATCGTCGGCCGCGAGACCGGCCACAAGCGCGTCGTCGGAAACGGACCACATAAGGTCTACGAGGTCGGGAGGCCCGGGGATTGCTGGCGCCACAGTATCCGCCGCCGCGGACAATCTCACGGGCGGCGTCGTGCGTACCACCTGCAGACCCGGAGGAGGCCTCGATGCGGAAGATCCTGAGCGTGGCGGCCGTCGCCGCCGTGGTGTTCGTGTTCGCCGACGCGCCGGTCAGTGCGGCGGCCAAGGCGCCGGTCGACGTGGGCGAGAAGGTGACGAACAAGGGCACCAAGAACGTCAGCGGGAAGACGAACGCCAAGATCGAAGAAGAGCTCGACGACAAGTACTTCAAGCCGACCTTCATCAAAGCGAAGGCGGGCCAGACGATCGCGATCACCGCGAAGAACGAAGGGTCGCTCCCACACACCTTCACATCCGACGCGCTCTCGGTCGACAAGGAGCTCCAGCCCGGGAAGACCGCGAAGTTCACGATCACGGTGCCGTCGAGCGGTGAGGCGTTCCAGTTCCACTGCACCTTCCACGAGTCACAGGGCATGGTCGGCGCGGTCTTCACCAAGGCGGGCGCGAGCGTGTCGGGCTCCGCGACGAACTCGTCGGCCAGCTCGGGTGCGCCGGGTTACTGAGCGTGATCGGCACGGCGGAAGCCGTGCCCGAAGAAGCCGCCCCGCGGACGCGCATGCGCGTGGTAGTGGTCGGGGATGTTGCGCATGTTGTCGTCCACCCAGTGCTCGACGGTGAAGACGTCACCGGCGACCCTGGCGAGCTGTGCGAGCATGTGGGCGAGGTCGCGGTCCGGCGGCGTGATGCCGTGCGAGCGCCACACGACCATCGGCACGGAGCAGATCTCGCACTCGGCGATCCAGCACACGTCGTCCTCGTGGAACCACGGCGTGATGCGCGCCGCCTCGCAGAGGTCGCACCCGGCGACCTTGTGAACCACCGATCGGTCAGCCACCCCGCGCCGCCGATCGTGCCGCCGCCGCGAGCCGCCGCACGTCGGGGCGCTCGCCCGCGAGCAAGAGGTACTCGAGATTGCGCACGTGCGAGACGGTACCGACCCGCTCGCCGCTCGGGTTGTGGATCCCGATCTGCGCGCCGACATAGCGCTTCGAGTCGAACGCGAGCACCTCGACCGATCCCCGCACGCTGCAGATCTCCCGCAGCTCGTCGACGTCGACCCAGGACTCGTCGTTGTACGAGAGCACGAGCACCCGCGCCCGTACCTTCGACACGATGCTGCGGAGCGCGCACGACATCTCGCGGCGGCGATTGAACGCACTCCCGGTCGCGGGGTCACGCGCGTCGACTCGCTTGCACGCCACCCCGTAGTGGTCGGGCGCGTCCCATGCCACCAAGGTCTCCCACACGTGATAGTTGGTGTAATAGCGGTGCTGGTTGTACGGCGGGTCGAGGTAGGCGAGGTCGAACTCCCCCAACGCGTCCACCGCTCGGAGCGCGTCGGCACGGACCGCGCGCCCGGATCCCACGAGGAGCGAGGGCGTGCGGAGATCGAGCGGCCGGTAGGAGCGAGGGGCCCAGTCCTTCACGTAGGCCATCTGGACACCCGCGGTGGAGTCGACGCGGTCGGCGGCCTCGATCAGGCTCGTCAACAGGACCGGGTGCAGCGGCGTGGACGCGTACTCGCGTTCGATCGCGTCGCGGATCGCATCGATCCGCTCGCCGTTGAACGGCTGGAAGAAGCGTGACTGCTCGCAGAACGTCGCGGTGACGTAGCCGCGCTCGCCAGGCAGCGACCGCAAGTGCGCGAGCGCGTCCTCGAGGTCATCCTTGTCGACGTCGATCGCGTCAGTCTCGACGTAGCAACGCGCGAACACCTCGGAATACCGCGCAGTGTCGACCGCGGTGACGTGTGCTCCGCGCTCCTTGAACGCCTGCGCGACGCGTGTCGTGCCCGTGAAGAGGTCGAGCGCGGTACGCGCGCTCGATTCCTCACAGACACGCGCGAGCACCGGCACGAGACGCCGCTTGGAGCCGAGGTACTTGATCACTCGGGCGGTCCGGCGTCCAGCGCCTGGCGAAGGTCCGCCACGAACGCGTACGCGGCGTCGGCGCCGCCATCGTCGAGCAGCCGCGCTACCAACGCGCTCCCGACAATCACACCATCTGCGAAGCGGCTCGCCTCGACTGCTTGCGCGGCGTCGGAGATGCCCAGGCCGAGCAGCACCGGCTTGTTGGTGACCGCCTTGCACCGCTGGCCGATCTCGCGTGCCTGCGAGGCGACGTGGTCGCGTGCACCGGTCACGCCCATGAGGGCGACGCCGTACACGAACCCGCGGGAGCGCTCACAAATGGCGTGCAGTCGATCGTCGGGTGTGTTCGGCGCCGCGAGCAACACGGTCTCGACACCCACGGCGTCGGCCGCGTCGCCCCAACCGTCGAGCTCGTCGAGCGGCAGGTCGGGCACGATGGCGCCGGCGATGGACGCGTCGGCGAGCGCCGCCGCGAAGCGCCGAAAGCCCATGTGCGCGACCGGATTGGTGTACGTCATCACCGCGAGCGGAACGGCGAAGTGGTCGGAGCCGGCTGCCGCGATGATGTTGGAGGGCGTCGCGCCCCGCTCGAGTGCGCGACGGGACGCCTCCTGGATCGTGACCCCGTCCATCACCGGGTCGGAGAAGGGGATCCCGATCTCGACCGCGTCAGCGCCGGCGTCGGCAACCGCGTGGACGACCTCGAGCCAGTCGGCAACCAAGCCGCCGGTGACGTAGGGGACCAGCAGCTTGTGCCCGGCTTCGCGCCGGGTCCTGAGGTGCGCCTCGAGACCCATCTCCGACCGCTCAGGGTGCGAGCTCGGCGAGCCGGTCCGCGACCTGCGCCGCATCCTTGTCGCCGCGGCCCGACAGCGTGATGAGGACGGCGCAGCCCCCCGGCACCGCGCGGCCCGCCTCGCGGGCCACCCAGCCGATCGCGTGCGCGGGTTCGAGCGCGGGCACGATGCCCTCGGTCTCCGAGAGCAGTTGGAACCCCGCGATCGCTTCGTCGTCGGTCGCCGACGCGTACTCCGCCCGCCCAGCCGCGGCCAGCGCAGCGTGCTCCGGACCGACACCCGGGTAGTCGAGCCCGGCGCTGATCGAATGCGCCTCGAGGATCTGGCCGTCCTCGTCCTGTAGGAAGAGCGAACGTGACCCGTGCAGCACGCCGGGGACCCCGCGGCTCACCGACGCGCCGTGCCGGCCGGACTCCAGCCCGTGCCCCGCAGCTTCGACGCCGACGAGACGCGCGCGCGTGTCGCGGAAGCCCGCAAAGGTCCCGATCGCGTTGGAGCCGCCACCCACGCACGCGACGACGACGTCGGGATCGGTGCCGAGGATCGCCCGGCACTGTTCGCGCGCTTCGTCGCCAACGATGCGCTGGAACTCTCGCACCATCCAGGGG
>JBKPCV010000072.1:0-17177 GCA_046727575.1 Actinomycetota bacterium
TTCAGATCTTGAGCTGCTCGACGATCGGACCGAGCGCCAGCGCGGGCAGGAAGGCGAGAGCCGCCACGATCACCGTGACGCCGAGCACGAGCGTCACGAAGACCGGCGTGTCGGTCGGGAACGTCCCGATCGTCGCGGGCACGCGCCGCTTCCGTACCACCGATCCTGCGAGGGCCAGCGTGGGAATGAAGAGGAAGAACCGACCGAAGAGCATGCAGATGCCGAGCGTCGTGTTCAGCCACCCCGTGTTGGCGGTGATCCCCGCGAAGGCCGAGCCGTTGTTGTTCGCCGCCGAGGTGAACGCGTACAGCAGCTCGCTGAAACCGTGGGCGCCCGGGTTGAGGAGTGACACGTCGGTCACGGAGCTCACGAACGTGGAGCCCGCGACGAACAACATGACGAGCGCGGGCATGATCAGGATGTAGACCGCCACCAGCTTGATCTCGGGCGCCTGGATCTTCTTGCCCAGGTACTCGGGTGTTCGGCCGACCATCAAGCCGGCGATGAACACGGAGAGGACGACGAGGACGAGGAGCCCGTTGAGGCCGACGCCGACACCACCGGGGCTCACCTCACCGAGCTTCATGTTGCCGAGTTCGACCAGCCCGCCGAGCGGCGTGTAACTGTCGTGCATCGAGTTGACCGAGCCATTCGACGTGCCCGTGGTCGACCCGCCCCAGACACCGGAGGCCGAGGGTCCGAACCGGACCTCCTTCCCCTCCATGTTTCCGCCCGGTGACGAGTCGCTGATCGTCTGCGTCACGCCGCCGGTGTCGAGCCTGGGATTGCCGCCGGACTCGAGCAGTGGCACTGCGACGGCGGACGCGAGCCAGAGCACACCCATGATGGCGAACACCGCGTAGCCCTGGCGCTTGTCCTTGATCATCCGCCCGTACGTGAAGGCGAGGGCGAACGGAATGATCAAGATCGCGTAGAGCTCGAGGAAGTCGCTGATCTTCGTGGGGTTCGAGAGCGGGTGCGCGGAATTCGTATTGAAGAAGTCGCCGCCATTCGTGCCCAGTTGCTTGATCGACTCCATGCTCGCGTTCGGCCCGCCCGGGATCTGCTGCGTCGACCCTGCGACGGTATGGACCGTGGTGAAGCCGTGGTTGTTCTGGATCACGCCGCACGCCACGAGGATGACCGCGAAGACGAACGCGATGGGGAGCAGGATGCGTAGCGTCGTTCGGATGAGGTCGACCCAGAAGTTGCCGATCGTGCGCTGACCGGCACGCGACAAGCCGCGGATCAGCGCGACCATCACTGCCATGCCTGCGGCGGCCGACACGAACTGTTGGACGGTGAGGCCGACCATCTGGGTGAAGTGGCTCATCGTGTTCTCGCCGCCGTAGCTCTGCCAGTTCGTGTTCGTCATGAAGCTGACGGCGGTGTTGAACGACAACGCCGGCGCGACGTTCACCATGTCGGTCGGGTTGAATGGCAGATCGCTCTGCAGCCGCTGGATGACGTAGAGGACCAGGACGCCGACGACACTGAACGCGAGAACGGAGAGCGCATAGATGTTCCAGCGCTGCTCACGCTCAGGGTCGATACGGCAGGCGCGGTAGATCAGCCGCTCGATCGGGTCGAAGACGCGATCGAGGCGCGACGGCGTCCGGTTGTACACGTTCGCGATGTAGTGCCCCAACCATGGAGCGGTCACTGCGAGCAGCAGGATGAGGGCCGCGAGTTGGGCCCACGCAGCGGCCGACATCAGAAGCGTTCCGGGAACACCAATGCCGCGGCCAGATACACCAGCAGCAGGGTCGCGAGGACGAGACCTGCGATGTTCTCGCCCGTCATCGGGTTCCGACCTCGGCCGCGACCTCCGTCAGCTCGTCGGCCGCGGCGGAGGCCAGCTCCAACTCGTCGTCGGGCCCGATGATCACGTCGCAGCCCTTGACGAACGCGACGCACAAGCCGAAGAAGGCCAGCAGCGTGAGCACTATCCACAGGTCGGCCATGACTTCCCCTCGCTCCATGATCCGTTGGTGAGCCCATCCTGAAACAACAGCGTGTGGCAGGAAAGAGCCCTGTCGCGCTCTTAGCTGGTCTGGGGCCTCCGATTAGCGATTCCTTGGCGTATCTGCGGCCGAGCCGCCGCGCGCGCGCTAAGACTCCGCTAATTCGCGCCCGAGGTTTTGCACGGTGCCCAGTGCGGGGGTTTGATGAACGCGTGCCTCGTGTGCAGCGCGAGTCGGACCTCACGCTTCCCGCCTATGTCATCGGCGGGATAGGGCCCATCGCGGTGGCGGCGCTGCTCGTACCCCTGCGGCAGGAGCTCGACAACACCAACCTCGCGTTGGCCTTGGTGGTGGTGGTCGTCGTCGCGGCACTTGCCGGTGGCCGCGGGGCCGGCGCGTTGGCCGCGATCGTGTCGGCCATGTCGTACGACTTCTTCCTGACGAAGCCGTATCTCTCGCTCTCGATCGACCACGCCGACGACGTCGAGACGACGATCTTCCTCCTCGTCATCGGCCTGCTCGTGGGTGAGATCGTCGTCCGCTTCCGGCGGACCCAGCGCCGCGCCGAGCGTGGCTCGAGCTCGATCGCGCGGCTGCATCGCGTCGCCGAGCTCGCTGCCGGCGGGGCGTCGGTCGGCGAGCTCACGCGCGCGGTGGAGCAGGAGGTCATGGGACTGCTCGACCTGCGCGACTGCTTCTTCGAACCGGTTCCGGTGGGTCATCCCCTGCCGCGGCTCGAGCGGAACGGGTCGATCACCGGCGTGACCGAACATCGCTTCACCGGCGCCGAGTTCGCGTTGCCCGCGGAGATCGAGCTACCGGTGCTCGGGCGTGGTCATCAGCTCGGGCGCTTCGTGCTCGTTTCCGATCCGAGCGCGGGCGCATCGCTCGAGGAACGAACGGTCGCGGTTGCCCTGTCCGACCAACTCGGTTCGGTACTCGCGGGTGACCGGTCCCTGTGGACGCGTGATGAGTTGCACGGCGGGGAAGCCTGATGGTCTGGCACCGCGTCGTGTCTCCGTAGGCTGGCCTTCATGCCGCGTGGCATGCTCCGCGTGTACCTCGGGGCAGCACCGGGCGTCGGCAAGACCTTCGCCATGCTCAACGAGGGCCACCGCGCCAAGAGTCGCGGCACCGATGTCGTCGTCGGTCTCGTCGAGACGCACGGGCGTGCGCTCACCCAGGAACAGATCGGCGACCTGGAGGTGGTGCCGCGGCAAACCCTCACGTACCGGGGGCGCACGTTCACCGAGATGGACGTCGACGCGATCCTGGCGCGCGAGCCGGAACGCGTGCTCGTGGACGAGCTCGCCCACACCAACGTCCCTGGATCGCGCAACGAAAAGCGTTGGCAGGACGTCGGCGAGCTGCTCGAGGCCGGGATCGACGTGATCACGACGCTCAACATCCAGCATCTCGAGTCGGTCAACGACGTGGTCGAGCGAATTACGGGGGTCAAGCAGCAGGAGACGATCCCCGACGAAATCGTACGGGCTGCCGAGCAGATCGAGCTCGTCGACATGACGCCGGAGGCGATCCGCCGCCGCATGGCGCACGGGAACATCTATCCGCCTGAGCGCGTCGACGTCTCGCTCGCCAACTACTTCCGCGTGGGCAACCTGGCAGCGCTCCGCGAGATCGCGCTGCTCTGGGTTGCCGACAAGGTCGAAGAGGGCCTCCGGCAGTATCTCGAAGACCACGGCATCGAGAGCGCGTGGGAGACCCGTGAGCGCATCGTCGTCGCTCTCACCGGCGCGCCGGGCGGTGACGTCTTGATCCGACGCGCCGCACGAATGGCGCGGCGGACGCAGGGAGATCTGCTCGGCGTGCACGTGCGTTCGAGCGACGGGCTCGCCGATCGGCCGTCGGAGCTGCTCGACCGCCACCGCCGCCTCCTCGCGGATGTCGGTGGCACGTACCACGAGATCGCGGCCGACGACGCCGCCGAAGGGCTCGTGCAATTTTCACGAGCGGAGCGTGCGACCCAACTCGTGCTGGGGTCGAGCCGCCGGTCGCGCTGGTCGCATCTCTTGCGCGGATCGTTCATCGCGAAGGTTCTGCGCTCGTCGCGCGATCTCGACGTGCACGTCATCGCGACGGCGGAAACAGAGGATGAACCGGGATCGCCGCTCGTCGGCCGACGAGGCCCGAGCGGCATCTCGCGTCGCCGCCGCGTGATCGCGGCCGGGGTGGCTGTGGTCACGCTGCCGATAATGACGGCGCTGCTCGCGATGGCGCGTTCCTCGATCAGCCTGCCCAGTGTCTTGTTGTTCTACCTCCTCGTCGTCGTTGCCGTCGCCGCGATAGGCGGCTTCATCCCGGCATTGCTCACCGCGGTCGCCGGCTTCCTGCTCGCGAACTACTACTTCACGCACCCGATCCACACGTTCACGGTGGCTGAAGACGACACCCTCGTTGCACTCGTCGTCTTCGTGGTGATGGGGGCGATCGTGGGCACCCTGGTGAGCCGCGTCGCGCGCCGCCAGGCCGAGGCCGCGCAGGCGAAGGCGGACGCCGAGACGCTCGCGCAACTCGGCGCGACACTCATCAGTGAGCAGGATCCGCTGCCCGGGCTCATGGCGGGCCTGCGGTCGGCCTTTGGCTGCGTGTCGACCAGCGTGCTCCGCAGGGACAACGGCGACTGGAGCGTCGAGAGCAGCGCGGGTTCGCCCGTTCCCGCGCGTCCCGAGGACGCCGATGTCACCGTCCCCCTCGATGCGGACACCGTGCTCGCCGTGAGCGGACTGAGCGACGAAGATCTCCCGTTGCTCCGGGCGTTCACGGGCCAACTCGCGTTGGTCGTCGAACGCCGACGCCTCCGGGCCGAGGCCGCCGCAGCCGAGGGACTGGCGGAGGCCAACGAGCTGCGTACCGCGCTCCTGGCCGCGGTGTCGCACGACCTGCGTACACCGCTGGCGTCGATCAAGGCGGCGGCGACGAGCCTGCTCCAACCTGATGTCGACTGGACGCCGGCTGCGCAGCAGGAGTTCCTCCACGCGATCGACGAGGACACCGATCGGCTGAACACGCTCGTCGGCAACCTCCTCGACATGAGCAGACTGCAGACCGGAACGGTCGACCTCGCGCTCCGAGAAGTCGGCTTCGACGAGGTGGTCCCCGCGGCGCTCCACGGGTTGGGGTCGATGGGGTCGGCAGGCGTGGTCGTCGAGGTGCCCGAGACGTTGCCGCCTGTCAAGGCAGATGCGGGACTGCTCGAACGCGCGATCGCGAATCTCGTGACGAACGCGCTCCATGTGACCCCGCCCGATCGACCGGTGCGCATCGTCGCCGGTTCCGTCCTCGAGCGCGTGGAGCTCCGCGTTGCCGACCAGGGTCCGGGCATTCCGGTCGACCAGCGTGAGCGCGTGTTCCATCCGTTCCAGCGCCTCGGTGACCACCCGAACGGTACCGGGGTCGGCTTGGGCCTGGCCGTTGCCCGCGGCTTCGTCGAAGCGATGGACGGAGAGCTCACGATCGAGGACACGCCGGGGGGCGGCACGACCATGGTGGTGAGCCTCCCGGCGGCGGCAACCGCATGAGCGGGCAAGCATGAGTCGCGTCCTCGTCGTGGACGACGAACCACAGATGTGTCGCGCGCTCGCGATCAACCTGCGCGCCCGGAAGTTCGACGTCGACGTGGCGATGAGCGGGGAGCAGGCACTCGACGTGGCGGCACGGCAGCACCCGGATGTCGTCGTGCTCGACCTGGGCCTCCCGGGGATCGACGGCGTCGACGTCATCCGGGGCCTGCGTGGCTGGAGCGACGTCCCGATCCTGGTGCTGTCGGCACGCGACTCCGAAGCGGTGAAGGTGGCTGCGCTCGATGCCGGTGCCGACGACTACGTCACGAAGCCGTTCGGCATGGACGAACTGCTCGCCCGGCTGCGCGCCGCGCTGCGGCGTGCGACGCCGTCCGACGAGCATGCGACGGTGGAGACGCCCGACTTCCTCATCGACCTCGCGGCAAAGCGCGTCACGCGTGACCTACAAGAGGTGCGTCTCACCCCGACGGAATGGCACCTGGTGGAGGTGCTGGTCCGAAACCCCGGAAAGCTCGTCACGCAGCGGCAGTTGCTCGACGAGGTGTGGGGTCCCGCCCACGAGCGCGACACGAACTACCTCCGGGTGTACATGGCGCAGGTGCGGCGCAAACTCGAGCCGGAACCGTCACGCCCCCGGTACTTCATGACCGAAGCGGGCATGGGATACCGGTTCGAACCCGACGCCGCAGAGACCTGAACTCCAGCTGAGACGCCGAAATCTCTTCGCACCCGGCCGACGTACAATCGGCGAGCGCTTGACCGGGTCCGAGGCCTGGGCCAAGGTGGTAGGCGCGACGAATCGTCCCTTTCACCGAGGAGCGCGCATGAAGGCCCGGACCCGAAAACTGGTCATCGCCCTCGGGATCGTCGGCGGCGTCTGCGCCGTCGGGACGAGCACGTCTGGGCTCGCGTAGATGCCGGTCGAGCCCACGGATTCCTCGACCGTCGCTGACGCGTCGGCGCGTCTCGAGCGCTCCCTGTTCGAAGTCAAGCGCATCATCGTCGGTCAGGACCGGATGGTCGAGCGGTTGATGGTGTGCCTGCTCGCGCGTGGCCACTGCCTGCTCGAAGGAGTGCCCGGACTGGCGAAGACCCTGGCGGCGGAGACGCTCGCGGCCACCGTGCACGGCACATTCGCGCGCATCCAGTTCACCCCCGACCTCATGCCGTCGGACTTGGTCGGCACGCGGATCTACCGGCCGTCGAGCGAACGCTTCGACGTCGAGCTCGGCCCGGTCTTCGCCAACTTCATCCTGGCCGACGAGATCAACCGCGCACCCGCAAAGGTGCAGTCTGCATTGCTCGAGGTCATGGCCGAGCACCACGTGTCGATCGCCGGTGTCACCTACGACGTGCCCGACCCGTTCCTGGTGCTTGCAACCCAGAACCCGATCGAGTCCGAGGGCGTCTACCTCCTGCCGGAGGCGCAACGCGACCGCTTCCTCATGAAGGTGGTCGTGGGCTACCCCACACCCACCGAGGAGCTCGAGATCGTCACGCGCATGGGTGTCGACCCACCCTCGGCGGAGGCGGTCCTCGACTCTGCTGCGCTGCTCGCGCTGCAGCGTGCGGCCGACGGCATCTACGTCGATCCCGCCGTGATCTGGTACGCGGTGAGCCTCGTCTTCGCGACCAGGAAACCGAAGGACCAGGGCTTCCTCGACCTCGAGCCGCTGATCGCGTACGGCGCGAGCCCGCGGGCCACGCTCGGGCTGGTCGCGGCCGGGCGGGCGCTCGCGCTCATCCGGGGCCGCACCTACGTCTTGCCCCAGGACGTGTACGACGTCGCGCCCGAAGTGCTCCGCCACCGCCTCGTACTCTCCTACGAAGCCCTCGCCGATGGCATCGACGCCGATCACGTCGTCAACCGCGTGATCACCGGCATCCAGCTGCCGCGTATCGCGCCGAGCCAGGAGCGGGTGCCGGGCGCTCGTCCCGCTGGTCTCGCCGCGACCGCAGAGGAAGTCGACGCCGACCAGGGTGAGCGCACCGCATGAGCTCGACCGCGGCTGCCGCGCCCCGCATCGAGGCGACGCTCCGTCGTCTCGAGCTCGACGTCTTCCGCCGCCTCGACGGGTTGCTCCAGGGTGACCACCTCGGCCTCGTCCCCGCTCCGGGCACCGAGGCGGGCGAGAGTCGCGAGTACGAGGTGGGCGACGACGTGCGGCGGATGGACTGGGCCGTCACCGCACGCACCACCGTCCCGCACGTGCGGGAGACGATCGCCGACCGCGAACTCGAGACCTGGGTGGTAGTCGACCGATCGGCGAGCCTCGATTTCGGCACCGCGCAGTACGAGAAGCGTGATCTCGCGCTCGCGATGGTCGCCGCCGTGGGGTTCCTCACGAGCCGCGCCGGGAACCGGGTCGGCGCGCTCGTGCTCGGAAGCGACCGTACGTTCTTCGTGCCCGCGCGCGCCGGGCGTGACGCGATACTCGCGCTCCTGCACCAGATCGATTCCGTACCGCGAGCCGAAGACTCACGCGTGCCCGCCGACGACCTCAAGGCGGCACTCCGACGAGTTGCCAAGCTCGCGCGCCGTCGGGGCCTGATCGTGGTGATCTCCGACTTCCTCTCGAGCGCCGAGTGGCAGCCCGCGCTCCGCGCGCTGGCGGTTCGTCACGATGCGCTCGCGGTCGAGGTGGTCGATCCCCGTGAGCTGGAACTCCCGCCGGTCGGCCTCGTCACGCTCGTCGACACCGAAACCGGTCGCCGGGTCGAAGTGCAAACCGCGAGCGAACGTATCCGGGCCCGGTTCGCCGACGCTGCGCAACGCCAGCGCGCCCGCATTGCGCAGGAGATTCGTACCGCGGGAGCTGAACACGTCGTGCTGCGAACCGATCGTGACTGGCTGCTCGACCTTGCCCGCTTCGTGTCGACTCGGAAGCGTCGGCGTACCGGCCGAGTCACACCCGCGCGATGAGCTTCCTCGCCGGTTACCGGCTCTGGTTGCTGCTCCTGGTCATCGGGCTCGCGCTCCTGTACGTGTGGGTGCAGCGGCAACGGCGCGCCTATGCCGTCCGCTTCACCAACGTGGACCTCCTCGCGTCGGTGGCGCCGCGCCGACCCGGCTGGCGACGTCACCTTGCAGCCGCGTGCTTGCTGCTCGCCTTGACACTGATCGCGGTGGCGTTCGCACGTCCGGCTCGGGCGATCCAGGTTCCGCGCGAGACGGCGACGGTGATGCTCGCGGTCGACGTGTCGCAGTCGATGCGGGCAACCGACGTCCATCCGACGCGGATCCGAGCCGCGCAACGCGCGGTGCGCGCATTCGTCGCCTCACTCCCGAAGCGGTTCCGTCTGGGCTTGGTGTCGTTCGCCGGCAACGCCCAGGTGCTGGTCCCGCCCACTCATCAACGATCGTTGGTGCGGAACGCGGTCTCGAACCTGCAGCTCCAGCAGCAGACCGCAATCGGCGAGGCGATCTTCGCTTCGATCGACGCGATCGAGAACTCGCCGCTCGACCACGGAAAGCGTCCGCCAGCGCGCATCGTGCTCCTGTCGGACGGCGCCACGAACGCCGGTCGGCCGAACGCCGAGGCGGCGGCGGCCGCGCGCAAGAAGGGCATGCGGGTGTCGACGATCGCCTTCGGCACCGACGCCGGAACCGTCGTCGTTCAGGACGAAGTGGTTCCGGTGCCCGCGGACCGTGACGCGCTCCGGAGGATCGCCGACGCGACCCACGGCCGGTTCGCAACTGCAGCCACCGAGAAGGACCTCCGCCAGACTTACGCAGACCTCGGGAGCCGCCTCGCCGAGGTCACTCGCAAACGCGAGGTCACGGTGTGGTTCGTCGGCGCCGCGCTGCTCTTCGCCTTCGCCGCCGCCGGCGCCTCGCTCTTCTGGACCAGCCGCCTGCCCTAACTCTTTGGTCGCTCGCTACGAGCCGGGGATACCCCGGCTCGTTTCACGCTCGCTCCCGGCGAGCTCCCTTCGCTCCTCCGTCGCTTCGGTCGCCGCGTGCGCCGGACTCGCTCCCGGCGAGCTCCGTCTCTATGGGTCACTCGCTGCTCGGCGGGATACCCGCCTCGCGACGCTCGTTCCGTCTCTATGGGTCACTCGCTGCTCGGCGGGATACCCGCCTCGCGACGCTCGTTCCGTTCGTTCGCTCCGCTCACTCCGTCGCCGCGTGTGCCGGGCCGCGTAACCGTTCCCGGGTGATTTGGGTCACAGGCGTGAGCCCAGTGCGACTTCCGGTCGTGCGGTGTCGTTGAATCGTCGTCCACCGATTGCGGCGGGCACAGGCATCCGTGCGAGACCGCAGGAGGACTCCACTTGTCTTCTGCCGATTCATCCGGCTGGCCGTCCTCGGTCTTCTCGTGCTCGATCTACCGGGCCAACGGCCGGGTGTCGATCGACATCACGGGCGAGATCGACCGGACGTCGGCCGGACAGTTCCGGAACCAGCTCCTCTCCCTGGCCAAGGGGCGGCCGGCCGCGATCTCGATCGACATGGAGCACGTCGCGCTGCCCGACGAGGCAGCCATCGCCGTGCTGGTCGAGACCTGGCGGTTCGCCCAATCGCGTGGGGTCGAGCTGGCAGTGAGGTCGCCGGTACCGGCGGTGACCGAGACCTTCGACGTGGCGCCGAGCGGGCAGCTCCTGACGCTCCGGGGCTGACTTCTCCCGGCCGTCGGGAACTCCGGGTGGCCGCCGAGCGACTAGCAGCCGACGCCGAGACGGAGGGACCGAGAGATGCGTGCAGTTCGGAGTCATCGCCGCGCGATCCGCGTGCCCGCGACGATCGCGATAGCCGCCGCGGCGGTCGTCGCCAGTGCCGCCGCGGCTGGCGCACACGTCACGATCGTGCCGTCGTCGGCGCCGAAGGGCGGCTTCGAGATCCTGAGCTTTTCGGTGCCGAACGAGCGCGACAACGTCAACACGACCGCCGTCGAGGTCGACTTCCCCGTGAAGAACCCGATTCCGTCCGTGAGCGTGAAGCCGATGACCGGGTGGACGATCACAACCGAGTCGAGCCCGCTGGCCAAGCCGATCCAGACCGACGAGGGGACGGTCACCGAGGCCGTCACGAAGGTGACGTGGACGGCGACCGCGGGCGGGCTCGAACCCGGCCAGTTCGACCTGTTTACGATCTCCGCCGGACCGCTTCCCACGAAGCCGAACAAGCTCACGTTCAAGGCGCTCCAGACCTACAGCAACGGCGAAGTGGTGCGGTGGATCGAGCCGGTCGTGAAGGGCACGCCGGAACCCGAGTTCCCCGCGCCGGCGCTCACGCTCACGAAGGCGGCGAGCGACCACGGGCACTGACCGAGCCCTCGGTGAGCACGCTCGGCGCTACATCTAGGATCCCGGCACATGGCAGGCGATGTCACGGAGTTCCGCGTCGAGCTCACCGACGACGCGATCGCCGACTTGCGCGACCGACTCGCGCGTACGCGCTGGCCGGAGCGTGAAACAGTCGACGACTGGTCGCAGGGGTTGCCGTTGGCGTATGCGCAGGATCTCTGCGACTACTGGCGTGTCGGGTACGACTTCTCGGCCGCCGAGGAGCGCTTCAACGCGTTTCCGCAGTTCCGCACGACCGTCGACGGCGGCGGGTCCGGCGAGCTCGGGATCCACTTCGTGCACGCGCGGTCGCCGCACCCCGACGCACTCCCGCTCGTGGTCACGCACGGATGGCCGGGGTCGGTCGTCGAGTTCCAGAAGGTCATCGGCCCGCTGTCGGATCCCACCAAGTACGGCGGGGAAGCGGGCGATGCCTTCCACGTGGTGTGCCCTTCCCTCCCGGGCTACGGGTTCAGCGACAAGCCCACCCGCACCGGCTGGGACGTGGAGCGCATCGCGCGGGCCTGGATCCAGCTGATGGAACGCCTTGGCTACGAGCGGTACGGGGCACAGGGCGGCGATTGGGGTGCGTTCGTCACGACGAGCGTCGGTCAGCAGGACCCGGACCACGTCGCCGGTGTCCATGTGCAGCTACCCGTCGTCGCGCTCGAGCCGTCGATGTTCACGGAGCTCACCGAACGCGAAGAGGCATCGCTGGCGTCGATGCAGTACTACAACCGTTGGGGCTCCGGGTACTCCACGCAACAAGCGTCGCGTCCGCAGACGGTGGGATACGGACTGGTCGATTCACCAGCCGGGCAGTGCGCATGGGTGCTCGAGAAGTTCTGGGACTGGACCGACTGCGAGGGGCATCCCGAGAATGCGCTCGCGCGCGACGAGCTGCTCGACAACGTCATGTGGTACTGGATCCCGGCAGCCGGCGCGTCGTCGGCCCGGCTCTACTGGGAGAGCTTTCACGACCGGAACACCGAGCCGGTGACGGTCCCGTCGGGATGCTCGATCTTCCCGAAGGAGATCTTCCGCGCGTCGCGACGTTGGGTCGAGACACGGTTCACCGATCTGCGCTACTACAACGAGGTCGACAAGGGCGGCCACTTCGCGGCGTTCGAGCAACCCGAAGTGTTCGTCGACGAGGTGCGCGCGTTCTTCCGTCTCGTGCGATGACGACAGCATCAAGTGGCTCCGACACGCGGGACCCACGAGGTCCGGAACCGCTGACCGAGAAGCCGAAGTTCAGGAGCACCACGCTCGACTTGTTGTTCGACGAAGTCGCGGCGGCGTTCTCGGGCGTGGTCGCGTACGTCGAAGGAGACGTCTGCGTCACTTACCGCGAGTGGTTGGAACGGGCGGATTCGCTGGCGGCCGCGTTGGCCGACGGTGGAGTCCACCAAGGCGATGTCGTGGCGCTCCTCTTGCCGTCGTCGATCGACTTCGCGGTGGGATACATGGCCGCCGTGCGACTGGGCGCGGTCGCGACGGGCATCAACACGCGGCTCGGCCCGAACGAGATCACTGCGATCCTCAGCCGATCGTGCCCCGCCGCGCTGATCCACGACGGTGACGTCGATCCGGTGCCGTCGGGCGCGCCTCGGCCCGGTCTGGTGATGCCGCGCCGGGAGATGCAGCGAGCGGCATTCTCGCGTCGGACGCGACCGAAAGGGGTCGTGACGCGGCCAGACGAGCCGGTGTGCATCGTGTGGACGAGCGGGACGACCGCTATTCCCAAGGGTGCATGGTTCGACCACCGCGCGCTCCACGCGTCGGCGGAGATGAGCGGCATCCTCAGCGCGCCGTTCGACCGGAGGTCGATGCCGCTGCCGTTCGCGCATGCGGGCTACATGAACAAGCTGTGGGACCAGCTCGAGTTCGTGATCACGTGCGTGCTCATGCCGGGCGGCTGGTCGGCACCGGCGATGCTCGACCTCTTCGTGAAGGAGCGCATCACCGGCGGCCAGGCGGTCCCGACCCAGTGGGCGAAGCTGGTCGAGCTGCCGGAGTTCGCGACGGCCGACCTGTCATCGCTCCGAGTCGCGTCGAGCGGTTCGGCGCCGGTGACGCCCGAGCTCGCCCAGAAGATGCGCACCCGCCTGCGTTGCCCCGTGGTCGTGCGCTACGCGTGCACCGAGTCGTCGACGATCACCGGCACGATGCCCGACGATCCGCCCGAGGTGCTGTTGCACACGGTCGGTCGTCCGCTGCCGGGTGTGGAGCTGATGCTCGTCGACGAGAACCTCAGGGAGGTGCCGCACGGTGAGACCGGCATCATCCGCATCCGGACGCGCTGTCAGATGCGTGGGTACTGGAACGATCCCGACCGGACCGCCGAGACGCTGTCGCCAGACGGGTGGATCCTGACCGGCGATCTCGGTCGGCTCCGTAGTGACGGGAACGTGGAACTGTGCGGCCGCGTCACCGAGATGTACATCCGTGGTGGTTACAACGTGTACCCGCTCGAGGTCGAAAACGTGCTGGCGCTGCACCCGCGCGTCGAGCGCGTCGCGGTGCTCGGTGTGCCAGCGCCGGTGATCGGCGAGATCGGCGTGGCGTTCGTGGCACCGACCGACCCGAGCGATCCGCCAACCGCCGACGAGCTGCGCACGTGGTGTCGCGAGCACCTCGCCGACTACAAGGCGCCCGATCGTGTCGAGATCCTCAGCGAGCTCCCGGTCACCGGAATGCTCAAGGTCGACAAGAACGCCCTGCGCGCTCGCCTCTGATCGTTTTGGCGTCAGAGACCGTCGTTATCCACCAGTTGCTGACGCCAAAACCACCAGGGCATCGACGGCCACGACGCCCTCGCCGCGGGGAAGCACGAGCAGCGGGTTGACGTCGAGCTCGGACATGTCGTCGCCGACTTCGAGCGCGAGACGCTGGAGCTTCATGATCGTGTCGACGAGTGCATCGAGATCGCCGGCCGGACGTCCGCGGGCGCCCCGCAGCAGCTTCACCCCGCGGGTCTCCCCGACCATCGCACGCGCCTGGGCCAACGTGAACGGCGGCACCCGGAAGGCGACGTCTTCGAACACCTCGGCGAAGATGCCGCCGAGCCCGTAGAGAATGGTGGGGCCGAACGGCGGCTGGTGCGCGACGCCGAGGATCGCCTCCGCGACGCTGCCCTGCACCATCTCCTGCACCACGACCCCGATGACCGCGGCGTCCGGGGCCACGCCGCGTGCGCGGTCCACCAGCCGCCCGTACGTCGCGCGCACTGCGGTCTCGGTGCCGACACCGAGCGCGACGAGCCCGAGGTCGGACTTGTGTTCGATCTCCGCCGACACGACCTTCATCACCACCGGCAGCCCGACGGCTCGGGCCGCCGCGACCGCTTCGGTCGCGGACGTCGCGACGTGCTCGGCGACCGTGGGTATGCCGTACGCCGCGAGCAACTGCTTGGCGGTGACCTCGTCGAGCACATCGCCCCGGCTGAATAGCTCGCGCGCGACGGCGCGGGCGGGTGACGCGCGTCTCGGAACTCCTCGGAAGGGGCTGCGGTAGCGGCGCGTGAAGTGGCTGTAGTCCACCAGCGCCTTGATCCCGCGGATCGCGCCGCCGAAGGAATGGAACAACGGCACGCCAGCTTCACAGAGCGCGCGGTACGCGGGATCGTCACGGACGGGCGAAGTCCACGCCGCGACGATGGGCTTGCCCCCGGCCCCGGCGTGCTGCTGGTGCAGTTCGACGAGGTCCTTCGCGAGCGCGTCGCTCATCCCCGGGAACACGCCGGTGATCGGCGCGAACAGGATGTCAACATTGGGGTCGGCGAGCATGAGGTCGAGGATGGTCCGGTTCGCGGGCGTCGCCGTGACGGCACCTCCGGAGTCGACCGGGTTGTCACGCCGGAGGAACCAGGGCACGTATTGGGCGAGCGCCTCGATCGTCGCGTTGCCGAACCTCGGCACGGCTACGCCTTCCGCGCCGCAGAGGTCCGCGACATGTGACGCGGTGCCACCCGACATTGCATACACGCCGACGCCGCCGCGCCCTTCGATGAGGTTGGCGTGGCAGAACATCCCGGCCATCTCGATGATCTCGTCGAGGTCGTCGACGCGGATGATCCCGAACTGGTCGAACACCGCCTGATGGACAGCGTCTGACCCGGTGAGGTGGCCGGTGTGCGCGCGCGCCATCGCGCGGCCTTCTTCGGTGCGGCCGACCTTGATCGCGATGATCGGCACGCGCCGCCGCGCGGCCTTGTTGGCAGCGAGCATGAGCGAACGGCCGTCGCGGAAACCCTCCACGAACGTGGCGATCGCGCCCACTCCGTCGACGTCAACGTAGTGACTGACGAAGTCGGACCACTCGAGGTCCGCCTCGTTGCCGATCGTCGCCCACGACTCGATGCCGATCCCGAGCACCTGCCCTTGCGTGATCGGCCGCCCCTGGTAGCCCGACTGCGTGATGATCACGAGCTTCTTGCCCGGAAACCCCTGCGGCCACGGTTCGAAGATGTTGAGGTTGGTGTTGGGACCGATGACGCGCATCGGACCGCTCGCGAGCTCGGCGAGGCGGGCTTCGGCCTCGTCACCCTCTTTGGTGCCGACCTCTCCGAAACCGGCGGAGAACACCACCGTGAACGCGGCGCCCTTCTTCAGGCACTCCTCGACGGCGGGGAGCGGGTCACGCACGAGGACAACGGCGACGTCGACGTCGCCGGGCACGTCGGTGATGCTCGGGTAGGCCTTCGTGCCGAGGATCTCGGCCTTGGTCGCGTGCACGGGCACGACGTCGATGCCCCGCGCGCCGAGTCGGTCGCGCGTCTGCGTGAACTGCGCGCGCTGCTGTGTTCCCTCCGTGTCGGTCGCGCCAATGACAGCGACGCGCTTCGGCGCGAAGAGCCGCGTCCAGTCGACCGGCCGCAGTTCGAGCGCGCGGCCGCTGACGTCGACCTTCACTAGAAGCCGCGGAAGTTGGGTGGGCGGCGCTCGCGGAAACTCGCCACGCCCTCGTCGGAGTCGCTCGTGTAGCCCATGATGTCGACGATCCACGCCTCGTCGCCCGCCAGCGTGTGTCGGTCGACGTCAAGCGACCGGTTGAGGAGCCACTTGTTCACCATGTGCGCCTTGGTCGGGCCGCTCGCGAGCCGATGCGCGAGCTCGTCGACGGCCTTCTCGAGCTCGTCGTCCGGCACCACGCGCGTCACGAGGCCGATCTCGAGCGCGCGGGCCGCGGACACGTCGTCCGCCAACAACACGAGCTCCTTCGCACGCTGTAGGCCGATGAGACGCGGGAGGAGCCACGAGCCGAGCCCGTCGACTGCCAGGCCGCGCCGTGCAAACACTTCGATGAAGCGGGCGCTCTCGGCTGCGACGACCAGGTCGCAGGCGAACGCCAGGTGGCAACCGATGCCCGCCGCCGTGCCCTGCACCGCTGCGATCACCGGCTTCTCGCAGTCGAGGATGGAGTTCACCGTGGCGATCGCGCCGCGCGTCATCATGCGGCGCGTATCGCCGACCACCCGCTCGGGCTGCCCCTCAGCCGGGTGCTGCGCAGCGCTGATTCCGCTCAGGTCGGCGCCCGTGCAGAAGAACCTTCCCGTCGCGCCGATCACCACACAGCGGATCGAGTTGTCCTCGTTGGCACGCTCGATCCACTCGCTGAGCTGTTGGCGTTGGTCCTGCGTCACCGCGTTGCCCATGTCGGGCCGGTTCAACGTGACGCGCAGGATTGCGTGCTCGACCGTGAAGAGGATGTCGGCGTTGCCGCTCACGTGATCACTCATTGGGGCAGGGTATCGAGTCCCCAATTCTCCGGGCCACACCTACGCGTAGACTCCCGCCGGACTGCGACGAAGCTTGCACCCAAACCCTTCACCGGAGAAGCACATGCCGATCAACCCTGACGCTGCCAACGCCGAGCCGGGCCCGCCGAGCGAGCGTTCGTGGAACTCGAAGGACTGTTTGCTCTACGCCGTGGGCGTGGGCGCCGGTTCGATCGACCCAACCGGTTTCGAACTCGCGTTCACCACCGAGAACTCCAAGGGTGTCGAGCAGCGCGTGTTGCCGACGTTCGCGGTGATCGTCGGCATCGGCATGGGTGACGTCGGGACGTTCAACCTGGCGATGCTCGTCCACGGCGAGCAGGCGATCGAACTGCACCGCGAGATCCCGACCGAGGGCAAGATCCTCACCACCGCACGAGTAGTCGGCGTCTACGACAAGGGCTCGGCCGCCGTGGTCGTCAACGAGTCCGAGTCGGTCGATGCCGAAACGGGCGAACCGATGTTCACCACCCGCAACTCGATGTTCATCCGCGGCGAAGGCGGTTGGGGCGGTGACCGCGGACCGTCGGGCCCGCGCAACGTGGCGCCCGAGCGCGATCCCGATGCGGTGGTCACGTACCCGACGCGGCCCGACCAGGCGCTCAC
>JBKPCV010000073.1:0-13274 GCA_046727575.1 Actinomycetota bacterium
GGCCTCGCCGACGTGCAGACCGAGCTCTCTCCGAGCGGGGATGGGAATCCTCGTCACCACGCGGACGACGGGCCAGGAGTGATTCAGCTCACGGTCTCCAATTCGCGCCAGGACGCGCCTGCGTCCAGTACTGCCTCGAACGGATGCGGAACCCGGACAAGCTCCGGGGAGCGCGCGCTGCCCGGGGGAAGCTCACCCGCCTCGAACGAGGCGATCGTGTCGAGGATCAGCCGACGGGCCTGGGCGACCGCAACGTCGCTGGAAGACAGGTTCTCTCCGGGTCGATCCGCGATCGGGCCCATACTCACTTGAACGACGGCATCTTCGTCGATGACGCTCCGACCGAAGCCCGTGAAGTGACCGTTCTTCATCAGCTCACGGTCCTGGCCCCACCGGTTCGAGCGGTCACCCTGCAGAGAGATGAAGTTGCGGGGGTCGAGCTCGACGTCGTCTCGTACCGAGCCGAAGTCCCGCTGCGACATCTGCGGGATCGTGCCGTAGTTGCCGAAGACGAGCAGATAGTGGGTGTCGTCGACCGGCGCGAAGGCGAAGACCTGGGTGTGATCCTCGTAGCCGGTGGGCACGACGATCACGAACGGGAAGAAGAAGTGCGTCACCCGGATGAAGGTGCGCCCGTCGCCGGCGGGGCGCAGCGAGGCCGTCCGCATGCCATAGCGTGCCGCCTCGGTCTCGTACCGCGGCGGTGAGGCCATCGTGTGCTCGACGCCCTCGGTGTCTATGGACGCGCGTTGACGCCTGACGATGTCGCGTATCCACGTCTGATGCAGGAGGGGGCCGTGCACGGAATCGAGCCCACCCTCGAGACCCTGGAGCCAGTTGCAGGGCACAACCGAGATGGTCAGACACGTATTGACTCCGTGCTCGGCACTGAAGGGCAGATCCGGAAACTCCGGTGCATCCGCGCCGCCGAGCCACACCCAGGCGATCCCGCCTGCCTCGTGGACGGTGAAGTGCGGGAACTCGATGCTCTTCGCGAACTGCTCCGGCCGCTGGACCTGTGTCGGGCACTCGACCACGCAACCGGGGACGTCCATCTTCCAGCCGTGATAGATGCACCGCAGCCCGTTGCCCTCGACGCGCGCGAGCGTCAGCGAGGCGCGCCGGTGCGGGCACAGCTCGTCGAAGAATCCAATGCGGCCGTCCGCGGCGCGGAATGTGACGTAGTTCTCGCCGAAGAGGCGCACCGGCGTCGGGGCGTCGCCGACTACCAAGTTGTCCGACAGCGCGAACGGGACCCAATAGTTCTCCCGCATCAGCCGACCCAACGGCGCATCGTGCTCGACGCGTGTGATCAGCTCGTTCTCCTCGCGACTGACCATCACCCCTCCTCACGGTTGGAGAGCCATTTCGCATCGAGATCGTAAGCCCAGCGTGCGCACTCCACACTCTGACCTCGACCGAGGGTGTGACCCGCCCCTGGTGTGGTGCAGTGCATGGAACCCAGGGTCAGAAAGAGGGGCAGCGCGCTTCAGCGCGGTGCGTCGCCGCGGCGGTACTCGGCGGTCAGCTCGTCGAGACGCTGCGCGAGGTCGTCGTCGAGCGTCACGTCAACCGCGGCGATCGTGTCGTCCAGCTGCTCGGGACGGCTCGCGCCGACGATCGGAGAGGCGATTGCCGGGTTGCGCAGCATCCACGCGACCGCCATCGTCACCATGGCGAGGCCCGCTTCGTCGGCGAGCTTGACCAGCGCGTCCACGGTGTCGAACACGTGGTCGTGCCAGTAGCGGTCCTGGTACATACGCCCGGCGTTCCCGAGCGTGAAGCGCGTACCCTCCTCGGGCGGTTTGCTGCGATCGTGCTTGCCCGACAGGAGGCCACCGGCGATCGGGTTGTACGGGATCACGCCCACACCCTCGTCGAGGCAAAGAGGGAACAGTTCCCGCTCGAACTCGCGGAAGACGAGGTTGTAGCGCGGCTGCACCGATACGAACCTGGCCAGGCCCAGCGTCTCGCTGCGACCGATGGCACGCGCCACGCGGTAGGCGAGAAAGTTCGAACACCCGATGTAGCGCACCTTGCCGGCGCGCACGAGGTCGTCGAGCACCGAGAGTGTCTCGTCGAGCGGGACCGTGCGGTCGTCGAAGTGCAGCTGGTAGAGATCGACGAAGTCGGTTTGCATGCGACGAAGCGAACCGTCGATCGCGTCCATGATGTGCCGGCGGCTGCTGCCCGCCTGCCACGGCCGTGACCCCATCGGCCCGACGCACTTCGTCGCGACGACGTAGTCCTCGCGCCTGCCCGCGAGCCACCGGCCGACGATCTCTTCCGTGCGTCCGACGGTCGCGAGGTCGCCGCCGAGCGGATAGACGTCGGCGACGTCGAGGAATGTCACACCCTTGTCGGCCGCGTAGTCGAGGATCGCGCGCGAGCGCTCCTCGTCGACCTGCAGCCCGAACGTCATCGTCCCGAGACAGATCCGCGAGACGTGCAAGCCGCTGTTGCCGAGACGGACATGCCGCATTCGCGGACCCTACGTCGCGGCGTGGTCGCGGGTCGAACAACCGATCCCGGGCTCGAGCTCCCAGTCCGCCCTCGCGGAGCCCCGCGGGATGCGTACGTCGTCGTCGGGGCCGATGAGGGCTGCGGATCACTGGGTGTGCGCCACCGGGCGATCGCGCGCTGGCGGGTCCGATGGGGATGTTTGTGAAGGCACGCGTCGGTCGCGGACAACCCCGCTGTTGGTCGCCTCTGCCGTCAATGCGCCTGGAGTCGCGCCGGGATTCAGCTCGCGGTGAGGCCGTTGTCGAGTGTGTAGACGGCGCCGGTGATGGAGCGAGCCTCGTCTGACGCGAGGAACGCGAACAGCGCTGCGACCTCCTCGGGCTCGGCCATCCCGCGCAGGCCCGCCATCCGGGCGAAGAGATCGGAGTCGACGTCGGGCGGGAACACCGTCGATGCGCTGATGTTGGTGTTCGTCCCGGCGGGCGCGATCGCGTTCACGCGCAGCGGCTTCTTGAGGAACTCGACGGCGAGCGAGCGAGTCAGCTGGACCACGCCTCCCTTGGTCATCGAATACGCGACCGAGTACGGCACGCCCTGCAAGCCCGCGTTCGACGCGATGTTCACGATGTTGCCGCCTGTCTCGAGTAGATACGGGATCGCTGCCTGCGCGAGGAAGAAGTACGCGTCGAGGTTCACACCCATGATCCGCCGGTACTGCTCCAGCGTCATGTCGGTGACGTGCCCCGCGATGTAGATGCCGGCGACGTTGCCGAGAACGTCGAGGCACCCGAACTCGCCGACGGCCGCCGCGACGAGCCCGACGCACATCTGCGGATCGCTCACATCCGCTCGCCGGAACGACACCGCGCCCGACACCACGCTCTTCGTCTCGTCGAGGCGATCGCCGTCGATGTCCACCGCGAGGACCGACGCCCCCTCCTCGGACAACCGGGTCGTGATTGCACGGCCCATCCCGGATCCGGCCCCAGTGACCAGCGCAACCTTGTCGATGAAGCGGCGAGCCATGGACTGCATGTCTACTGCTGCTCGCGCTCGGACGTGAACCTGGGATGGGTCGTGTCCAGCTCGTAGCCGCGCTCGTGTTCTCTGCACCGGTGCCTGCTGCACCGTAACCCCCGGCTGCGGCCACGACCTCGGTCGGCAATACTGCAGCTAGGAGCGGATCCGAGTCGGGACGCGCGTGGCGTCCGGTCGAGAGGAGCGACGCGATGGTGAAACTGAACGACGACGTGCAGGTCATCGACGCCGACACGCACTTCACCGAACCGCCCGATCTCTGGACCAGCCGCGCGCCCGCCGCGTACCAGGACAGGATCCTGCACATCGAGGAGCGCAATGGGGTCCCGACGTGGGTTGTCGACGGCGCCGAGCTCGGATTCGCGAAGGGCGGAGGCGTCGTCGACCACGAAGGCGGCAAGATCCCGTTCCTGGAGTCGATGGACAAGGGCATGGACTGGGTGCACCCCGGCGCGTGGGACCCGAAGGCGCGCCTGCAGGTCATGGACGAGTGCGGCATCCACGCCCAGGTGCTGTTCCCGAACGCCGTCGGTATCGGCGGTCACTTACTGAACACCGTCGTCCAGGACGAGGCGCTGCGGTTGCTGTGCGTCGAGATCTACAACGACGCCATGGCCGAGATGCAGGAGGAGTCGAACTTCCGGTTCCTCCCCATGCCGGTGATGCCCGCGTGGGACATCGAGTGGTGCGTGAGGGAGACCGAACGGTGCGCCGCACTCGGCTTGCGGGGCATCAACATGACCTCCGACCCGCAGGACCTCGGTTCCCCCGATCTGGCCAACCGCGCGTGGGATCCGCTGTGGGAGGTGTGCGCGGATCTCGACATGCCGGTGCACTTCCACATCGGCTCGAGTAACACCGCCATGGACTTTTATGGCCGCTACTTCTGGCCATCGCAGGACGAATACGTTCAGCCTGCGATCGGCGGCGCGATGTTGTTCATCAACAACGCCCGAGTCGTGATCAACACAGTGTTCGCCGGGATCTTCGATCGGTTCCCCGCGCTGCAGATGGTCTCCGTCGAGAGCGGGGTTGGTTGGATCCCGTTCATCCTCGAGACGATGGACTACGAGCTCTGGGAGAACGCGCCGAAGCACGCGGCCCAGCTGTCGAAGATGCCGTCGGCGTACTTCAGGTCCAACTGGTACGGCACGTTCTGGTTCGAGGAGAACCAGGGCGACGTCCAGGGTCTCCTCGACAAGGTCGGCGATGACCGCGTCCTGTTCGAGACCGACTTCCCGCACCCGACGTGTCTTTACCCTGCGCCGCTCGAGTCGGTGGCCAAGAAGATGAACACCCTGCGCCCCGAGACCCGTCGCAGGGTGATGGGCGAGAACGCGGCCAAGCTCTACCGGGTCTAGGAGACGAAGCGGAGCCGTGCTCGGATGAGCGGGACGGCGGAGCGGAGTCGACCCGAGGAGTAGAGACGAAGCGGAGCCGTGCTCGGATGAGCGGGACGGCGGAGCGGAGTCGACCCGAGGAGTAGATCTGGTGTCAGCGCTCGTCGATGAACTCGAGCAGCGCAGGTGCCGCCTGGACCCAGGGATCGAAGAGGCTGCCCGTGCCCGCTGCGGTCGCCTCCACGGCGCGCTCCCACGCGTCCTCCGACGAAGCCACGTGCTTGCGGACGGCCACCGCACTGGGGAGCGTCCGTCGTCAACGTGACGCACTACATGGGGCAGCCCCTCCCGGGTGGGAGTGCTGGCCGATGCAGTCGGCGGCGTGTGCCGGCGCGCCGCGCCGCTCGGCCTTCGGATCTCCCTGGAGTTCTTCCCGAGAGCGCCAGCCCGGCTGGCGGCCGCGGCGAGTGCGCGGCGGGCGGGCGTGAGCTGACTTCATGGTCGTGGCCGACGACGCGGCAGCCCCGATAAGGTCGCCTTCGGTGACGGCATGAACAATCGGCTCTACTTCCGCCAACTGCTGTCAGGGCGGGACTTTGCGCAACGGGATCCTGTGGCCCGGCAGATGGTCAACTTCGTCTACCTGGTCGGTGACCGAGCAAGGGGTGAGGCGGTTGCGGTTGATCCGGCCTACGACGTCGGTGCACTCCTCGACGTCCTCGCGACCGACGGTCTCCGGCTGACCGGCGTACTCGCGACGCACTACCACGCCGATCACTGCGGCGGCGACATTATGGGCTACGCGATCGAGGGCGTACGCGAGTTGCTCGCGCGCGCCGAGGGCGCGGTGCCGATCCACGTGCAGCGAGCCGAGTCGGAATGGGTGAAGCGCAGCACCGGCGTGTCCGACTCCGATCTCGTCCTGCACGACAGCGGCGACGTGGTGCACGCCGGCGACATCCCGATCACGCTCATGCACACCCCTGGGCACACCCCGGGGAGCCAGTGCTTCCTCGTCGACGGTCGCCTCGTTGCCGGCGACACCCTGTTCCTCGACGGGTGCGGCCGCACCGACCTTCCCGGCTCCGACCCCGACGCCATGTACGAGAGCCTGACCCAACGCCTGGCGACCGTTCCCGACTCCGCCGTGCTCTATCCCGGCCACCTGTACTCACCCGAGCCCTCCGCGACCATGGGTAAGACCCGCCGCAGCAACTACGTCTTCCGGATCCCGACCCTCGAGCAGTGGCGCCTCATGATGGGCCGCTGAGCGCCTCGGGCAACGCACCTCGGAGTGCGTGCGCTCCTGGAGATCGCCCGGCGTCACTCCGGCCGGGATCTTGTTGGTCACGGTCGGGGTAACACGCGAGCCGTTGGTCACCCGTGAGGAGTTCGCATCCGAGGAGCTCGGCGAGTTCGGAGGTACCGTCGATACATCAATCTCGATTGATTGAATGTGCCGCCCCGGATACGCTTTGTTCTCGTGGAAGGGAGCGTCGATTCCCGATCCTGCACTCGAAGCTGCCAACGACCGCGCGAGCTATCCCGCGTTCGAACGCACCGCGACCGAGCTCGAGACCCGCATCCAGTTCCTGCTCCAACTGCTGGACCAAGAATCAACGATTAGGAGGTCAACTCATGCCGAACGATGAGATGGTCAATGTCCGTTACATGGTCGACGATGTCGACGAGGCGATCGCCTTCTACACCAAGCAGCTCGGCTTTGAGCTGTTGACGAGCGCTTCGCCTGCTTTTGCCGACGTCAAGCGGAGCAACCTGCGGCTCCTGCTCGCAGGGCCCACAAGCTCCGCGGGGCGGCCGATGCCCGACGGTCGCAAGCCCGGACCGGGCGGTTGGAACCGGATCCACTTCGTCGTTGACGACATCGACGCCGAGGTTGCGCGGCTGCGCGACGCGGGCGCGACGTTCCGCAACGACATCGTGACTGGCCCCGGCGGACAGCAGATCCTGCTCGAGGACCCGTCGGGCAACGTCGTGGAGCTCTTCCAGCCGGCCTCTCGCTAACCGATAACCGACCAGCGCTCGAACCGTCGGGGCCGGGCAGGCCCAGGATCGCGGAACCGCAAGCACCCGGGATGTGCTCGGCCGCGCCGTCGACGGGCCGCTCGCCGCCCGCCAACTCGAACTCTCGAACACCTCGACACCTTCTTGTTGCAGAACGTCAAGCCCGGATGCACACCCTCGAGGTCCGAGCGAAGGAACGCGCAGCATCCGCTTCCAGCCAGCCCGACGCCGAAAGATGGGACGGGTGCGCGCCCATTTTGCGCGAGCCTTCCAGGACGCTCCGTCGTCCTCTCGCATCGGCTTACGATCACCCTGTGGGTTCTCGCCAGACCGATGACCGAGGAGCAGACTCGTGAGTGAAACCAGTCGCGAGACGTCGAGGTTCTTCGACATGGAACAACCACCGGATCCTTCCATTGTCATCGAGGATCCGTCGTCGGGAGATCGACCGGATTTCGTCAAGCCCTACTTCGGTGACCGGATCTCAGAACATCACCTCGTGACCAATCCGGAGAGCGACGGACTGCGGCTCAGCATCTTCCGTATCGCACCGGGGACCGTGTTCCCGCGGCACAGTCACGACGTCGACTACATCGAATTCGTCCTCGACGGCGAGGTGCATCATGGGAACAAGGTGGTGCGTCGCGGGGCAGGCGTGTACCGCAGGGCGGGGACCCCGTACACGTTCACCGCAGGCCCACACGGTGCAGTGATCGCGGATTTCCGTGCCCACACCTTCTATGGCACGACCTGGCTCGACGACCCGGCCGACTGGCCACCGCATCGCGACTGGGAGAACGGCGCATCATCGACGGCCTCGCAGCGCGACTAGCGGGGCACGCTCCGGCACCGGGCCCGCGGCCAGTCCCGTCGGCGGACGGAGCCAAGATCTCAGACGACGTGTGAGGCGTCACGCCTCCTCGAACACCGGGAGTCGGAAGGGTCCGACGTCGTCCTCGCAGTCGATGAACGCGACGCGGACGCGCATCCCGTGCACCAGCTCCTCGTTGGTGAACCCCGACGGATTACTGATGAACAACGGACCTTCGTCCAGCTCGACGAGGATCGCGTCCCACGGCACGTCGAGCTCGGCGTAGTAGCGCCGCTCGAACGTGCACCAGCTCACGACGCGGCCGTTTCCCGAGAGCCGTTCCCACGTGAGCCGACCACCGCCGCAGCGTTCGCACGTGCCGGCGGGGGGCCACGACAGGTGCCGGCACTCCTCGCACCGCTGCATCCGGAGCTCGCGGTCGCCGCAGTAGGTCCAGAACTCGTCGTGGCCGGGTCCCGTCACCCGGTTGGGCCGGCGCTCGGTCACGTCACCCGCCTCTTGTGAACACGATGGGATGCGCCGAGTCGGTGGTGGCGAATGAGAACAGGGACACCTCGGCTCCCTCGACCTGACGTGGCCCGGCCTCTCGGCGGAGCTGCCGTACGACTTCGGCGATCAGGTTCCAACCCTGCAGGTAGGCCTCGGAGAGCATTCCGCCACTCGTGTTGACGGGGACCGTGCCACCGATCGCGGTGTTGCCCTCCTTCCAGAACTCGAGCCCTTGGCCGGGTTCGACGAAGCCATACCCCTCGAGCTGGTTCACCAGGTGGATGGTCGACGCGTCGTATCCCTCGAAATGGTGGACGTCGCTGAGCCCGACCCCGGCGATGCCGAGCGCATCGGCGCCGGCCGCGACGAGCTGCGGGCGGAGCCGCTCCCTCACCATGCAGTGCATCTTCGAGTCGTGGACCTGCGCGCTGCCCCAGCCGGACACGAGCACCGGGCTGTGTCGGAGATCGCGCGCGCGGTCGACGCCGGTGAGGATGATGCACACGGCGCCGTCGTTGACGAGGCACATGTCGAACAACCGCATCGGCCGCACGATGTACCGGCTGGCGAGGTAGTCGTCGATCGACATCGGTATCCGCATCGTCGCGTTGGGGTTCAGCGCTGCGTTCGACCGCAGGGTCACGGCAACGGCACCGAGGTCCTCCTCGGTCAGGCCGTAAGTCGCGGCATAGTGAGCGAACATCAACGCCCAGTGTGCGGCCTGCGAACTCCAGCCCCACGGGTGGTAGTAGTAGTAGGAGTCACGGCCTCCGCCGCGGTAGGTGTTGCCGCCGTACTGTCGCCCAATGGCCCGCGACGGTAGGGAGTGCACGACCGCGATCGTGTCGCACAGGCCCGCCGCGAGTGCTGCGACGGCAGCCAGGAACGGCATCATCCCGCCACCCCGCATGACGTGCCGCGGCGTGAGACCGAGGGCCGCCGCGAACGCTTCCGGCTCGATGCCCCCGTACGTGAACGACGCACACAGACCGTCGATCTCCTCCCGCACGATCCCGCAGTCCGCAAGCGCACGCTCGAAGGCACGCCGGCCGAGCGTCTCACCGTCGGGTGGCACGTAGTCCTGAGCGTCGGACCGAGCGCGTCGATAGTCGTCGCCGTAGTCCGTCTCGCCAACCCCCACCACGGCGAAGCGACCGCTCATCCCCGGATCCAGGGAGGCAGTCGCCTCGAACATGTCGCTCATTCCATTCCTCCGAGAACGGCACCTTGCGCTGCGACCATATTTCGGACACTGCCGGCGCTCACAGATATCGGCTCTGATCAGCCCGAAGGCGCAGATAGTCGCTCGACCTGGTCACCAGTTGGTGACGGTCATGACCAGCACGAGCTCGCAGTCGCGAATGCGTCTGATCGCGTTCACGCGGCGCGAGTCGGGCAACGGATAGAACAGTGCGATCGCGCGGACGCACGCGCCCGGCAGCACGGGGGTCGACATGACAGAGGGGATGACCGCGAGCGCGCTCGAGGGCTGGCGCGTGCTCGAGGTTGCGGACGGCGTGGCGGCCTCATTCTGCGCGAAGGTCCTCAGTGACCTCGGGGCCGACGTCGTCAAGGTCGAGCCGCCGGGTGGCCACCCCTCACGACGGTGGGGGCCGCGGCCGCGCGACGCCGCTCCCGACGAGCCGGGCGGCCGGTTCCTGTACCTCAACACGGGGAAGACGAGTGTCGTCGTGCCCGAGGGGCCCGAGGGCGAGCGCCGTCTCGACAGGCTCGCGGCGCAGTGCGATGTCGTGGTGACCGACCGCACCGACCAGCTCTCGCTGGGCGAGCGCGACGAGGCGACGATCGTGGTCGCCATCACGCCGTTCGGGCTCACCGGTCCGTACGCCCTCTACCGGGCCCACCACCTCATCACCTTCCATGCCGGCGGCGAGGGATCGATCCTGCCGAGCGGCGCCGGCTGGAAGCTCTTCCCACAGCGGCCTCCCGTGCAGATCGGGAGTGACATCGCCGAGTACGACGCCGGGTGGAACGCGGCCATTGCGGTGCTCGCAGCCTGCTACGACCGGCTGCGGACCGGGCGGGGCCAGCGCGTCGACGTCTCGGCCCAGGAATCGGAGCTGACACTCAACCGCACCCGTCTCAGTCGATTCAACAACGACGGCATCACGCTCCACCGCGAAGGCAACCGCTACGGCTTTCTCGGGATGATCGAGTGTCGCGACGGGTGGGTGCAGCTCGTCGGGCTCACCGCCGACCAGTGGGACGTCCTGGCGGCCTCAGCTGACGCTGGCGAACTCGCAGATCCGCACATCGCGACCGCCGCCGCCCGGGCCGCCGACATGGACGCCGCCGCCGCGGCGCTCGTCGCGTGGTGCAAGGCGCGCGACAAGGCCGAGGTTGTGCGCATCCTGACCCCGCTCGGCTGCTCCGTCGGGGCGTACGCCCTGCCCTCCGATCTCTTGTGGTCTGCCCAGCTCGAGCACCGGGCGTTCTTCCGCGACATCGACGACGGCCGCGGCGGTTGCCTCCGCATCCCTGGTCCTCCTTATCAATTGTCGTCGACACCCGCCGACGTAAGGCCGGCGCCAGTCCTCGGGTCGTCAAGCGGCTTCCGGAACCCCCGCGCCGCGCATCCCACCATGGCGCCCGGACGGGGCCTCGTTGGCATACGGGTCCTGGACTTCACATGGGCTGCGGCTGGGCCGTACGCGACCTGCCTGCTCGCGCTGCTCGGGGCCGACGTCGTGAAGGTCGAGTCGACCCGGCGTCCCGATCCGGCGCGGCGCGGCTTCCTGACCGACTACGGCGGGATCAACCTTTCGCCCAACTTCAACGAGATCAACCTCCGCAAGCGCTCGTTCCAGGTCGACCTTTCACAGCAGGACGGGCTCGACCTGGTTCACCGGCTCGTCGACTGGGCGGACGTGGTGGTCGACAACTTTCGCCCCGGCGTGATGGCGCGGTTCGGGCTCGGAGCGGCCACCCTGCTCGAGCGGCGCCCGGACCTGCTCGTGGTGTCGTCGTCAGCGAACGGCTCCACCGGGCCCGAGGCACTCGCCGCCGGGCTGGCGAGCATCTTCGGTGCGACCGGCGGCTTGTCGGAGCAGACCGGCTACGTCGACGGACCGCCGTCGGAGATCGGCGAATCGACCGATTACCGCAGCGCCAACGCGATGGCGGTTGCGATCCTGGCGGGGCTGCTGCACCGCGCTCGGACCGGCCGCGGCCAGCACATCGACCTCGCGTCACGCGAGGTCGTGGTCGCCAGCTCGCCGGACGCGCTCCTGGCCCAACAGCTCGGCGTCGACTGGGACATCCGCGTCGGGAACGCGCACCGCGATCTGTTCCCCCACGACGTCTATGTGGCGGCCGGTGAGGACGACTGGGTCGCCGTCGCCGTAGGCGACGACACCGAGTGGGCCGCGCTGTGTGGCGTGCTCGATCGCGAGGAGTGGGTGCGCGCCTATCCGACCGCCGATGCGCGGCGCGCCGCGGGCAACGTCATCGATGACGTCATCACAGCGTGGACGTGCCGGCGATCCTCCCGCGAGGCGTTCGAGACCCTTCAAGCGGCCGGCGTGCCGGCGATGGCGGTCATGACGAACGAAGCGCTCGCGAACGATCCGCACCTCGCGGCGCGCGGCATCTTCGTCGACATCGAGCACCCCCAGATCGGGCGCACTCGCGTCATGCGCGCGCCGTGGCTCTTCTCGGACCTCGACTGCGTGGTCCGTCACGGGCCACTCATCGGCGAGGACAACGACTATGTACTCGAGACGCTCCTCGGTCTCTCCCCCGACGAGCGCGCCCGGCGAGCGGAGGTGCTCCGTTGACGACGACCGGCAGTGGTGAGGTCCGCATCGGGCTCGTGGGCACTGGCGAGCGCGAGATGACATCGCTCGAGGGAGCCGTCGACTCGCTGTGGGTCGGTGGGCACGTGGCGTCGCGCAATCCGAGCCCCGAGGCGATGATGGGCCTCGCCCGGCTGGCGGCGCTGACCGAGCGGGTGAAGATCGGTACGTCGATCCTGCTCCTACCGCTCTATCCACCAGCGCTCGTGGCGAAGCAGATCGCCGACCTCGACCGCGCGACCAGCGGGCGCGTGATCCTCGGTGTCGGCATCGGCGGCGAGTACCCGCAGGAATTCCGCGCGTGCCAGGTCCCGATCGAGGAACGTGGCCGCCGCACCGACGAGATGATCCCCTTGATCCGGCGCCTGTGGACCGCGGAGGAGATCACCCACGAGGGCCGCTACTACTCGATGCACGACGTGCGCATCCATCCCGCGCCCGTGCAGCCCGGCGGTCCGCCGATCGTGGTGGCCGGTCGGAAAGAGCCGGCGATGCGCCGCGCCGCGACGTTGGGTGACGGCTGGTTCCCGTATCTCTACTCGCCGCGACGCTACGCGGCGTCGGTCGAGACCGTCCAGCAAGCGGCGGCCGATGCAGGCCGCGACCTGTCTGCGTTCGACTGGTACGTGTTCGTGTTCATCAACGTGAACCCCGACGGCGACACCGCGCGCGAGGCGGCCGCGCGCTCGATGGGCGGCACCTACAACCAGGAGTTCCGTCCTATGGTCGACAGCGTCGCCGCCGCGGGGACCGCCGAGGAGGTCACCGCGAAGCTGCAGGCGTTCCACGACGCGGGGGCGCGGCACTTCGTGTTCAGCCCGGCCACCGCGGGTGGCGAACCGCAGCCCGTCATCGACCGCCTCTTCGGCGACGTTGTCCCCGCGCTGCGCGAGCACGCAGCTGCACGCTGACACTCAACTCGTCGCGGTGTTCGAGCGCTCCGAGCCGAACCCTGAGCACGACCCGCTCGCCCGCGGCGGACATCGACTGGCTCGCTCACCTGCACAGTGACGGCAGCTCACGCAATTCGACCTCTTGGTACGCCGTCGGCGCGGCCGATCAGGCTGGGAGCCCCGGCGTCCCGTCCGGCGTCGAGTGGTGGCTCGGGAAGGCGCCCTTGTCGTCGGCGTGACCGTGGGCGGGCTCGGCGAGCGGCACGTCCGCGTCGGCCGGGCCGCGGCGGAGCTTCGTCGCAGACTCGGGGATGCCGAGCGTCGAGACGGGCGCGCCGCGCAGCTCGGGTCCGCTCGTGTGCAAATGGCAGTGCACGGT
>JBKPCV010000074.1:0-15229 GCA_046727575.1 Actinomycetota bacterium
CGCGACGCGACCCGACCCTGTTCGCGCACTGGCGTTTGGGCGTGCTGCCCTGAGGCTGGATGATGGGAGCCGTGTGAGTCGAGAGGCTCACGCACGGTTCTGCGAGAGCCGGGGGGTGCGATTCCCCCCGGCCACTCACCCTGATCGGTGTGGGCGACGTTCTCTCGCGAAGGCTTCGCTGGCGGGTCGTGTCCCTGGCGATTGGTCGAAGCTTCGGTGTGCCCTGAGTCGTCCTCAAGCGGTTGCTGCATCGGCGAGGAAACATGGCGCGTTTATGGCGCGCGCGTCGCGATTCGTACTCGTTCGCCTTTTGACTGACGGCCTTGTACCGCAAGCGTTATCGGTCGTCACCGTCCGTCGGAGTACGGCTCTCGTTGTCTTGTAAAGAAGATGTCGTCGGTTCGATCCCGACACCCGGCTCCCCAGTTTGCGCAGCTGAGCGACGTGCACGAGACCGTCGCTCGGAGCTGGATGCCGCTGCATGGCGCGTCCATGGCGCGGCCGTTGTGTTCGCCGACAATGGTCGGGTTCACTTCATCAACGCGCTGCGAAGGGTGACCACGCCCGGTAGCCCATACCGCATGCTCGTCGAATCGATCGACTCGCGCTCGCCTGGCGCTCCCCTATCACCCGAAGGGGAGCAACCCGCGAACGAGGTGGCTACCCGCGATGCGGCTCGTCTGCATGATGTCTCAACAGGTCCGTACTCGACGTCCAAGTGTTTGCTGTCGATGAAGAATCGACTCAGTTACCCTCGGGCGGCGAGTTCGTCGGCGTCCATGCGGGCGAGGGTTGCGTCGAGGACTGCGTACTCGGCTTCTTCGATCGCCCCGTAGGCGTAGTCGATGGCGAACGCGGCGTCTTCCTCGGCGCTGTCGGCGTCTCGCTGCGCGACGTCGAGGTCGTGGGCGGCTCGTTTCTCGTCGATGTTCTGGCGCATCTGGGCGATGTGTTCGTTCCAGGAACGCTGGAGGCCGTCCCACCAGGCCGAGAGGTTTCCCTTGCCGGCTTCGGCGGCCTTGCTCAGCTGGTCGGCCTGAGCCTTGGCCGAGTCCCGCGCGGTCTTGACGTCCTTTTCGAGCTCGGCCTTCGCTTTGGTCTGCGCGGCCGCGGCGTGGTCCTCGGCTTCCTTGGCTCGGGCGGCGAGCTTGGTCAACTGGTCGGACAGCGCCATGGTGGACCGCCTTTCTGCGTGGGTGGTGTGGGAAGGAAGCGTGGGCTCGAGCCGGCGAGGTGGCCGTGATCGGGCCCGAGCCCTGTTTGTCGATTCACGGGTGACGACAACTGCAACCCTTGCGCCATCCAGCGTCGATCGTCAAGAGGAAGACCGAGGTTTCCTTGGTAGCGGATCCAGCACTACCCCTTGCGTTTGTCTGTCGTTCACGGCCGATGGGGGGTGACGCTCGTGCCAACGTGCACCCGTCCAAGGATTGCGCACGGTCGCACCCCATCGGCGGGCAGCCGGGCGAGGAACACGTCGCCCACTTCGCGCCCCGACTGAGCCCCCCGGCTCCTCACCGATGAGCACCTCTGAGCCGCGAGGATCGACTGCAGCCTGCAGGCCCGTGGGCGATACGTTGCGCGAGAGTGGCGGAGAGGGGAACACCGTTCGTGGCGGGTTGCAGGGTCTATGAGATCCAAGGACCCGATCCGTCGCGGACCGCGGGAGCCGTGCGCTGCCATCGGCGTGCCCGCGCGACCATCGTCGTCGACGACCGCCAGTTCAACATCTGCGAGAAGCACCACCGCAGCGCGTGGTCGCACTTCCTGGGTGACGGGTGGCTCTACGCGATCGATCTGGTCTCGACGCCACCCGAGAAGCCAACGCACAGCTAGATCCCCCGACTGGAGGTGGCGATCCGATGCCGAAGCTCGATCCCAATGTCATGCACCACCCGGCCGTCGTCGAGCAGTTCAACAAGCGTGCCTCCGACGTGCAGCTGCGGATCGCCGACAAGATCACCGCGTTCGCCGGCTCGATGAACTTCGTCTACCTTCACGTATTCCTGTTCGCGCTCTGGATGCTCGTGTTCGAAAACAGCCCATGGCCGACGCTGACGCTGATCGTCTCGCTCGAGGCGATCTTCCTGTCAACGTTCGTCATGATCGGACAAAACCGGCAAGCCGCCTTCCAGCAAGCCAAGTCCGACCGCGACTACCAAGACGTCAACACCCTCCTCGTGGAGAACACCGACCTCACGCGGGCGATCAACCACATGACCGAAGAACTCCACCGACACGTCTTGGGCGACACCCCGACGCCGGCGGCGGAGTAGCGGCGAGGTGGAGCCATGGAGACCTGGCCCACCAATCTGCCGGAGAGTGTGAACCGACCGTGACGAACCCGCGCCCGGCCCGATCTTCATCAGTCGTCGGGTGCGAGCCCAGCTGCGCGACAACGAGCCCGCAAAGCTGCCCTCCAGCGCTCGCGCGAAGAGCGACGCGGCGCGTGCAAGTGACGGTGACGAGTCACAGCCCAGCGGCTTCTCGGCCTGCGCTCCGGACCTGGAAGGCGAACACGATCTGGTCGAAGCCGCGGAACAACGCGGCAAGCCCGACGTAGAAGATCAAGAACTGTGCCTTGACCGTCAACAGCTGCTGACCGGTCCAGAACCCCAACAAGATCAGCAGGATCCCCACCGTCAGGCCCAGCCACCAGAGCGGATTCAGACTACGGGTGGCCACTGCTTCGGCGATCACCGTCGCGCCGTAAATGACGAGCAAGAAGCCCAGCACCGACGCCAGCGCCCAGAACGCGTCCTTGGGATTGGCGTATCCCCAAATCGCGCCCAGCACGAAGATCACCGCCAGGATGACATGCACGACCTTCCAGCCCCCGATGCTGACAGCGACGACCATGAACTCCGTGATCGCCGCCATCGTGAACACCACCCCGATCAGGATCCCGATCGTGCTCACCGAAGTCTCGGTGAACCGCAGCACCACCAGCGAGATCATCAACCAGATGACGCCGGTCACGATGAACACCCACCACCACCGGGTCAGGTCCCTCACCTGAGCGCCCAGCGCACTCCTGCTCTCCATGGTTACCTCCCCTGCCGCGACGCACCCACGTCGCCGAGCGGCCGCTAGCCTAAATGGGTCGTCACGTCGCAGACTCGAGTGGTCGCGCTGCGCGCGAGTTGATCTGCACTGCTGGCACGCGCCGACCTCCTGGCGCGAGCATCCTCTCGCCATTTTGGTTCGACGGCAAGCGTCGAGGGCACCGAGACCCGAAGGGTGTCGCTCGCAGGGAACGAAGGAGATGTCATGGCCAAGGCGCCCTCGGTCCCCGACGACGCCACCGTCACCAAGGAGGAGCGGCGGCAGGTCACACGCGCGAACAAGTCGGGCAAGACCCCGGTGGTGTTCGTGCATGGTCTCTGGCTGTTGCCCGCGAGTCGGGACCGATGGGTCAAGCTGTTCGAGCGCAACGGCTACTGCGCGCTGGGCCCTGGTTGGCCCGACGACCCGGACAGCGTCACCGAGGCCAAGGCCCGGCCCGAGGTGTTCGCCCGCAAGGGCATCGGCGACATCGCCGACCACTACGAGGCAATCATCTCGAAGCTCGACACCAGACCGCCGTGATCGGACACAGCTTCGGCGGTCTCCTCACCCAGATTCTGGCGGGCCGCGGTCTCGCGGACGTGTCGGTAGCAATCGATCCTGCACCTTTCCGCGGTGTGCTACCCCTGCCGATCTCGGCGCTGCGGTCGGGGCCGTGTTGAAGAACCCGGCGAACCGCCACCGTGCAGTGCCCCTCACCTGCGACCAGTTCCGCTACGCGTTCGCCAATGCGGTCGACGACGCGGAGGCAAGGGAGCTCTACCAGACGTTCGCGGTCCCCGGCTCGGGCAAGCCCCTCTTCCAAGCCGCGGCGGCGAACCTCAATCCCTGGACCGAGGCAAAGGTCGACAGCACGAACCCCAATCGCCTCCGCTGCTGATCATCTCGGGAGAGCTCGACCACACCGTGCCGTGGGCGGTCGCCAACGCGTCCTACAAGCGCGAGAAGCGAAACGACGGCGTGACCGAGATCGTCGAGATCAAAGGCCGTGGCCACTCCCTCACCATCGACCACGGATGGCGCGAGGTCGCAGACACTGCCCTCGCCTTCGTCCAGCGGTTCACCTGACCCACCTTCCAGACGCGTCACCAGCACCAAAGCACGACACGCCTCGAGTCGCGGAGATGGCACCGACACCGAAGAGAACGAGAAGGTGCACGCATCATGTCGCTCGTCGTAAAGCTGAGCGGCAACCCAGACGAGGTGTTTCAGCCGAGCGTCGTAGCCGTCAGAGGGCTGCGCGAGACTCACTCCTCGTGTGGTGGCAAGCCGCGCTGTTGAGCCTGGCAGTGCTGATGGTTCTCTGGGTCGCGTTTCTCGCGTTCTTGGTGATCGCCCGACCGGATACGGGCACCCTCAGCGGGCTGCCAAGGATGCTCCCTGACACGATCCGCCTGGTCGGTCGTCTCGCACGGGACCGCAGCATTCCGCGTTCAGCGCGGTTCCCGGTCTGGGCGCTGCTTGCGTACTACGCGATGCCCATCGACCTGGTTCCCGACTTTCTCCCCGTGATTGGCTACGCCGACGACGCGATCCTCACGGCGCTCGTTCTCCGTCGACTGTTGCGCACGACCGGACCCACGAAGCTCGCCGAAGTTTGGCCCGGAACGCCGGAGGGACTCGCGGCACTCAGCCGGATGCTCAAACTCGAACCAACCTGACCCACGCCGGAACGTTGGAGCCTGTTCACCGTTCGCCGCGGCCCACCTCTGACCACCCGGATCAAATGGGTGCAGCGCTGAGCTCCTCGGCTGATCCCGTGTAAAAACGTGGAGACCCGCTTGGTCAACACCCGAGAGGGCGTCCCCTTATCTGTGATTCCGAGCTCTAGAGAAGACCTCCACCCGCACAGATCTGATGCGATGAGGGTCTGTGAGACCTCCTCAGCTCGCTTCGTGCAAAGCCGATCAGCTGGCGAGGGTCGAGGCCAGGCGCTTCCTGACTTCGCGGAGGAACTTGGTACTGGCCGACTTCGGCACGCGGCCGAGGGGCAGTTCGATCCGCTCGCCCCAATCGTCGCCGTCCCGCACGTCGGCCGAACGCGCCGTCGTCGACTCGTGGAAGTGCAGGAATGGCTTGCGCTTGACGTAAAAGACGCCTGGCCTCACCTCGACGAGCTCCGGCAGCCCACGGAGGCCCTCGAGGATGTCGGCCAGCTCATCGAGACGGGCGCGACGCATGTGAGCGAGGATCGCGCGAAACCCACGGCGTGGTGGCGCTCGCGTCTTCGAGAATGGCCCCGTGGACCTAACCGTGCGTCGCGTCACGCCGTCCGAGGGTCGGCTCCTCGCCGACCTTCGCCTCCGGGCACTCGCCGACGCGCCGTACGCGTTCGAGACGACGTACGAGGAAGCGGCTCGAGTCACACCTCCTGAGTGGTCGGAACGCGCGTCTCGCCAGTCCGCGGGAGATCGTGCCGCGGGCTTCATCGCCGAGTTTGACGGCGAACCGTGTGGCATGGTCGCCGGCTACCGCGACGACGAGCCGAGCGTTGCGAATCTCGTCTCGATGTGGGTCGCGCCGGCCCATCGCCGACACGGCGCGGCACGGGCCCTGATCGACGCAGTCATCGGGTGGGCGAGCGAAGCCTGCGCTCACGAGGTGCGCCTCTGGGTCGCCGACGGCAACGAGGCGGCGCAGCGCCTGTACGAGTCGGCGGGATTCACCCCCACCGGAGCGCTGGGTCACGTCCGTGGCGATCTCGACCGCGCCGAACGGCAGATGACACGGAGCCTGCGGACTCCGGGATGACCCGGTGGGCGGCGGGATCCAGGGGTGCGTACCATCGGCGACAGGAGAATCCGAGCCGGAGTGCTCGGGTGAGAGGAGCCAGGGATGAGGGCTGCGATTCTGCGGGAGTACAACGAGCCGCTGGTCGTCGAGGACATCACGCCGTCGGACCTCGGCCCGACCAGCGTGCGTGTCCACGTCGATGCGAGCGGCGTCTGCCACTCGGACCTGAGCGCCATGCAGGGCAAGGTGCCCATGGGCACGCCGCTCATCCTCGGCCACGAGGGCGCGGGAACCGTGCTCGCGGTCGGCTCGGATGTCTCGCGGGTGAAGCCCGGTGACCGGATCATCGCGTCGTTCATTCCCGCGTGCGGCGACTGTTTCTTCTGCCTCAACGACCAGTCGCAGCTCTGCGAGGGTATGGGCGCCGCCGCCATGGGCGTCAAGGGCACCCGCCGGGACGGCAGCGAAGTGCGCGCGATGACCGGACTCGGCACGTTCTCCGACGAGATGCAGATCGAGGAGTCGATGTGCGTCAAGATCGACACCGACCTGCCGGCGGATCAGCTCGCCCTGATCGGATGCGGTGTCACCACCGGGGTGGGCGCGGCGCTGAACACCGCTCAGATCAAGCCGGGTTCCACGGTGGCGATCATCGGTTGTGGTGGCGTCGGGCAGTCGGTGCTCCAGGGGGCTCGCATCGCGGGCGCCTCGCGCATCTTCGCGGTCGATCCCGTGGAAATGAAGCGCAAGACGGCCGAGCAGCTCGGTGCGACCGATCTCATCGATCCCGCCGACGGGGATCCCGTCGAACAAGTGCGAGCGCTCACCGAGGGACGCGGGGCGGACTACGCGTTCGAGGTGATCGGCCTCCCCGAGACCATCGAGCAGGCGTACGCGATGGCCCGGCGCGGCGGGACGGCGGTCGTGGTCGGCATGTCCGCGTTCGACGCCACGGTGACGCTGTCGGCGATGGACCTCTTCTTCGGCTCGAAGACGCTGCTCGGTTGCATGTACGGGGGCGCTCAGGTTCGGCGCGACTTCCCGCGGCTCGTGAGCCTGGTGGAGACCGGCCGTCTCGACATCGGCTCGATGGTCTCGCGTCGGATCAAGCTCGACGATGTGAACGACGCCTTCCGCGCCATGGAGGCCGGCGAGGTGATCCGCAGCGTGATCGTGTGAGTGCTCATCGAGGAGGAGTGACTCCAGGGTGACTCCCGCCGAGCTCCAGTACGGGCACCCGGCCGCGAAATGCTTGATTCCGCGCGGCCGGGCGGCCAGGATCGCGGACCTGATGGGCCTCGCGATGCGAGATCGTGCCATTCTCGACTTCGAACGTTCCTGGTGTACCCGTACAGGTCCGAAGGAGGCCGCGATTCGTAACGAACTGGGCGTCTCGGGCACGCGGTACTACCAGCGGCTGGGCGAACTGCTCGACGATCCCGAGGCGTTCGGCTACGACCCGCTCACCGTGAAGCGCCTGCGCCGCCGACGCGACCGGCGCCGGCGTGAGCGATTCGAGGGCACCCGAGCCGATCCGGAGACACGATGAGCCTGCCCGGACGGGACGGGCCCGGCCAAGCATTCCCGAGCTCCCTGCGCGGTGCCGCGCTGGTCGGCCTGGCCGTGATCGTCGGCATCATCGGGCTCCAGATCCTCGACGACAGTGAGACCGGGACCGGCGCGAGCTCCACACCCCAGTCCACGACGTCGACGACGATGGCGACGCAAACCTCGAAGCCGCACACCAACCGGGGCGACGTCAAGGTCAAGGTCTACAACGCCTCCGACGTGCAGGGCGCCGGGCAGCAGCTCACCGACAAGCTCAAGGGCTTCGGCTATGCAACGTTGCCCACCGCCAATTTCCCGACCACGCAGAAGGGAACGGTCGTGCAGTGCCGCTCGGGCTTCGAGCCCGATGGGCAGGTCATCGCCGTCTACGGGATCGGGAACGGCGCTACCTCGGGACCGTTCCCCGCGAACGCGCCCGAGGGCTCGGCCGACGCCAACTGCATCGTGATCCTCGGCACCACGTAGCCGCGCGTTCCCGGCGCCGCACCGGCGTGACCCTTCCGTCGCCACTCCAACCGCTGCTCGACGACCCGAGCCACTCGGTGCTGCTCGTCGACTTCGACGGGTCGCTGGCGCCGATCGTCGAGAACCCGGCAACCGCGAGGCCGCTCCCGGCGGCGCGGGACATGCTCGCCGCGCTCGTTCCGCTCGTCGGTCGCGTCGCAGTGGTGAGCGGCCGACCGGTCTCGTTCCTCCTCGACGCACTCGGTCTGGAGGGCGTCATGTACGCAGGCCTCTACGGACTCGAGCGGATCGTGGACGGCGAGGTGGTGGTCGACCCGCGCGCGGAGCCGTGGCTCGACGTGATGGCGCAGGTCGCTCAGGACGCTGACCACGCCTTCCCCGACCTGGTCGTGGAGCACAAGGGGAAGGTGGCGGTGACCATCCATTGGCGGTCGGCGCCGTCCCTGGCGGCCGAGGCGCAAGCGTTCGCCGCCGGCCTGGCACGCCGGTACGACCTCGACGAGCCGCTCCTCGGGCGGATGGCGGTCGAGCTCCGGCCGCCCGTACCGGTCGACAAGGGGACGGTCACGGCCGAGCTGGCGCAGGGGGCGTCGGTCGCGGTGTACGCGGGCGACGACGCCGGCGACCTCGTCGCGTTCGGGGTGCTGACCGAGCTGGAGCAGTCGGGCGCGGTCGAACACGCGGTGCGGATCGGGGTGCGCTCAGCCGAAGCGCCCCCCGGGATCTTTGATGCTGACGTGCTCGTCGATGGACCCGAGGGACTCGCAGACCTGCTCGCTGACCTCGTCGCGGAGATCAGCGCGCGTGCGTGACAAGCGCGTCCAGCCAGGTTCGGGGCGTGCTCGTCACGGCGAGCTCACGCAACCGGGCAGCACGTCGCGACCGTTCATCGGCCGGCATCGACAGCGCGATGTGCAACGCGTCTGCGACTTGCGTCACGTCCCATGGATGGACGGCGATCACGGCTTCCTGCAGCTCTTCGTACGCGCCCGCCTGCGGTGACAAACAGAGCGTGCCGTCTCGCTGGTTGACGAGCGGTCCTTCCTTCGCGACCAGGTTCAGCCCGTCCTTCAGTGAATTGACGAGAAGCACGTCGTAACGCGTGAGCGCGGCGACGCTCCGTTCGAAGTCGTCGCGTGTGTCGACGACGATTGGCTGCCACGCGTCGGTCGACCAGCGGTCGTTCACACTCTCTGCAACTTCGATGACCTCTTTGTGGTAGGCGGCATACTCGTCCAAGTTTTCGCGTGACGTCGTCAGCATCGCGACGAACACCACTCGCTCGCGCCACTCTTCGTGCTCGGCGAGCAACTCGTCGTAGGCGAGGAAGCCGCGGACGATGTTCTTGGCGGGGTCGATCCGATCGGTGCGGAAGATCATCCGGCGGTCGCCCGCGAGGTCGTCGAGCTCCCGCGCGTCGTCGACCACGGAGTCCGACGCTGCGATAGCTGCGAACCCGGCGGGGTCGGGTCCGAGCGGTGCAACGAACAGGGATTCGGGCGACGGATCACGTCCGAGCACTTCGCGTACGCACGCTGCGTAGGCGCCCGCCCAGCGACGCGTGTGGAAGCCCGTCGACACCGACGCCAGCGACTCGCAGATCGCGCCCGCCACGTAGTCGGGCAGCACTCGGATCGAGGTGGGTCCGCAGAACGGCGTGTGCGCGAAGTAGGAGATACGGAGATCCGGACGTGCTGCGCGCACCATCCCGGGCACGAGCGCAAGCGGGTAGTCCTGCACGAGCACGGTGTCGCCGTCGGCGGCGATTTCGACGACCAGGTCGGCGAACCCCCGGTTGACCGACACATACGCGTCCCACGCCGTCTCGAAGGCGCGGTCGAACGTCGGCTTGCGCACGAGGTCGAACAGGCCGTGGAAGAGATACCAGAGGGTCTCGTTCGACACGGCCTCGAGGTGGCGCTGATGCAGTACCGGATCGATCACGACGAAGCGAATGTCGATGCCGAGCGCCGAGATCGACGGGTCGCGCGCAGCCGCGCGGTCGCCGTCGCTGATCGCGGCGGCGATGCAACAGGCGCCCTTCAGCGCGTCGGACGAAGTCGCGAGTGCGTGGAGGGTACCGGCGAGTCCGCCAGGCCCGCGGTTGGCGACGAGCGTTCCGTCGTCCGCGATCGAGAACAGGAAGGGCCCGCGGTGCGAGACGACGATCATGTCCGGAGCTCCCGGAGCAGTCGCAACCAGTCTTCCAGCTCGCGGGTCGAGAGGAAGTTCTCGCGAACGTGCTCGCGCCCCTGCGCCCCGAGCGCGTCGGCGGCGACCGGATCGGCCAGGAGCTCGATGACGCGGTGCGCGCATTCGTCGACCGAGTCGACGAGATAGCCGTCGTATCCGTCACGGATCTGCAACCTGATCCCGCCCGCACGACCACCGACGACCGGCCGACCCTTCCAGAGGGCCTCGCTCACGGTGAGACCGAAGCCCTCACGCCGCGACTTCTGCACGACGACGGCGGCGATGCGCTGGAACGCGTTGATCTGCACCGACCCGACCTGGTGGAGGTTCGAGAGGAGGAAGATGTTCTTGTCGCCCGCACGCGCCTCCTCGGTCGCCTCCCAGACGCGAAAGCCCTCGGGGTCGTCGGTCGCCATCGAACCCGCGAGCACCAGCTGTGCGTCGGGCACCTTCTCCTGCACGATCCGGAACGCCTCGACCACGCCGACGGGGTCCTTCCACGGATCGAACCGGCTGACCTGGCAGACGATCGGCCGCCGCACGTCGACGCCGTACTGCTTGCTGATCTCCTGACAGAACGGCATGGCCAGGTCGAGGTTCTTCACCGACAGTGGGTCGATGCACGGTGGCGCCTGCACGATGCGCGCCATGTCGAGAGAAGCAGGCACGAATTCCGGCATCGTCCACACCGACGCGTCGTACTGCTCGATGAAGGGACGGAAGAACTCCCATACCTTCGGGTTTGCGTCCGTCAGGTCGATGTGACAGCGCCACACCCAACTGGTCTCGAGCACCTCCGCACCGAGCCGGTCGCGGAGGAAACTCAAGAGTGCTGCTGGTTGCGGGTCGTGCACGACGACGACGTCGTAATGGCCGTCGAAGAGCAAGGAGTTGTCGAGGACCTTCTCGAGGTAGATCTTCTGCATGAGCGGCGTCCAGTCGAGGTCGGCGCCTTGGAGCGCGTTGTGGACGCTCTTGGTGACGCCGAAGAACTGGTCGCTGCCGTGCATGACCTGCCAGTCGGCGTCGATCCCGAGGCTGCGCAGCAGTGGCACGTGCGTGGCCAACAGCTCGGCGACGCCGCCGCCGTACGCGGTGGCGTTGAGGTGGAGCACCCGCATGCCCCGGAACGGCTCGGCGAGGTCGACGATTCGATCGACGACGTCGATGCCGACGACTCCCGCGTAGTCGGCAATCTGCTTCTCGAGGAGGGGAACCCGTTCGAGCAACGGCACTCCCGTGTTTGGGTTGGGTCGACCCGCGGGGGGCGGCAGATAGGTCCTTTGGGTCAATCTATCGAGTGGTGCGTACGGCATTGGTCTGCCCCGACAAGTTCCGCAGCACGCTCAGCGCGGCGGAAGCAGCCAGGGCGATGGCGGCCGGTCTGCTCGCGGCAGGCTTCGACGCTGTCAAGGAGCTGCCCCTCGCCGACGGCGGAGAGGGAACGCTCGACGCGTTGCTCGCGGCGCTCGGCGGCTCGCGCCGCGCTGCGAACGTCACCGGGCCACTCGGCGGGGAGATTGTCGCCGAATGGGCGCTCCTGCCCGGCGGGCTCGCGGTCGTAGAGGCCGCGCGCGCCAGCGGACTCTCGCTCGTCGACGGCCGCAACGACCCGTTGCGCGCGTCGACACGTGGCACCGGCGAGCTGATCGCGGCGGCGGTGCGCGGCAGTGCGCGGCGGCTCATCGTCGGCGTCGGCGGGAGCGCGTCTACCGACGGCGGGCTGGCGGCAGTCGAGGCTTTGGGCTGGTCACTTGGCGCGGTGCCGGTGACCGTGGCGTGCGATGTGTCGACGCGCTTCCTCGACGCCGCGCGCGTGTTCGGTCCGCAGAAGGGCGCGACCGAAGCGCAGGTGGCGCTGCTCACGCGTCGGCTGGCGCGACTCGCCGACGAGTACGAGACCCGAACGGGCGTCGACGTGCGGGAGATCGTCGGGGGCGGCGCGGCCGGTGGGCTGGCCGGCGGTCTCGCCGCCATCGGGGCCGAGCTCGCGCCGGGCTTCGAGGTCGTCGCCGAAGCTGCCGGGCTCGATGACGCGCTCGAAGACGTCGACCTCGTGGTGACCGGTGAAGGCAAGGTGGACGTGACCAGCTTCGAGGGCAAGACCGTCGGCGGTGTCCTCAACTGGGCAGCCGACGCGGGCGTAGCGAACGTCGCGGTGATCGCCGGCCAGGTCACCGATGCGGCGCGCGACGAGCTCGGCGTCCGGGCCGGCGTGCAGGTGCTGCCCCTCACCGAGCGCGTCTGGCAGAGCGGGGAGGCGTTCGCACGCGCGACCCAACTCGTACAGGAGGCCGCGCTCGAGGCCGGTCGTCGTGCGCTCGGGTCTCGATGACGCGCGGTCAGACGCCCTCGACGAGGATGAAGCTTCCCGTTGCCGCACCGGCGCGGGTCGCCTTGGCCTCGCCGTACTCGGCGGAGCGGTACCAGCGTCGGGCCGCGTCGGCGTCGGGGAACTCGAGCACGACCAGGCGGTTCGGCACACGGTCGCCTTCGAGGACCTCGCACCCGCCCCCGCGCACGATGTAGCGGCCTCCGTACCGCTCGACGCTCGCCGCCGCGAGGGGTTTGTAGCGGTCGTACTGCTCCGGATCCGAGACGTCCACGTCGACGAGCACGTACGCAGTCACATAACGAGTCTGGCGCACGCGGTGACGGAGCGGGTGGAGCCAGTCAGGCTGAGAGTTCGCGGCCGAACTTGGCGAGGTACGCGGGCACCGTCATCATCGGTGGGCGCTCCCGGATTTCGACCCCCACCCGCTCGATCTCGGTGTTGTCATCGAAGCGGATGAGCTCGGCCAGACGCTTGTCGACGGGCACGCCGGCGCGTCGCAGTCCCGTGACCAGCACCGCCATCGCCTGCGGGCTCAGCTCGTTCAGCGGACGGTTGCGGTGCTCACGTACCTCGAGGTCGACCTGGGTGACCGCGTCGAGCCCGAAGCGCGCCGTGAGATCGATGAGCAGCCCGATCTCGACGCCGTACCCCTCGACGAAGGGCACCTGCTCGAGCATTTCTCGACGACCCGCGTACTCGCCGGCCAGCGGCTGCACGAAGCGCGTGAGGTGCGGGAACAGCGCGGACAGGAGCGGCCGTGCCATCAACTCGGTCACGCGGCCGCCTCCGGTCGCCTCGCCGTAGAGCGGACGGCGGTAGTAGCCCTTGACGTACCCGATCGCGGGGTCCATGAGCAACGGGGCTACGAGGCGGGTGACGAAGTGCGGCGCGAAGTTGCGGACGTCGGCGTCGAGCCAGCAGATGATGTCGCCCTCGCATGCATAGACGGAGAGCCACAACGCGTTTCCCTTGCCGGACCCGACAGGGCTGTCGGGCAAGATCTCGTCGGCGCGGAGCACGACCGCACCGCGCTCGCGTGCGACGTCAGCCGTGCTGTCCGCCGAGCCGTCATCGATGACCACGACCTCGTCGACGAGGGGGATCTCCTCGAGGAGGTGGCGACGGACGGAGGCGACGATCGGCCCGATCGTCGCTTCCTCATTGCGCGCGGGGAGACAGACCGACACGCTCGTTCCCGCCTTGGCACGGACGAGCGAACGTAGGTTCGGAGCCGTACGCATGCCGGAAAGAGTAGAGGTATCACGTCCGGTTGGGAACTGCGCGGATCGGCGGAATTCGCGCGCGAGGGTGGTGCGGCTGCCGTGGTACGTTGCTCGCTCACGCGCTCATCCAGAGCGGCCGAGGGACAGGCCCGACGACGCCGCGGCAACCAACGACAGTCTCTGTGGAAGTCCCACGGAGCATGGCGCAAGGTGCCAATGCCTGAACGATGAGTCAGCCAGAGAGCGGTCCTCCGCTCGAGGCGCTCGAGAGCGCGTCGAGGAACGCCGGCGCCACCACGTCGGCCGACAAGGAGGACGAGCAACCCATGGCGCATGTGCAAGGTCTGCGATGTCGGGAGTGCGGCCGGGAGTACGAAGTCGCACCCGTCTTCACCTGCGACTGGTGCTTCGGCCCGCTCGAGGTGACCTACGACTACGAGGCGATCGCGGCGGCGATCAGCCGCGAGAAGATTGCGGCTGGTCCGCTCTCGATCTGGCGATACGCCGATCTCCTGCCGAGCGATCGCAATCCGGCCGTCGACCTCGGTGCGGGCTTCACGCCGTTGGTGCGCGCTGACCGGCTCGCGTCCGAGCTCGGTCTCGGCGAGGTCTGGGTGAAGAACGACACCGTGAACCCCACCAATTCGTTCAAGGACCGGGTCACGACGGTCGCGCTCGCCAAAGCGCTCGAGTTCGGGTTCAAGGTGGCGGCTTGCGCGTCGACCGGCAACCTCGCGAACGCGGTGGCCGCGCACGCGGCACACGCCGGGCTGCGCAGCTTCGTGTTCATCCCGTCGAACCTCGAGCAGGGCAAGGTCGTCACGACCGCGGTCTACGGCGGCAACCTCGTCGCGATCGACGGCAACTACGACGCGGTGAACCGCCTCTGCGCCGAGCTGGCGGGAATGTACCCGTGGGCGTTCGTGAACGTGAACGTGCGCACCTACTACGCCGAGGGCTCCAAGACGCTCGCGTTCGAGACCGCCGAGCAGCTCGGCTGGGACGCGCCCGACCACGTCGTGGTACCGGTGGCGAGCGGGTCGCTGCTCACGAAGATCCGCAAGGGCTTCGACGAGCTGTACAAGGTCGGGCTGCTCGACACCGAACCGCGTGTGCGCGTCTCGGGCGCGCAGGCGACCGGGTGCGCGCCGGTCGCGACGGCCTGGCTCGACGGCTCGGACACCATCCGGCCCGTCAAGCCCGACACGATCGCCAAGTCGCTCGCGATCGGCAACCCGGCCGACGGCTACTTCGCGCGCGACGCGGTGCGGCAGACCGGCGGCGCGCTCGCGGCCGTCGACGACGAAGAGGTCGTCGACGCCATGCTGCTGCTGGCGCGCACCGAGGGCATCTTCGCCGAGACCGCGGGCGGGGTCACCATCGCGGCACTCAAGCGGCTCGCGAAGGACGGGATCGTCCGGCCCGACGAGCGCGTCGTCGCGTACGTGACCGGCCACGGGCTCAAGACGCTCGACGCCGTCATCGACCGCGCCGGCCCGACCGCCGTCATCGCGCCGACGCTCGACGCGTTCCACGAGGCGTTCCCGCCCGACACCGTCCGCGAGTAGCAGGAGTCGACCACCCCGATGGCTGTCACCGTCCGCATCCCCACCCAGCTGCGCGAGCTCACCGGCGGCGCGTCGGA
>JBKPCV010000075.1:0-21291 GCA_046727575.1 Actinomycetota bacterium
CCGTAGAACGGGTCGTACCACCGTCCTGCGGTCGAACCCACGAGAAAGTGCCCGGGCATGCCGACGCCGTGCACGTCGATACCACGGCGCCGACCGACTTCCATCATGAGGAGGGAGAGACTGATGGGGATCCCGAGTCGCCGGTCGAGGACGTCGTCGAGATAGGAGTTGCGCGGGTCTCCGTAATCGATGGTGTTGCCGGCAAAACCCCGCTCGACGAACAACGCGTGCGCGAGCGTCGCAGCATCGTCGACGTCGACGGACGCGCCGAGCCCGTCGAGCTCTTGGAGTCGCGCCTCGATGTCGAGCGTCGCATGCGCGTGAGCCGCGATCAGCAAGCAGGCTTCGTCGAGCGGTATGTCGCGTTCGCTGCGACGCACCACCTCGGCGAATCGTTCTGTCGCGTCCATTGCTTGCTCGCTCTCTCTGCTGCGCACCGTTCTACAGAATGATCGCGCCGGTACACTCGACTCGATGACGGCAAGCACCGGCGACGTTGGCGAGACGGTACGCCGGCGCCTCCGTACAGTTGGGCAGCGCCTCACCGCCAACCGCGAAGCGCTCGTCGACACGCTCGCCGCGGCGGCGCGGCCGCTCACGATCCCGGAGATCCTGGCTCGGCGCCACGGCCTCGCGCAGAGTTCCGTGTACCGGAACCTGGTCGTGCTGGAAGTCGCGGGGGTCGTCCACCGCGTGGTCGGAGCCGACGACTTCGCCCGCTGGGAGCTCGCGGAAGACCTCGCCGGTCACCACCACCATCTCATCTGCGCGTCGTGCGGACGGGTCGAGGACGTTCCGGCTTCCGCGGGGCTCGAGCGCTCGGTCGCGGCGGCTGCGGCCGCCATCTCGCGCACAACGGGCTTCCGCACGCAGCGCCACCGCGTCGACCTCGTGGGGCTCTGCACGCACTGCGCGTAACTAATTCGCGCTCGAGCTCGCCCCGCTCGCGCTCGGCAACGGCTCGCCCGTGGCCAGCGCGTTCAGGATCTTGGAGAGATTGCTCGGCGCGATCTCACCTGTCGCGCGTCCGACCACCTTGCCCTGTGCGTCGGCGAACACGAAGAACGGGTACGCGGTGAGTCCGTACGCGCGCGCCGCCGTCTGGTCCGAGCTGTCGGCCATCACCGGGAACGGCCAGCCGGCGCTCTTCAGCCAGGCCGACGGCGGATAGTTCGGAAAGCTGGGGTCGGTGCCGGTCGCGACGCTCGAAACGTCGAGTCCAGCGAACGCGCCGTCCTTCTCGAGGTCGACGATGCGCGGCACCTCAGCCTGACAGTGCGGGCACCAGTGCGCGACGAACATCACCACTTTCGGTCTCCCTGTGGGACCAATGGTGATGGACGAACCATCGAACGTTACGCCGTTGAGGGTCGGGATCGTCTCGCCGATCGCCGGGTCGCTGCCGTCCTGGTGGAAGTCTGGTAGGGCGCTGCCCACGACTTCAACCGCACCGGTCTCGTGAGAGGTCGCCTTCGCGGAGTTGTCGCCGCCGCCGGACGCCGACACCGCGATCACGGCGGCGATCCCGATCACAACCAGGACGATGCAGACCATGATCCACGTCCGGTTGGCGCCCCGCACGTTGCGCCGCTGCACGGCTCGCGGGTTGCGGCGCTGCGGGGATCGCGTTCTTGCACTCACTGACGAACCGGATCCTGATGCATCATCGTTTCATCGCCCACGCTACCGACGAGCCCAGCGTCGACGCGCGCGCCCCCGTGTCGTTGCCCGGCAACGGACAACGCCAGCATCGTGCCGATCAGCAAGAAGCTGCTCATGCACATCCACGCGAGCGTGACGAACCCGAGCTTCTCGAAGTACGGCGCGGTGCACGGTGCGACGACCGAGCACGACGAGCTCTCGGCGAACGCCGGAACCCGCTCCACCAGCCAGTGGTACAGCGACAGCGGCGCGCCGAGCACGACGAACGGCGCCGCCGTCGTCCACGCCTTGGGGTCGCGGCGGAGCCAGCCGACGCCGAGGACGATCACGAGGGCGTACATGAGGATCCGCTGGTACCAGCACAGCTCGCAGGGAATGAACCCCGCGTGCTCGGAGTAGTAGAGGCTGCCGAGCGTCGTGACGATGGCCACGATCCATGCCACCAACACCGCCTGCGGGCCGACGAAGCGCGCGAGGCGCAGCAGCGTCTCGCGGGCGGGACGCGACACGATCGCCGCGATCCCGAAGAGTGCGGCCGCGGCGACCACGGTGTCGGCTACGAGCGTGAGGACGAGGAAGAAATTGGTGGCGACCCGGACGTTGGGCACGTCAGCGCAGGGTGAAGCTGCCGGTCAGGACGGCTTGATCGGTCGCGCCCAACGTGACCCGGATAGTCATCTGCCAGTCGCCCGGGTACGGGATGTCGTACAGCGGCGAGATGTAGTGGCCGGGACCGAGCTTGCGGAGCGGGACCGCGAAGGGCGGGAGATCGGCACCCGGTCGGGTCAGCTGCACCTTCATGTCCTGCACGTTCACCACGGTGTTGCCCACCGGGAGGGCGGTGAGATGGATGTCGTTGCCCCCCGCAGCCCCGGGTGCGATCACGACGTCGACCCAGACCTGTGACGACTTGAGCGTCATCGAGACCGGCGCGGTCTGCACCGATCGCGCCGGTGCCGCGTTCACCAGCAGCGCGGTGATCGCCAACACCGCCACTGCGATGACCAACTCTGCGACGACCGACTTTCGCAGCCGCCGCACCTCCGTCGCGTCATCGTCGGGTTCTTCCTCATCGTCCTGATCGTCGCTCGCCGGGCCGGTCGCCCCCGAACCGTTGCCGGTCGGCACCGACGAGGGTCCGAACCCTGCGGGCATGGCAGGGTGAAGCGGCGGTCCCAGGCCGGCACCGACTGCGACAGGAACCGCGGGCTCGGGCACCGCGGTTTCGTCGTGGCGGTCATCGTCGGGATACACGCGGAACCGGCGGTTCACCACCTCGCGGCTGAACGCGGCAGCGATGATGAGCGCGGCGAACGCGACGAGCTTCGCGATGAGCAGCTTTCCGTAGTCGGTGTCCCGCAGCGCGGTGAAGCTGCCCACCTGTCGCCACGCTTGGAAGCCGCCCGTCACGACCAGTGCCGCAATGGAACCGAGCGCGAGCGCCGAGTACCGGTTGATGCCCTGCCGCAGCTCGTCGGGATCGCTGCGCGGCAGCACCACGGCGACCAGCAGCACCAGGCCACCGAGCCAGCACGCCATCGCGAGCACGTGGATCGCGTCCGCGGGGATGGCGAATCCGGTGTAGTCACCGGTTCCCGCGTGGCCGGCCAATCCGGGGGTGAACGCGATCGCGGAGAGCACCAAGCCCGAAGCGACGAACCACCACGTCGGGAGCCTGCGTGGCGACGCCGGACGGCGCCCGAAGAGCACGCGGATCAACGGGTACGCCAACATGAGCAGCGCCAGGCGCGCCACCGACACCCGGCCGTAGCGGGTGTCGAGGACGTCGCCCCACACCGACGGGTCGAATACCTTCGTGAGCGGGAGGGCGGCCCCGTATACGCCTTCCAACCCAAGCGCCGCAAGGGTCGCGACCACAGTGCCGATCCAGCCCGCCCAGACGATGCGGCGACCGCGGCGCGAGTCGCGGCCCGGCGGGAAGACCCAGGCCATGAAGACGACCCCACCGACGAGCAGTGCGAGTGTTGCGAAGATTGCGACGCGGTCAACTGCGTACACCGCACCGACGACCGCGCTCCCACCCTGGTTCGCGAGGAGGCGTTTGGCCAGGGCGTCGGCATTCTTCACCGCGCCCGCGGAGCCGACCTGGAAGGTGAAGGCGCCCTGTACTGGATGCGAGTCGGCCGAAGTGACACGCCAGGTGACGACGTAGGTCCCATCGTCGAGCTTCGCGATCGGCGTCTGTACGACCTTGCCGTCTCCGTTCGGGTGCTCCGGCGCGGCGATGTCGATGCGATTGGCGTTGCCGTCGAACAGTCGGATGCCCCCGAGGGCCACCTCGACCGGCTCGTTGAAGCGCAACGTGACGACTTTCGGCGACGTGTCGAACTTCCCGCCCGGCTGCGGCTCGGTGGTGAGGAGCGTTGCGTGCGCGAATGCGGGCGTGGCACCCGCGACGACGAGTGCGACGACGAGCGCCGCGAGCGCGAGCAACCGCTTCGGGGTCACGCGAGCTCCGTTCGAGGCGTCGCGGGACGCCACCTGGGCAGCGTTCGACTCAGGAGCCACAGCACAGCAAGGCCGGCGAAGTCGATGGCGTGGTGCGCCTCCCCGAGGGCGCCCGTGTTGCCGGCCGCGACGTCGAGCAACGAGGAACCCACCAGACACGCGACCAGGGCCGCGACCACCGGCAGGAGCCCGGAGATCCGCGCGGGACGCCACGCCGCGAACAGGAACCCGACCGCGACTGCGACGTCGAACGAACCGATGTGACGAGCGGTGTGCACGGGCACTCCGCTGTCCGAGCCGAGGAGCAGTGCCGGCAGGGCCACGCCGATCTGGACCAACGCCAACGCGGCGAGCACCCACCGAAGCGCGACCTGCTCCGAGCGCGCTGCGCCGGCCGCGGCGGAGTCGTCGCCGATGGCGGCGAGAATCGCCGGCGTGAGGTCGGGCACCTCCGGCGCCGGCGTCAGCCGGCTGGCTCGGTGCAAGCGCGTCGCCGACGCCGCGAACCCGCGGCACGAGGCACAGGTGCCCAGGTGCTCCTCGATCACATGGTCGTCGATCGTGGGATCCTCGCCGTCGAGGCGGGCCGAGATCGCATCACGGATGTGCGTGCAGCTCATGTCGGGACAGTCGCTTACCGGGACGGCCAAGTTCCACCAGTATCGTCGCCGGGAGTGGACGATCTCACGCGACTGTGGCTCGCAGCCCGCGACGGCGACCGTACCGCTCTGCTGCACGCCATACGTGCGAGTCAGGCCGACGTCTACCGACTCGTCCTGCACCTCGGTGGTCCCAACGACGCCGACGACATCACACAGGAGACCTTCGTGCGGGCGTGGCGCGCGCTCCCAGCGTTCCGCGGAGACTCGAGCGCGCGGACCTGGCTGCTCGCGATCGCGCGCCGCGCGTGTGCGGACTCGGTGCGCAGCTCGGTGCGCCGCAGGCATTTGCGCGGCCAGTTCGAGCACAACCGCGCCGGCGACGACGGTCGCGCGGGCGACCTGACGGTGGCGCACTCGCTTCGCGCGCTCATCCAAGGCCTCGACCGCGACCAGCGCCTGGCGTTCGTCCTCACACAGGTCGTGGGCTGCTCGTACGCGGAGGCCGCCATGATCTGCGACGTTCCCATCGGCACGATTCGTTCACGCGTCGCGCGTGCGCGGGAACGGCTCGTCGCAGAGCTCGAGACGTCGGAGGCGGGTTGAACGGCCTGGTGCGATGCTGTCGCGCAGTCGCAGTCGCGACCGTGCTCGCCGGAATCGCGATCATCGTCACGGCTGCACCCGCGTCGGCGCACGGCGTGGGCGGTGTGCAGCCCAGGAACTACGAGACGAAGCTGTTGCGCGTCGATCCCGCCATACCCGGGATCCACCTCACGGTTGTCGACCTCGGTGACAACCTGATCCTGCGCAACGACACGCGTCACGACGTCGTGGTGCTCGGTTACGACGGGGAGCCGTACCTCCGCGTCGGGCCGCGTGGCGTCTTCGAGAACATGCGCTCACCCGCGACGTACCTGAACCGATCCCGCATCCCGACGAGCAAGCCGCCGAGAGTCGCGAATCCCACGGCATCTCCGGTGTGGCACAAGGTCTCGTCCGCTCCGGAGGCGAAGTGGCACGACCACCGCGCGCACTTCATGGGCACCGAAGATCCGCCGGAAGTGACGCGCGACACCTCCTCCCGCCACCTGATCGACCGCTGGAACGTGGAGTTCCGCACCAACGGGAAGACAGTCCGGGCGTCGGGTGAGCTGCTCTACGTCCCGCCACCGTCGCCGTGGCCGTTCGTCGGGATCGCGATCGTCCTCGCGGGAGCGGTCGTCCTGCTCAGTCGCACGAGGATCTGGCGGGCGACCATCGGGACGGCCCTGACGCTGTTGGTCGCCAGTGACATCGCGCACGTGATCGGTGTCTGGGACGCGACCACCGCGTCGACGGGCTCGAAGTTCGCGGAGAGCGCGTACTCACTCGCCGGCATCGGTCTGGGGTTGCTCGCGCTCGCGTGGATGTGGCGGCGTGGTGCCGAGGCGGCGATGCCGTTGGTCCTCGTCGCCGGCATCTTCCTCTTCTTTGCAGGCGGTCTCGCCGACGTCGGGGTGCTCGGCCACTCCGAGATCCCGACGACGTTGCCGGACACGCTCGCGCGACTGCTCGTGGCCTTCGACCTCGGGCTCGGCGCCGGGGTCGCGATCGGCGCCGCGCTCCACCTACGACAGGGAGTGCGCGCCACCGCGCCGGCGCGCCGTTCCGGTACGAACGCGCCGCGGCGCGCACACCCGACCTCCCTCGACCGCTCCGACGCGGAGTCGCCTGTCACCAGTTGAGCTCGGCGCACCCCTCGTGATCATCGGGCTCGACCTGAATGGTGGCGTGTGCGATGTCGTGGCGTTGCAGCAACGTACGCGCCTGGTCGAGCACGCCGTGCGCGTCGACGCCGACGCGGATCATCACGTGCGCGCTGGCGACCTCCATCTCGGAGGTGAGCGTCCACACGTGCAAGTCGTGCACGTCGACGACGCCGGGGACCGCGAGGAGCTCGGTGCGTATCGCGGGCAGGTCCACGTGCTCGGGTGCGACCTGGAGCAGCACACGAAGCGCGCGAGAACCAAGCGCCCACGCCCGAGGGAGGATCCACAGCGCGATGAGCGCGGCGACGATCGGGTCGATGGGCTCCCACCCCGCGGTTGCTACCACGACTGCCGCCGCGATCACGCCCACCGAGCCGGCGGCGTCGGCGAGCGCATCCGTGTACGCGCTCTCCATTGCCAGGTTGTCGCGCGCTCCTGATCGCAAGAGCCCGAAGACCACGAGATTGACGATCAGCGCCGCGACCGCGACGACCAGTACGGGTCCCGCGTCGACGTCGATGTCGTCGCGCACGAGCCGAAGCGCCGCTTCCACGAGGACGTAGACCGCGCTCGCGACCAAAAGGACGGCGTTGACGAGGGCAGCGAGGATCTCGAGGCGGAACAACCCGAACGTACGCAAGCCCTCGAGCCTGGCCCGGTTCGCCACGACGATGGCACCGAGCGTCAGCGCAATGCTCACCGCGTCGGTCGCCATGTGGGCCGCGTCCGACAGCAACGCCAGCGAACCGGCGACGAATGCGGTGACGACCTCGACGACCACGAAGACGACGGTCAGCGCAAGTGCGAGCCACAGCCGTCCGACGTTCTGTGCCGCCGTTCGGCGCATGGTGTCGGAGTGGTGGTGCCCGCCGGCATGGGCGTGGGCGTGGGCCGTCACCACGCCATTCTCTCCGGCCGGGCCGTACTGACTGCGCCCGGGCACCATAATGAGAATCATGCTCAACTCAAGTGAGCCGCTTCGCCGTTCGGACAGGGAGCCGGCTCGCCGTTCGGACACGGAGCCCGATGTCGTGCTCGCGGCCGATGGCGTGTCGTTCGCCTACGGGCACGATCGAGTCCTCGTCGACGTGGACCTCGCGGTGCGGGCCGGCGAGTTCGCCGCGCTCGCGGGCCCGAACGGCTCCGGGAAGTCGACGTTGCTGCGCATCGCGCTCGGCCTCCTGCGACCCGACTCGGGCACGGTCGCACTCTTCGGATCGTCTCCTCGCGACGTACGCGATCGCTGGCGACTCGGATACGTCCCGCAAAGGCTCCGCATCGCTCCCGACCTGCCGGCGACCGTCGAGGAAGTCGTCGCCACCGGTCGGCTGGCGAGACAGGGCTGGTGGAGGCGACGTCGGTCCCGGGACCGCGAGGCGGTCGACCACGCGCTCGAGTCCGTCGCCCTCTCGGACTTCCGCCGTCGACGGCTCGGTGAGCTGTCCGGTGGCGAGCAACAACGGGCGCTCATCGCCAAGGCGCTCGCCGCCGAGCCCGAGCTTCTCGTGCTCGACGAGCCGACCGCCGGTGTCGACCTCGAGTCGCAGCAGCTCTTCCGTGACTCGCTCGTGCACCTCGTGCGCGAGCACGAGGCCGCCGTCCTCCTCGTCTCGCACGAGCTCGGCGCGGTCGCCGACGACCTGGACCACGTGATCGTGCTGAAACGACGCGTGGTCTTCGACGGCACCCCCACTGATCTCGCCGCGACCGGCGTGAGCCTGGGCGTGCACCGCGACGACCTCCCGCTGTGGCTCGAGGAACTGCGGTCGTGACCGAGTGTCGGGCCTCGTGAACGCGCTGCCGGGGATGCCGTGGGGACTGCCGTGGCCGTTCGACCGCACCTACATGCAGCTCGCGCTCGTCGCGGGAATGGTCGTGGGAGGGACCGCGCCGCTCATCGGCGTGTTCGTCGTGCAAAAGGGCGTGTCGTTGATCGGCGACGGTCTCGGCCACGTCGCCGTGGCAGGAATCGGCGCCGCGCTGCTGTTCGACACTTCTCCGACGTGGACTGCGATGGCGTTCGCCGTCGTCGCGGCGCTCGGCATCGAGTGGCTGCGCGCACGAGGCAGCACGACGAGCGACCTCGCGCTCGCGCTCGTGTTCTACGGCGGCATCGCTGCCGGTGTCGTGCTCGCGAGCCGATCGGCGACGAACACCAACCTCCAGCCTTATCTGTTCGGGTCGATCCTGACCGCGACCGCGAACGACGTGTGGACCGTGATCGGCCTCGGTGCGCTCATCGTCGTCGCAGTGACGGCCACCGGCCGTGCGTTGCTCGCAGTCGTGCTCGACGAGGACGCGGCGCGGGTGAGCGGTATCCCCGCCGGGGCACTGAACGCGCTCCTCGCCGTCCTCACTGCGGTGACCGTGGTTGCGGCGATGCGCATCGTCGGTGTGCTGCTGATCGCCGCGCTCATGGTCCTCCCGGTCGCGACGAGCCGCCTGCTCGCGCGCTCGTTCCGGGGCACGTTGCTCGGCGCCGTTGGCACCGGCATCGCGTCCGCCGTGCTCGGTCTCGTCGCGGCGCGGCAGTGGGCCCTGGCCGCCGGCGGATCGATCGTGCTCGTCGCCGCCGCGCTGTTCGCAGTTACTTCCGCGGTCGCCGGGCTGCGGAGGGCGGGTGCGGCGACAGGCTCGATCGTCGCCGGACCGCATTGAACAAAGCGCTTACTCTGAGCGCATGCCTTCGGTCTTCACGCGGGTCATCGAGGGCGAGCTCCCCGGCGTGTTCGTGTGGCGCGATGAGTACTGCGTCGCGTTCTTGTCGATCAACCCGATGCACCCAGGTCACACGCTCGTCGTACCCCGTGCAGAGGTCGACCACTGGATCGACCTCGAGCCCTCGCTCGCGGGTCACGTGTTCCGCGTCGCCCAGACCATTGGACAGGCGCAGGACCGGGCGCTCGACGCGCGGCGCATCGGCGTGATCATCGCTGGTGACGAAGTCCCGCACGTCCACATCCATGTGGTGCCCTTCAACTCCGTCGCCGAGCTCTCGTTCGCGCACGCCGACCCGAACCCGCCGGCCGGCTCCCTCGACGCCGCGGCCGAGAAGATCCGAGCAGCGCTGCGCGACCTCGGCAGCGAGTCCGTGTCCGAGTAGACATGGTCGACGACTGGGTCGCTCGCGACGCCGCGCGCGTGTGGCACGGCTTCACGCAGATGGCCGCGTACGCGGACAACGCGCCGGTGATTGTCGAACGAGCCGAGGGACACGAGTTGGTCGACGTCCACGGAAAGCGTTACCTCGACGCGATCTCGTCGTTGTGGGTGAACACGCTCGGTCATCACGTTCCCGAGCTCGACGACGCGGTGCGGACGCAGCTCGACCGGGGCGCGCACTCGACGATGCTCGGCAATGGCAACCGTGCCGTGGTGGAGCTGTCGGAGGCGCTGGCTCGTGTCGTCCCCGTGGACGATCCGCATTTCCTCTACGCGTCCGACGGTGCCTCCGCCGTCGAACAGGCACTCAAGATCGCGTTCCAGTTCCGGGTGAACCGCGGCGAGGAGTCGCATCGTCGCTTCGTCGCCTTCGGCGGGGCGTACCACGGCGACACGATCGGCGCGCTGTCGGTCGGCGACGGCGGCTTCGGCACCGATCTGTTCGACGCGCTGCGCTTTCCGGTGCTGCGAGCGCCGGCGTTCGGCGACGCGCGGTGTTTCGACACCGCGGTGGAGATGGTCGCGGCGCATGCGTCCGAGCTCGCGGCGGTGATCGTGGAACCGCTCGTGCAGGGAGCCGGCGGGATGCAGTTGGCCGACCGCGACGGGCTCGCCGCGCTCGGCGCGGCGTGCCGCGCGCACGACGTGCTCCTGATCTGCGACGAGGTCGCCACGGGGTTCGGGCGCACCGGCACGATGTTCGCGTCGGAGCAGTGCGCCTTGACGCCCGACCTGCTCGTGCTGGGCAAGGGCATCACCGGCGGCTATCTCCCGATGTCGGTCACGGTCGCGTGCGGTCGCGTCTTCGACGCGTTCCTCGGACCGGATCTCGGCGACACGACGCTGTACCACGGTCACTCGTACTCCGGGAACGCGCTCGCGGCCGCGGTCGCGTTGCGCCACCTCGAGCTGATCGAGGGTTGGCACGTGCTCGACAACGTGCGTGCTCGCTCCGATGAGCTCCGCGCCTTGCTCCACGACTGCATCGCGCCGCACCCGTCGGTGAAGGAAGTGCGCCTGTGCGGGTTGATGGGAGGCGTGGAGCTCGCGCCGCCTCACCCCGGCATGGGGTGGGGCCGCCGGGTCTGCGCCGCGGCCGTCGAGCGCGGCGTCCTGCTCCGTCCACTGGGCGACGTGGTGGTGCTCATGCCGCCGCTCACGGTCAGGGCGCCCGAGCTGCACCGCATCGTGCACACGCTCGGCGAGGCGATCGACGAGGTGTGCGCCTCGTGACATGGGATGAGTGGGCGGACCGCGAGGCGACGCGCGTGCGCGACGCCGGCCAGTGGCGGGAGCCGCGCGACCTCGACGGGCGCGGGCCGGAGGGAGTGTTCGACGGACGTGAGGTCGTGTCGTTCGCATCGAACGACTACCTCGGTCTCACGCGGCACCCGGCGGTCGTGGCCGCGGCCCACCAGGCGCTCGACCGATGGGGTACGGGCGCGGGCTCGGCTCGGCTGATCGTCGGCTCGCGGCCGATCCATACCGAGCTCGAGACCGCGCTCGCCGATTGGAAGGGCACCGAACGCGCGGTGCTGTTCACCACGGGGTTCGCGGCCAACCTCGGTGTGCTCGGCGCGCTGGCCGGCTGCGACACGCTCGTCTGCTCCGACGAGCTCAACCACGCGTCGATCATCGACGGACGGCGTCTTGCACGAGCCGACCTCACCGTCTATCGCCACCGCGACGTCGCGCAGCTCGACGAGCTCCTGGCCGGCGCCCGCGCGCGCCGGGCACTCGTCGTGTCGGAGACCGTGTTCTCGATGGACGGCGACGTCGCGCCGGTCGACGACCTGATCGACGTCTGCGCCCGCCGGGGCGCGCTCCTCGTGCTCGACGAGGCGCACGCGGTGCTCGGTCCCCCGGTCGCGCCGTCGCAACACGTGCTCCGTGTGGGCACGTTGTCGAAGACTCTCGGTGCCTTGGGTGGTTTCGTCGCGGGGCCCCGGCGCTACACGGACCTGCTCGTCAACCGGGCGCGCTCGTTCATCTTCACCACGGCCTCAACTCCCGCAGACACGGCGGCCGCGCGTGCCGCGCTCGCGGTCGTACGGTCGGCGGAAGGCGATGCGCTTCGTAACCGCCTGCGCGCACACATCGACCGGCTCCGTCCGGGGCACCCGTCGCCGATCCTCCCGTATCTCTGCGGCGCCGAGTGCCGCGCGCTCGAAGCCGCGGCCGCGCTCCTCGCCGACGGTCTCGTCGTCACCGCGATCCGCCCACCGACGGTGCCGCCTGGTACGTCCCGCTTGCGCGTGACCGTGTCGGCCGCGCACACGCCTGAACAAGTCGATCGGCTGGCGTCTGCTCTCGCCGCGGTGTTTCCCCGACCGTGACGTCGCGCCCGACGACGCTCGTGTTCGTCGCCGGCACCGGGACCGAGGTGGGCAAGACGTGGTGGACCGCCGCCGTTGCTCTGGAATTACGCGCCGCAGGAGTGCGCGTCGCCGCCCGGAAGCCGGTGCAGTCGGGCGCCGACCGCCCGAGCGACGCCGACGTCCTCGCGGCGGCAACCGGCGTGGATGGCGCGGAGGTGTGTCCGCCTCACCGCCGGTACGAGCTGGCGTGGGCACCCCCCATAGCCGCCGACGAGCTGGGGCAGCCGCGGTTCACCGTCCTCGACCTCGCCGGCGAGCTCCTGTGGCAGCCCGGCACCGCGGTCGGCCTCGTCGAGGGTGTCGGGGGGCCGCGGTCTCCCATCGCCTCCGACGGCGACAACGTCGACTTCGCGCGTGCGATCCACCCCGATCTCGTCGTCCTCGTCGCCGATGCGGGACTGGGAACCATCAACGCCGTGCGGCTGTCGGCGGAGGTGTTCGCCGGCTTCGAGTTGGTCGTCGCACTGAACCGCTTCGAGGGCGATCCGCTCCACGAGCGCAACCGGCAGTTCCTGGTCGAGCGCAGCGGGTTCGACCTCGTCACCACGCCGTCCCAGCTGTCATCACGGCTCTAGTCCCCGCTCTCGGCGGCTTCGCCGCCGAGCCGCACCAGATCCGGCCCCGGCGAACGCCTCGCTGCGGCGCACGCGAGCGAGCGCCTGCGGTCCGGGCAACCCCCGACTGCCGCGAGTGAACCATCGGGGAGGTACCTGCGCCGCGGGCGCTCGGCTCTAGCGTGAAGCGATGACCACACCGCTCAGCGTCGGGGTCCCGTGCGAAAGGAAGGACGGCGAGCACCGCGTCGCCATCACGCCCGACGGCGTGCACGAGCTCCGGGTGCACGGCGTGCCGGTGGTGGTCGAACGGGGCGCCGGCGCTGGATCCTCGATCCGCGACGACGACTACCGGTCAGCGGGCGCCGAGCTCGTTGCCCAAGGAAGCGACGTCTGGGCGCGCGCCGACCTCGTGCTCAAGGTCAAGGAACCCCAACCAGACGAGCTGGCCTACCTGAGACCGGGTCTGATCCTGTTCACGTACCTGCACCTCGCCGCCTATCCGGAAGTGGCGGACGCACTGCTCGAGCACAAGACCATCGGCGTCGGCTACGAGACGGTGCAACTCGATTCGGGCGCGTTGCCGCTGCTCGCGCCGATGAGTGAAGTCGCCGGGCGAATGGCGCCCCAGGTCGGTGCGCATTTCCTCGAGCGCGAGCACGGCGGTCGTGGCGTCCTGCTCGGCGGCGCGCCCGGCGTGCGTCCCGCGCGCGTCGTGGTCATCGGAGCCGGAAACGTCGGTTGGAACGCGGCGTGGATCGCGCAGGGTATGGAGGCGGAAGTCCTCCTCTTCGACCGCAACCTCGATCGATTGCGATGGGTCGACCAGATCCACAAAGGCCGCATCATGACGCTCGCAAGCACTCGCTTGGCGGTCGAACGTGCCGTCGCCGACGCAGATCTCGTGATCGGCGCCGTCCTCGTGCCGGGTGGGCGCGCACCGGTCGTCGTCACCGACACCGTGCTGCGCAGCATGCGCGCGGGATCCGTGATCGTCGACTGCGCGATCGACCAGGGTGGCAGTGTCGAAGACATCCACGAGACCTCCCACACGAATCCCGTGTACGACCGTGACGGCGTGCTGCTGTACGCGGTTGGCAACATTCCGGGCGCAGTGCCACACACGTCGACCTACGCGCTCACCAACGCGACCCTGGCGTACGCCGTGAGCCTCGCCACGCGCGGCGTCGTCGACGCTGTGCGCGAGTATCCGGAGCTCGCTTCGGGCGTGAACACCGCGGCGGCCCGGGTCACCAACCCGGCTGTCGCGGCCGCCCTCGACCGCGAACCCACACCGCTCGACGAAGCACTGTCCTGAGCTCTGATCAGATTCGCGTCGACGCCGGGCCGTCACGGCTCACGCGAACACAGGTTCGGTGCAAGACCCAATTGTCGACCGCCCCCTCGGTCGTCAGCGACGCCCCCGGAAGCCGTGGTGCATCCAGTCCGCGAGATCCGGTGTGGCGAGCTCGCGCACACGCGCCTCGTAGTGCCGGAGGTCGGATGCATCCAGCAGGTCGCGCCACTGCCCACTCTCCCCGCGTTGAAAGAAGCGAACGCTGTCGCGCCAGATGGCGATGTCGACGTTTGGTGCGAGCTCGCCGGCTCGATGCTTCATCTCCGCGAACGTCGCCGCAGGAGCCAGCTCGCGAACGCGTTGAGGCGAGACGGCGATCTCGAGCACGGCGGCCAGTCGTTCCATCTCGCCGACCAGGTCCTGCTCGTAGTCCGAGAAGTGAAACAGCGCCACGTTGTCCCGGTGTCGCTGCGCCCAGAAAGTGTCGACGTGGTGGAGCGTGGAACGAAGCGTCGACCCCGTCTGTGACGGAGGCGTGTCGTTGTCGACCCAGGAAAGGAACTGAGCGCGGAGATCATCGGAGATGTTCACGAGTTGCGTACGCGGCATCAGTTCGTCGAGATCGTGGTTGCCGACGGCGATCTCACGTGCGCGCAGGACGGCATCGAGGTCGATGTTCTTCCAATGGTTGTTCATCGACAAGCAGACGTCCCGCGGGTCGCGGCCGACGCAGAGAAACGTGACGCGGTCGTCGCGCGGAAGGCCGTCGAACGGACAATGCGTCTTGATGAACCGCCGATGCTCCTGAGCAGCAAGGTTGGCGAAGACTTCATCGAGCTTCCCAGTTGTCTGGTCGAGCCACGGGGAGATCTGTGTGAGGGGACGATCAAGGTCAGGAGTCTGGAAGATGAGCAGCGCGCACATCATCTGCGTCCACGTGGTCCCACACTTGGGTGCGGTGCTGATGACGATGTCGCCGGGGCGGAATTCGAAGGCTTCCCAGCGCGCGCTGTCGATCATCAACGTGCAGTAGTGCACCCGATCGGACAACGCAGGACCCCCAACCCGTTCTTCCGCGCACACTACTCACGACACACCGTCGAACCTCCCACAGCGCGGTCACAGCCGGGGATGGGATCATGTCCCGATGCTGCGGGCCGTCACTCGACGCGAGGCACTCGGACTCCTCGGCACGTCCACGCTCGCCGCGGTCGCGGCGGCGTGCGGCGGCGGCTCGTCGGAGACGTCGTCCCGATCCTCATCGAGCACGAAGGGAACGTCCCCTTCGGGATCGTCAACCTCCTCGCCGGCTTCGACGTCGACCGCATCGTGCGTGCTCACCCCGGAGATGACCGAGGGTCCGTACTACATCGACGGCGAAGCGGTGCGGAGCGACATCACCGAAGGGAAGCTGGGAATGCCGCTGCGCCTCGACCTCACCGTCGTCGACGTGAACACCTGTGCGCCGATCCCGGGCGCGTCGGTAGAGGTCTGGCATGCCGACGCGACAGGCAACTACTCGGGTTTCGGATCGACGACGTCGAACCGGACGTTCCTCCGAGGCGTCCAGCACGCGGGCGACGACGGCTCCGTGACGTTCCAGACGTTGTACCCGGGCTGGTATCAGGGCCGCGCCGTACACATCCACCTCAAGGCGCACAACGGCGGGAACAGGGTCCACACCACACAGCTCTTCTTCGACGAGAACGTCAGTGACGCGGTGTACACGAAGGCGCCGTACGACACCCGCTCCGGGCAACGGACGTTGAACACCCAGGACAGCATCTACCGAGGTGGTGGCGCCGAGTCGACGCTGCAGCTGGCCAAGGACGGCACCGGCTACGTCGGCACGCTCACGCTCGGGATCCGCGATTCCGCCTGAAGCGGCACCCGCACGAGGCGTTCGTGTTGCGCGACAGCGCGCGACCGGCGCACTATGAGCCGATGAAGACACGCGTGCTCGATAGTGACGGACCGTCGGTCTCAGTCGTCGGCCTGGGATGCAACAACTTCGGCATGAAGATCGACGAGGAGGCCGCGCGCGGCGTCGTGCACGCCGCGCTCGACGCTGGGATCACGCACTTCGACACCGCCGAGATGTACGGCGGCGGACGGTCCGAGGAGTTCCTCGGTCGCGCGCTCGGCGGCCGGCGTGACGACGTGGTCGTCGCCACGAAATTCTCACCGCGACACGCCGACGAGGCGTACGAGCCCGGTGTGTTGCGGAAGCGGATCATGGAGGCTTGTGACACGAGTCTGCGACGGCTCGGCACCGACCGGATCGACCTCTACTACCAGCACTATCCGGATCCTGCGGCACCAGTACGCGAGGCCCTCGAAGCCATGACCGATCTCGTTCGCGACGGCAAGGTGCTGCACCTCGCGTCGTCCAACGTGTCGTCCGCACAGATCGACGACGCGGCCGAGGTAGCCGAGCAGCGAGGGTTGGAGCGGTTCTGCGCGACGCAGATCCACTGGAACCTGCTCGACCGCGAAGTCGAAGAGGACGTCGTGCCCACCGCGCGCAAGCGGGGGTTGGGCATCGTTCCGTACTTCCCCCTCGCGTCGGGCATGCTCACCGGCAAGTACAAGCGCGGCGAGGAGTTCCCGGAAGGATCACGTTTTGCTTTCATGTCGTACTTCGCGGCGGTGGCGAGCGACGAGAACTTCGATCGCGTCGAGGCGCTCACCAAGTTCGCCGAGGCCCGGGGGCACACGCTGCTCGAGCTGGCGATCGCGTGGCTCGCCGCGCAGGACGGCGTGGGCTCGGTGATCTGTGGCGCGACCGACGCCGACCAGGTGCGCGCCAACGCTGCCGCTGGCGCGTGGGAGCTTTCGCCCGAGGACGTCGCTGCGGTCCCGTGACGCACGCGTCCGTCACGCCAGGAGACGCTGGACGTCCTGGAGGTGGTGGTGGCCCTCGTGGGCGACGTTGCGGATCATGTGCCGGACGCGTGTGTCGGTGCCCGCGCGCACCACGAGCCGGTCGAGCTCGACCTCGGTCATGCCGCGTGCGCGATCGGCGAACCGCAGTGACTGCCGGGTGATGCCGGCGAGCACGTCGCCGGGATCGGCCTCGTTGTAGCGCTCGCCCTCCGCAACCGCATCCGGGTTGGGTGCCGGTACCTCAGGACGATCTTCCGTCAGCGCGCGATTGGCGAGCCACCCGTGGTAACGAATCAGTTCCCGCATATGCACCGCGTACTCGAGTGGCGACCACACGTCCGGGTCGGGTTTGGCGCAGAGACGCGCCGGGTCCATGGCGACGCTCTCGAACACGGCCACGAACCGAGGACCGAACTCCTCGATCATGTCGGCAGCCGCCGGAATCGACAGCAGTTCCGGGTCGAGGCCGCACTCGGCGCAGGCGGGGTTCACCGAGCCAGTGTCGCGCGAGATCGGCACGTTGCATTGAGGACAGGGTGTCGCGTATGAAGAACACGTGCCGCGAGGACATGATGACGCGCTCGACGTAGCGCGGAGCCAGCTGTACTCGGTCCCACCGAACGAGTTCACAGCTGAACGTGCGCGACTCGCCCGGATGTTGCGCGCCGAGGGGAACGACTGGGCAGCCTCCGAGGTGCAGAAGCTGCGGCGACCGAGCGTCGCCGCGTGGAGCATCGACCAGGCCGCGCGCGCCGAACCGCAACGCGTCGCACAACTGTTCGCAGCCGGAGAGTCACTCGAGCACGCGCATCGGGACGCGACGTCGGGACGAGCCGCCACGACCGTTCGGGACGCGGCGCAGCGCCGGCGAAGCCTGGTCGAGGAGCTGACGGGCGTCGCGCTGCAGTTCGCGGAGACGCTGAGCCCGAACTCGGCGACGCACCGCGACGCGATCGAAGCGACCTGGGAAGCGGCGTCCATCGATCCCGACATACAGGACACCGTCGCGGCGGGATCGTTGGCGAAGGAGCTGCCGCGCCCGAGCGGCTTCGGTCTCGTCGCAGAGGGGGCCGCCGCAGCCGCGCGTCCCACGCCGACGCCGCCGGCGCGGCAGAAACGGGCTCGCGACGATCTCGCCATCCGGCGGGCGCGCGCAGCGCGGGACGTCGCACGCCAGGAGCTTCACGCGGCCGAGGAAGCGGTCGCGAGCGCCGAACGCGCGCTGCGGAGAGCGCAGATCGGGGCCGACGACGCAGCGCGTCGGGTGGGTGATCTGGAAGCCAGGGTCCGCACCGCGCGTGAGGAAGCCCGGGGGGCGGCGCGTGACGTGAAGGGCGCCGAGCAGACCGTGACTCGTGCCCGCACGTCGCGGGACCGCGCCGCGCGGACGGTCGAGAAGGCCGAACGCGACCTCGCTCGACAGGAAGAGTGACGCACCTCGAGCCGGCCCTACTGTTGCGGCATGGCGGTCGGGGCGTGGATCGCCCGGTCTGCGCGATTCCGCGGCCTGTGACGCCGCGCAGACCGGAGCCAAGGCAGCCAATCTCGCGATCGCCGGAACCGCGGGTCTGCCGGTGCTCGACGGAATCGTGCTCACCGTCGAGGGAGTAAGGGGGCTGCAGCGCCGCGGCTGCGCGCGGGTGCTCGCGGCGCTGCGCGCGGCCACGCGCGTCTTCGAGGACGCCCCGCTCGTCGTCAGGTCGTCGTCCACGGTCGAGGACGCCGCCACTGGCTCGACGGCCGGCCAGTTCACCTCGGTGCCCGATGTCCGCGGCTGGGACGCGCTCCGGGAAGCCGTCGCCGTCGAAGGCGCCACCACTCGGTTCCCGCCGGGTGCCGTCGTCGACGTGGACGGCGGCACCGGAATGGTCGAAGTGGTGGCGGTCGACGTGAGCAGCTCCGGCGACGTCGAGAGCGTGGAGACCTCGACGTGACGGTTCGCAGGCTCGCCTGGCTGGTCGGGATCCTGACCCTCGCCGCGTCCAGCTTCTAAGTGTTCGTGTACCTGTACAGGTGGGAGTGGAACCGCGCGTTGACCGCTGGGATCATCTTCCTCGCCACCGAAATCGCGGTGGTGGCCGCTCTGATACTCGACCGGCTCCATGCGATGCGCGACGTGCGCGCGAGCGCGCCACGCGCGCGCAGCCGCGCCGCTCTCACGCCGGACGGGTCCGAGCCTCCGGCACGGGATCATTTCGCATGGTTGGTCGAGTCATCGTCGCGGATGTCGGTCTTCATCCCCGTGCTCCTGGGCGCGGGAGTGCTGGTGCCGGGCATCGCGTGGCTCCTAGAACGCGTCGCCCGCGCGGCCTCGCGACCGGGCCTCGAATGGCACATGCCGCAGGAGATCGACGGGTTCGCGCTGCCGAACGAAACGGCTTGTCGGGGCGAACGAGCTCCCGTGCAGCGACGCCCGCGCGCGACTCCTCGCTCCGACGCGCCGCGCCGAGTGATGAGGCGTCTGACCGTCGTCGTCGTGATCGTGACCTCGGTGTGCTCGCAGTGTTCGGGCTCGCGGGGCTCACCCAGAATCGGCGGGATCACGTCGCACCGGGGAGCACGAGCGAGGTCGTGTTGCGCCTCAGGACGAAAGTTGCCGGTGACACACCGGGAGGCGCGCAGAGCCTGTGGTCGGTGTGCTTGCTGCGCGCCCACGGCCACCGTGTCGTCGGGCAGCGGGAAACGGGCAATCAGGACGTGATCTACGTGATCGAGCCCGCGCTCGGTGAACACGCGCGCCGACGCGTCGTCGGGTGCCTCGAGGACGGCACCATCGAACGTGTCTCGGGAGACGTCAGTGAGGTGCGGACGCATCGGTCGGCGTGACCGTGCGCGCGGCGGTCCGCTCGCAGCCGCCGTGTTGGTGTGCGAAGCGTAGAACTGCTTCGACTCCGAGCAGGAAGAACGACCCCAGCAGCAGCCCGGCCACGACGTCGGAGAACCAGTGGACGCCGAGGTAGACGCGGCTCGCGGCGACCAGCACGATGATCGTGCCGGCGACGACGACCGACGCCCACCACAGCGCGCGCCGGCGTGTGTAGAGGCCCACGACGACCGGGAGCAGGCCCCAGAGCGCCACCGCGGCCATGACGTGGCCGCTCGGGAACGAGAACCCGGTTCCGTTGACCATGCGGCTCAGGTCGGGACGGGGTCGCTCGACGACCTCCTTGAGCACGAACTCGAGGAGAGGACGGGCGACGCTCGCCGTCACGACCGCCAGTGCGACCGCCCGGCAGCGCGGCCACGCGAGCGCGAACAGCAGAGGAGCGAGGACCAAGACGGCAGAAGTCGCCGCCAGGCCCGACACGGCGAGAAAGAACGAGTCGAGGAAGGCCGTCCTGCTCGACTCGACCGCGCGTTGGATCGGTTCGTCCCAGACGAGGAGCAGCGAACCCGACGCCGAGGCCGCGGCAACGGCCAGGAAGGCGAACAGCGCGCCGATCGCGATGAGCAGCGGACGCCGGTTGCGGTAGAAGCTCGAGGGCGTGGCGGGAGGGCTGCCATGCAGGCTCGGCTTGGCGCGCACCGGCGCGGACGCGAGCAGTGCCGTCGCCTCAGTGGACATCCCACATTCTCGCGCGCGGAAGGGCGTTCAACCCGTCCGGCTCACGCAGCGCCCAAGCATGGCGCATCGACGCTCCTCGATGAACCGATCGTGCCGGCGACGCATACTTCGGTCGTGACCAGGCGCTCGACGGTGTTCGTCTCAGTCGTAGCTTCCGCCTCGTCCTAATCCCTTCAAGGTGCGGGCGAACGCTCGCAGGTCGCCCACAAACAGATCGGGCTGCTCCATGGCGGCGAAGTGGCCGCCCCGCTCGAACTCGGTCCAGTGCACGATCGTCGGGAAGGCTGAGTCGGCGAAGCGCCGAATGGGCAGGAAAATGTCGTGCGGGAAGACCGCCACCCCAAGCGGCACGGTGAGCGGTGGCGGCGGGCTGGGCGGCACCGCGGCGGTCGGAAGCAGCTCGGCGGTCTCCACGTACAGCTGCGCCGAGGATCCGGCCGTGGCGGTCAGCCAGTAGAGCATGACGTTGGTGAGCAGCTGGTCGCGGTCGACCGCGTCCTCTGGAACTTTGGCCGAGTCGGTCCACTCGCGGAACTTCTCGACGACCCAGGCGAGCTGGCCGACCGGGGAGTCGGTCAGGCCATAGGCCAGCGTCTGCGGCCGTGTCGACTGCAGCTTCATGTAGCCGGACAGGTCAGCGACGAACCGGGACATCCGCCCCAAGCGAGCCTGCTCCGACTCGCTCAGGCCCGCCAGCAGCGAGGGGTCGTCGGGTGGAGGGGTGATGAGAAAGTTCACGTGGACTCCGGCGACGCGCTCGGGATGCAGCCCGGCGAGCGCGAGGGAGATGAGGGCGCCAACATCCCCGCCCTGGGCGGCGTAGCGGTCGTAGCCCAGGCGGCGCATCAGCTCCGCCCAGGCGTTGGCAATCCGGGGGAAGTTCCAGCCGGGCTCGCCGATGGGGCCGGAGAACCCGTACCCGGGGATGGTCGGGATGACCAGGTGGAACGCGTCGGCCGGGTCGCCGC
>JBKPCV010000076.1:0-4865 GCA_046727575.1 Actinomycetota bacterium
GAGGATCTCGAGCCCGTCTTGTGCCACCCAACGACCGACGTACGGTCCGAGCACGCGCGCCTTGCGGCCACCACACGGGCCGGCGTCAGACGGCGCGGGTGTTTGGGCGTGGTGGCGCCGCTCGACCGAGCTGCTTGGGCGGAAACCGCCGTCCGTCGACGATCGCGAAGAAGACGTCGACCGGCTCGGGATCGAGCTGACGCGCGGCACGCACGACATCCTGCGCGGTGAAGCGGAATGCCCGCGATGCCTGATCGATCGAACCGGAGAGGTCGCCCGCCGGTGGGCGCGCGGGTATCGGTGCGTCTCCCGCCGGACCTTCTGGGCCGAGTCGATGCCCGTGCAGCGGCCGTGGGCGAATCTCGGGCGACGGTCGTCCGCCAACTGCTCACGACCGCGCTTGCCGGGCCGCCACTGACCGGCGAGGAGTCCGACGGCGTCGATCGGGCCCAGATCCGCCGAATGTTGGCCCTCACGCCGCGGGAACGAATCCGCCACATGGCCGACGTGGCGAACGGCATGATCCGTATGCGCGAGCGCATGCGAGCCAACCCTGCATGAGCTCGATCCCGAAACAGCTCCTGCAGCGCTCAACCGCGACGGCGTCGTGGTTTGTGATCGTCGGTGGCGTCGAGGCCGTGGCACACGGATCGACGCTCCCCACCGAGGACGTGGATCGCCTGCACGCGACCGCGACAATCTCGATCGGCTGGCGGCCGCGCTGCGCGAGCTGCGAGCGCGCCTCCGGAGCGACCGCGATCCGGCGGGGATCGGCTTCCGTGTGACGGCGCGTTCCTCGCTGCGCACTCGTCGACCCTGAACCTCGTGACCGATCTCGGTGATGTCGATCTCGTGCCTGCACCTGCCGGCTTCCCTCGGGGTTACGACGAGCTCGTCGACCACGCGATAGCGATCGACCTGGGCGACGGCGTGTCGACCTGGATGAGTGACTCGCGGCGGTTCTGGTGGCGCTGTCACGCGGTTTGGGCCTCGGGGGAGCACCGCCTCTCGGGCACCGTCGGTCGATGAGTGTCCTACGTCTGTCGTACCGTCGCTCCCAGTACTTCCCCTGTGCGTGCTGGACCTCGAGATCACGGAAGGGGAAGAATGCCGATCGATGAACGTCGTCGCTTGCAGCTTGCTGAAGACGCCAAACGCGTGCTGGGCGACGAGTCGGGGATCACCCTGATGGAGATGCTGCCGCCTGTGGGGTGGGCAGACGTGGCAACGAAGCGCGATCTGGACGCGCTCGAGCACAAGCTCATGTCAGCATTGCATCGGGAGATGGTCACGCAGACTCGCTGGTTCGTAGGCGCGATCGTCGGTGCGATCGCTGCGACTGCGGGAACCGTGGCTGCGTTCACCACGTGATCAGTTCCTGATCGGAGCCGAGCCAAGTGTCAGATCCGGCGCTCGGCGTGTGTACGGATCAATGCCGTACCTCCCACGTACGCTCCGCTGAGCTTGTGCACTACCCCGAAACTCATTGCACGTGTGGATGAGCACTGTCGATCGATGAACGTCGTCGTCTCCAGCTCGCCGAGGCCGTCAAGCGCACGCTCGGCGACGAGGCCGGGGTCACGCTGATGGAGATGCTGCCGCCCGTCGGTTGGGCCGACGTCGCCACGAAGCGCGATCTGGACGCACTCGGGGCCACGCTCGAACACAAGCTCATGAGCAGCTTCCATCAGGAGCTGGCAGTCCAGACCTGGCGTTATGTCGGCGCCATGGGCGCGCTGTTCGCTGCCTTCACGGCGGTGATCAAGCTGTAACCCTGGAACGCGTGTCGTCAAGCGTCCGGACGGGTGAGGACCTCGAAGAAGTGGCCACTGGGGTCTTCGAAGTAGAAGCCGCGTCCGCGGCCTCGTTCGGCGACCTCGCCGGGTCGGCTGCGACGAGGATCGGCCCAGTAGGGGAGTGCGCGCTCCCGGATGCGAGCGAAGATCGTGTCGAACTCGTCCTCGCCGACCCGGAACGCGTAGTGGAGTGGCCGGATGTCGCCGTCGGTGTCCGCGAAGTCGATGCTGAGATCGTGGTCGATCTGTACGGCCATGAACGGCCCGGTCGGGACGGGTTCGGGTAAGCCGAGGATCTCAGCGAGGAATGACGCGGACTCCTTCTTGTCGCGTGCCGGCACGATCGTGTGGTCCAGCTGCACGGTCATCGACGATTCCTCCGATCAAGCTGCATGCAGGGACAACGTGCGAACCGCGCCCTGCGGCGTGTGCGCACCACTTCATCTGTTCGAGCATCGCCCCGACCGTTGTTTTGCAGCGCTCGGGTTGACCGCGAGCGTGACTTCTTGACCGAGCATAAAGGTTCAAGTGAACTTGAAGTCAAGAGAGCAATCCGGGTGGGTGCAGCGGCATTTCCGTCTGACGCGGCGCACGGTCGAACCGATGATGCGGCGGCGCGTACCCCTCAGCCAGTGGTGCCCGACGGCCCCGCTTCCTCGAGCGTGGCTTCGAGGCAGGCGAAGCCTTCGTCGAGCATCGGGAGCAACCGCTCGGGACGCGCGCCGCCGGCGACCCAGTGGTCCACGACGGTCCACGCGGTGGTTGCGGTGGCGGCGGCAAGGACATGCGGTTGCAGCGCGTCCTCGTCGACGCCGAGCCGCGTGGCGAGCGCGCCCGCGATCTGCTCCTGGTGCTCGTGGAAGTGCTCGAGGGCGACGGCGCGCAGGCTGGGAAGGGTCATCAGCACGGAGTACTGGCGGAGCATCAGCGGACTGCTCTCCGCGAGGGTCTCTCCGAGCTTCTCGCGCAGCACCTGATGCACCGCCTCGATCGGCCCCTCGTGTGCGGGGCGGGCCACGACGAGCTCCGCGATCGATTCCTCGTCCGGGCGCTTGCTGGCCATCACGACGTCGAGCTTCGAGTCGAAGTAGCGGAAGAACGTGCGGGGCGAGACATCGGCGGCGGCCGCAATGTCCTCGACCGTCGTGGCGTCGAACCCCTTGCGTTCGAAGAGATCGATCGCGGCGTCGATGATCGCCTCGCGTGTGTGCGCCTTCTTCCGCGCGCGCAACCCGCACGGAGCAGGCGACCCCCCGGTAGCCATGCCGCGAGTATGCCACGCGGTGCCATCTGTCATCGGTTGCCTCCTGTCATCAAGCGACTTCTGGCATTTATAAGCAGTTGGCGTCAATTGACAGATGACAGCCTATGTCATAAGCTCCCGCCGCATGACCCTCTTCCTATACCGCCTCGGGCGTGGAGCGGTGCGCCGCCGTCGGCGCGTCCTCCTCGGCTGGCTCGCGGCGGCGATCGCCGTCATCGCCCTGGGTGTCGCCAGCGGCGGCACCACGTCGGACGCGTTCGAGATCCCGGGCGTCGAGTCGCAGCGGGCGCTCGACGTGCTCGAGCGGGACTTTCCCTCGGCAGCCGGCACGTCGGCGCAGCTCGTCTTCGCCGCACGCGGGGATGGGGGCCTGACGGACCCGACCGCGGCCGCCGTGGTCGACGCCGCCCTCGCCGACGTCGCCGGCCAGCCCGACGTCGCAAGCGTCGGTGGCCTGCAGCGGTCGCCGGACGACCGCATCGCCTACGCCGACGTGCAGTACGACCGGCCCGCCGACGAGATCCGGAAAACTGCGTTCGCGCGCCTCGAAGCCACCGCGGCCGAAGCGAACCGCACCGGCGAGGTCCAGATGGAGCTCGGTGGAGACCTCCCCTCCGAGGCGGTGCAGCCCGAGTTCGGCGGCCAGGAGTTCATCGGCCTCTTCGTCGCGGTGGTGGTGCTGCTGCTCGCATTCGGTTCGGTGATCGCCATGGGCCTGCCGATCGGGATCGCGCTCGTGGGTCTCGCTACCAGCTTCGGCTTGATCACGTTGATTGCGTCGCTGGTCGACGTGATCACCGCGGCACCGACGATTGCCGCGATGATCGGCCTCGGCGTGGGGATCGACTACGCGCTCTTCATCGTCACCCGACACCGCGAGAACCTGAGGGCGGGCATGACCGTCGAGGAATCGGTCGGGCGCGCGATCGCGACCTCGGGCGCCGCGGTGCTGTTCGCGGGGATCACCGTCGTGATCGCGATCTCGGGCCTGGCCATCGCGGGCATCTCGATGGTGACCGTGCTCGGGTTGGTCACCGGACTCACCGTGGCGGTCATGGTGACCATCGCGCTGACGCTCCTCCCCGCCCTCCTCGGCTTCGCCGGCCACAAGATCGACGCCGTCCGCCTGCCCTTCCTGCGATCCCGTACTGGTACCGACGTGTCGGAGACGATCTGGCATCGCTTCGCCCGCAACGTCTCCGCGCACCCGTGGCGCTACCTCGCGGTCGGCGTCGCCACGCTCGGTCTCCTCACCGCCCCCGTGTTCGGCCTGCGACTGGGCATGACCGACAACGGCACGATGCCCGAGTCGATCACCACACGTCGTGCCTACGACCTCCTCGCCGACGGATTCGGGCCCGGCTTCAACGGCCCGCTCCTGCTCTCGATCGAGCTCGACGGCGCATCGGTCGAGTCCCTCGCACCGCTCGAAGCCGCCCTCAGGTCCGATCCCGGCGTCCAGGAAGTGGCGCCGATCCGGTCGAACCGCGCTGGGACGGCCGCGCTCCTCCGCGTCATCCCAACGACCTCACCGCAGGACAAGGAAACGAGCGAACTCGTCCATCGTCTCCGCGATGACGTCATCCCCTCGGCGACCGCCGATCTTCGCGGGGTTGACGTTCACGTCGGCGGACAGACCGCGTTGTTCATCGACCTCTCCGACAAGGTGTCGTCCCGGCTGCTCTGGTTCATCGGTGCCGTCATCCTGTTGTCGGTCCTGTTGCTGATGATCGTGTTCCGCTCCGTCGCCGTTCCCCTCAAGGCGGCGGTGATGAACCTCTTGTCGATCGGCGCCGCCTACGGAG
>JBKPCV010000077.1:0-8282 GCA_046727575.1 Actinomycetota bacterium
CAACGCCCGCATCGGGTTCAGCGCCGCCGCCGAGATCGACCGCTACGACTTCGGCCTCACCTGGAACCAGGCGCTCGAGGGCGGCGGGCTCATCGTCGGCCGCAAAGTGACCCTCGAGATCGAAGTCGAAGCCGTCGCCGACGCCTGATGCGAACGCGCCCCGGGAGAACTTCGGTCGCGACCTCGCCGACCTTCGCGACGCGCTCGCCATCAGCGCCCAGAAACCATGGGGAACGTCGCGGGCGCCGGCCGCCATGAGCCGGAAGCGAGCGTGCGATCCGTGGGGTTCATCCCTGCCGCTCGCCTCTTCATCAGGACTTGGGCCGGTTGGGGCTGGTCGGCGGCTGCAGCTAGCGGGCAGACGCGCGTTGGCGCTGGCCCGCTCCAAAGACGGCGGTTGACCTGGAAGACACCACCGACGCGAAGCGCGATGTTCGGCGTGGTCTCGTCACCGATCCAAGGAGCCGACGTGACGATGTTTGCAGCCGCGACCGGCGACCTGACGCGCGTCGCAGGACATCTGGAAGACAAGATCGTCCTTCCGTCGGACGAGGGCTTCGACGAGGCGCGGCGAGCTTGGAACCTTGCCGTCGACCAGCGTCCCGCCGCGGTCGTGTTGCCCGAGTCGCCACAGGACGTCGCCGCGGCGATCCAGCTCGCGCGCGAGCACGACCAGCGCGTCGCGGCTGAGGGCACCGGTCACAACGCCGGCCCGCTGGGATCGCTCGACGACACCATCCTCCTCAAGACCGAGCGCATGAACGCTGTGAGTATCGACCCCGCCGCGCGGCTGGGACGTGCGGAAGCCGGCGTCCGCTGGCTCCAGGTCGTCGAGGCCGCCGCGCAACGCGGACTGGTGCCGCTGGCCGGATCGTCGCCCGACGTCCGCGTCGTCGGGTACACCCTCGGCGGCGGAATGAGCCTTCTCGGGCGCAAATACGGCTTCGCCGGCAACAACGTGCACGCGATCGAGCTCGTCACCGCCGACGGCCGCCTGGTTCGCGCCGACCGCGAGCACGAGGCCGACCTGTTCTGGGCGTTGCGCGGCGGTGGCGGCAGCTTCGGCGTCGTCACCGCTCTGGAGTTCCGGCTGTTCCCGGTGACCGAGATCTACGCCGGCATCCTCTGGTACCCGATCGACCGTGGCGCGGAGGTGCTCCCGGCCTGGCGCGAGCTGACACGAGCCGATCCGCCGGACGAGCTCACCACCGCGTTGCGGTTCTTGCGATTCCCGCCCATCCCCGAGGTCCCCGAGCCGGTACGCGGCCAGTCGTTCGTCGCGGTTGACATCTACTACCTGGGCGAAAGGGCGCGCGCCGATGCCCTGATCGCACCCTTGCGGTCGCTCGGCCCCGTCAACGACACGATCGCGATGATCCCGATCGCCGTGCTCCCCCACGTGCACCTGGATCCTGAGACACCCACCCCGGGTATCGGCGACGGCCTGCTCCTCGCCGAACTGCCGACCGCCGCGCTCGACGCACTCGATGCCGTCGCGGGCGCACAGGCGGAACTCCTGTTGGCTGCGGTCGAGCTCCGACAGCTCGAGGGCGAGCTCGGCCGCGCCCGGCCGGAGAACGGTGCCCTCGCATCGCTCGACGCCCAGTACGCGATGTTCGCCGGTGGCATCCCCGCAACACTCGACCAAGAACACGAAGACGTGGTGCTGCGACACGCAGAGTCCGTCGAAGCGGCACTCGAGCCATGGGCCGCGCCACGGAAGTACCTGAACTTCGTCGAGACCCGCCAGCCGGTGGAGGAGTTCTGGCCCGAAGCCACCTTTCAGCGGCTACGCGAGATCAAAGCGACGGTCGACCCCGACGACGTCATCCGCTCCAACCACCCGATCCCGCCCGCGCATCAGGAGGTCGATCGGTGAAGATCGTTGTCGTCGGGCGAGGAAACGTGGGCGGCGGCCTCGCGGCGCTCTGGCGTCGTGCCGGTCACGACGTGACCACGCTCGGGCGCGACGGCGGGGATGCCTCTGACGCCGACGTCGCCGTCGTGGCGGTTCCCGGGCCCAGTATCTCGGACGCGCTCCGCAAGGTGAGCGGCCTCGAGGGCAAGGTCGCGATCGATGCAACCAACGCGTTCCCGTCCCGCAACGAAGCTTTCCCGTCGCTGGCACACGAGGTGAAGTCCTTCACGCACGGCCCCGTCGCCAAGAGCTTCAACGTCAACTACGCGCTCCTCTACACCGAGATCGCGAGCCAACGCGCGCGTCCGAGCAACTTCTACTGCGGAGACAACGACGCCCTCGCCGTGACCGAGCAACTGATCAAGGACGCCGGATTCGACCCGGTGCTCCTCGGCGGCCTGGACCGAACTCGCGCCCAGGAGGAGGCCACGTGGATCATGTTCGCCGCCGGCGGCGGATCGCCGGTGTTCTACCGATTCGCGCCGCCCGGGGAGCTGTAGACCTCGGTCCGCCGCCCGGAATGTCTGGCGCTGCCTCGCGGTTGATTCACGCCATGAGCGCGACCGATGCCCGAGCGCTGGACGCCTATTCCGAGGTCGTCACGCGTGTCGCGGAGCTGCTGCTGCCTTCGGTGGCCAGCCTCCGCGTCACGCGGGACGTGCGGGGCGGCCGGTTGCGCAGTGGCGAAGGATCTGCCGTCGTGCTGAGTGGCGACGGGTTGCTCTTGACGTCGGCGCACGTGGTCGCGGCGGGCACGGGCGGGAGCGCCTTGCTCGCCGACGGTCGCGAGCTGCCGTTCGAGGTCGTCGGCCACGATCGGCTGTCGGACCTCGCGGTCGTGCGCGCGATCGGCCAGGACTTGCACGCCGCGGTGCTCGGCGACGCCGATCAGCTCCGGGTCGGCCAGCTCGTCGTCGCCGTCGGCAACCCGCTGGGATTCGCGGGCTCGGTGAGCGCCGGCGTCGTGAGCGCGCTCGGGCGATCGCTCACCGCGTCACAGGGGCGGACGGGCCGCATCATCGACAACGTCATCCAGACCGATGCGGCGTTGCACCCGGGCAACTCCGGAGGCGCGCTCGCCAACAGCGCCGGGGAGGTCGTCGGCATCAACACCGCCGTGGTCGGCCCTGGCATCGGCCAAGGCCTCGGCTTGGCGATTCCGATCAACGCCATGACGCAGCGAATCGTGAGCGCGCTCGTGCGTGACGGCCATGTGCGGCGCTCGTACCTCGGCGTCGGCGCCGGACCGCGACCACTCCCACCGCGCATCGCCGCGCAGCTCGGCCGTGACCGCGCGATCGAAGTCGTCACGGTGGAGCCGGACACGCCGGCCGCGCGCGCCGGCCTCCGCGTCGAGGACATCGTCGTCGCGGTCGACGGCGTGCCCGTGGAGTCCGTTGGTGACCTCCAGGGTCTGATGGCGGCGGATCGCATCGGCAAGCCAGTCGTCCTCGAGGTGGTGCGCGGCGGAGAGTTCCGCAGCCTCAGCGTCGTGCCGGTCGAGCTCGAGCAGTAGCACCACTACCGTCCCGACGTCACCGCCACTTCGAACTGGTGTTCAAGCCGCGCCATCGAGCGCGCCGGACACGCGCCGCAACGCAACTTGGGCCTTCCAGGCGAGCTCCGCTTCGTCGTCTGACGGGCCGACTGCCACCGTGAACGAATCGCGTACGACTCCGCCCTGCATCTGCACGACCTCGCCGACCCACCGTCGAGCGTTCTCGCCGCGTTCAGAGCTCGGTGCCGCGCTCATGATCACGACCGGTTTGCCGTAGAGCTCGCCGGAGCCGACGAGCCAGTCCAGCGCGTTCTTCAGCGTCCCGGGCATCCCACCTGCGTACTCCGGCGTCGCAATGAGCAGAGCATCGGCACGCGCCACCGCGCGTCGAAGCGAATCGACATGCGCGTCGCCGTCCACATCGGGACGAAAGTGCGGCAGCTCTCCGAGTTCGTGCCCCACATTCATGACGACACTCGTGGCGTCCGTCACCATCGCGCGCAACAGCGCCGAGTTCGACGATCTGTGCTGCAGACTTCCCGAGATGGCGACGATGTTCACCTCCATAATCAACCCGCCACGGCGCCGGGCCCTTCCCAGCACTCGAGCGTTGGTGTCCTGCGTGCCGTTCCTTCGTTCGAGCGTTGCCAGACATGGCATGATCCGACCTGACCCGGCGACCAAGGGGGACGGTTCATGCTGGCAGCACGACTCGAGGAAGGCACTCTCCACATCCGCGACGTGGCGGTCCCAGAGCCTGGTGACGGCGAGGCGCTGGTGAGGATCAGCGCGGCGGGCATCTGCCATTCCGATCTCCATCTCGCGCGCGGCGACTGGCTCGGCGTCTCGGGGGTCAGTTCGCTCGGCCACGAGGGGATCGGCATCATCGAGGCACTCGGTGCGGGCGCCGAACAGTTCGTCTCGGTCGGCGATCGCGTCATCCTCGGGCTCGGCGGTGCCGGCGGCGCGTACTGGTGCGGTGCGTGCCGCTATTGCCTCAGTGGTCAGCCCCGTCTGTGCGAGCAGACGAAGGCGCTCATGGGGACGTTCGCCGAGTACTTGGCGGTGTGGGCACCGGCGCTCGTCAAGATCCCCCACCGCCTGAGCGACCAGGAGGCACCACTCGCGTGCGGAGGCCTCACCGCGTACGGCGCGGTCAAGAAGTTGGTGAAACATGACGTCATACCGGGTCGGCCGATCGCGGTGGTCGGCGCCGCCGGCGGGCTCGGGCACTACGCGGTGCAGATCGCGACCGCGTTCGGCTACGAGGTCGTGGGCGTCGACGTCGGGAGCGAGCGCCTCGACTTCGTGAAGTCACTCGGCGCGGCGATGGCTCTCGACGCGAGCGACGCGCTCGACGTAGTGCGTCGGGAGTTCGGCGGCGTCGACGCGAGCCTCATCTTCTCGGCGAAGATGGCCGGCTTCCGGCTCGGTTTCGACCTGCTCGGACCGCGCGGACTCATGGTGTGCGTCGGTCTGCCGGCCACGAGCGAGGGCAGCATCGAGATCAATCCGTTCGCGCTCTTCGCGAAGGACGCGACGATCATCTATTCGGCTGTCGGCACGGTGCAAGACATGCGCGAGCTCGTGCATCTCGCCGAGGCCGGCAAGGTGGCGAGCCACGTGTCGCGTACAGGGTCACTGAGCGATCTCCCGACAATCTTCGACGAGCTCGAGGCGGCGCGGTACCTGGGCCGCGCCGTCCTGACCGACCTCGGGCACTAGATCACGCGGAGACCGCGCCGGGAGGTCGCGCGTCGCACGACGCGCGAAATCTACGGTCACTCTGTCGGCATGTCACGCTTCGTGCTGGACTAACGAGTGACCGCTCCGAGCGGTGGCCGTGGAGGGGGTGTCATCGTGGCAACTACGACCAAGCAGGCTGCCAAGACGGCGGCGGCGTCGGATCGAGGCGATGGTGGGGTCAAGGGTCTGAGCCCGGAGCAACGCGCAGCATCGGGGAAGGCGGCACGTGCAAAGGCCCCGCTCGAGGCGCATGCCGAGTTCCGCCGCGCGTCGTCACGCGATCCCATCGCGCTGTTGCTGAGCCAGGCTGAGACGCGCGTACCCGAGCTGGTGCCGATTCGACACGGCCGCATGCTGGTGTCACCCTTCACGTTCTACCGAGGCGCGGCACTGGTCATGGCCGCCGACCTCCACACGACCCCGACGACAGATGTCCGAACCCAACTATGCGGCGATGCGCACCTGTCGAATTTCGGTGCGTATGCCTCCCCCGAGCGTCGTCTGGTCTTCGACATCAACGACTTCGACGAGACACTGCCTGGCCCGTTCGAGTGGGATGTCAAGCGGCTAGCAGCGAGCTTCGTCGTGGCGGGACGCGACAACGCTTTTACCAAGAAGCAGTGCCGCAAGACAACCCTGACCAGCGTGGAGACCTACCGCACAGCAATGCGCGCATTCGCCGCACAGACCATCCTTGACGTCTGGTACGCGCACCTCGACATCGAAGATGCGCTGGCCGAGTTCAAGTCCACGCTGCCGCGCAAGTTGAAGAAGGGCAAGGCCGACGTCAAATCTGCTGAGATCTCGCTAGCGAAGGCGCGCACCCGCGACAGCCTGCAAGCGATCGGCAAGCTCACGACCATGAACGAAGGTAGGCGGCGAATCGTCAGCGATCCACCGTTGGTCGTTCCGATTGATCAGCTTGCCGGATTCAACATCGATGAGCTGCTCGGGCAGCTCCAGAACCTGCTCACTACCTATGGCCTCACGCTCCAATCTGATCGGCGACACCTGTTGGATCACTTCACACTCGCCGACGTCGCGCACAAGGTCGTTGGAGTCGGCAGCGTTGGCACCCGCGCGTGGATCCTCCTCTTGGAGTCGGGAGTCGATCGTGAAGTGCTGCTCCTGCAGGCCAAACAGGCCGAGGCGTCAGCGCTTGCCGACTACGCGGGCGAATCTGAACACACCAACGAGGGGGAACGCGTGGTCGCCGGTCAGCACCTCATGCAGGCCACCAGTGACATCTTCCTCGGCTGGCTGCGCGCGCAGTCCCCCGACGGAGGGGACCAGCACTATTACCTGCGGCAGCTCCGGGACTGGAAATTGTCGCCGGTGATCGAAGAGATGAACCCTCGGAGTATGGACGTGTACGCCCGGCTCTGCGGCTGGACACTTGCGCGCGCACACGCCCGTTCCGGTGACCGCATCGCAATCTCGGCGTACCTCGGCAACTCGACGAAGTTCGACAATGCAATCGCCGACTTCGCCGAGACGTACGCCGACCAGAACGAACGCGACCACGCTGCGCTCGCAGCCGCCGTGGCCGCTGGACGGGTCGAAGCGCAGTCCGGGGTCTGAGCCGTCCCACGCCGTCCGCGTCGATGAGCACGTTGGTGATGACGCGTTGGATATCAGGTCGGTGAGTGTTGCCACTGACCTGAGCGATCACTGCCTCGACTCCTTTCACCGAACCGCCCGGGTCGATGCGGTCGCGTCCTGGTCAGGATCGAAGACGTCGTCGACAGCAAGATCCTTCGTCGATGGCTCATCCACAGCTCGTCGAGGACTGCGGGCGAGAAGGCGGCGTCCTTCATGCCCCAGGCGATGCCCACGGGCTTGTTCCGGAAGTGGCGAAGGAGGCCGTCTTCGAGCACGCTCCAGAACTCCGACCGGATCCGCCGGACGCGGTGGGAATTTCCCGAATCGGCGCAGCGAAGCGCCTCATGTTTGACGCCGCCGAGTGTCTGCAGACCTACGACAGGCCTGCCCTCGTCGTCTGGGCGAGCCGAGACCGCGTCATGCCGCCCGAGCATGGTCACCTTCTCGCCGAGCTGCTTCCGCGGGGACGATTGGTGGAGGTGCCGGAGAGTTACACGCTGATCCCGCTGGACCAGCCAGCGCTCCTCGCGCAGACCATCGGGAAGTTCACGTCACATCTGCCTGCACTATCTCGTCCTCTCAACCAAATGAACCATGGAGGCACCCGATGAAGTTGACAGTGTTCGGAGCGTCCGGGCGCACCGGTCTCGAGGTCATCGAACAAGGACTCGCCGCGGGCAACGAGGTGCGCGCGGTGGTTCGCCACCCGACTCGGCTCCCGCACGATCGCGCCGGTCTCGAGGTCGTCATCGCCGACGTCATGGATCCCCCGGCGATCGTCGAAGCAGTGAGCGATCGCGACGCCGTGATCTCCGCCATCGGAACCCGCGCCGGACGTGCACCAACGACCGTTTGCACCGACAGCGCCCGGAGCATCATCGAGGCGATGCACGACGCGGGCACGAAACGCTTCGTCGTCGTGAGCGGAACCGGACCGTTCAACGAAGGCGAAGGGTTCGGCATGCGCTACGTCATCAAGCCACTCGGAAAGCGACTGCTCAGGCACGTCTTTTCCGACTTCGTCGCAATGGAGGCTGTCGTGCGTGCGAGCGGGTTGGACTGGACAGTCGTGCGGCCGCCCCGGTTGACCGACAAGCCGTTCACCGGGCGGTACCGCACCAGGCGCGACGAGAACATGCACGGGAACTTTGCGGTGTCCAGGGCTGACCTTGCCGACCTGATCCTGAGGGTCTGTGCGGACGACGACACTCGCGGTGCGGCGATCTACATCGCGAAGTGACTGTCCACAGTGGTCCTACGCGTCGGTGGTTGCTGTGACGTCTTCTCACCGTCCGACTGCAACTGCTCAGCCGTCTAAACGTCCCTCGGGATCGTGCGTCGCCTCGCCGCCGACGACCGTGACGACGGGTACGGGGTCGGCGAGGTTGTCGACATCAATCGTGAGCGGGTCTTTGTCATAGCCGACGAAGTCAGCCAAGCGCGCTTCCTGGAGCGTGCCGCGACGGGAGGCCTCGCGGTCGAGACGTGCCGATCCGGCGGTGTAGAGCTGGATGGCGG
>JBKPCV010000078.1:0-4490 GCA_046727575.1 Actinomycetota bacterium
CCCGTCCAGCGGAGCGGAGCCGTTGCCGACCGGATCCGCGTCGCGTTCGCCACTCGCGACCTCGCTGCGATCCGACCGCTCTTCGCAACCCAAGCGCGATGGGGCAACTGCGTGGGCGGTGAGCAGATCGTCCGACGTGGAACCGCGGCCCGACCGCGTGGTGGTCACCTTGGACCTGCGGCGCAGCGGCGACGACGCATTCCCGGTCTCGCCTCGCACCCACGACCAGGTCGCCTTCGTCGTCGACGGCCAGATCACCGAACTCCGAGATGCCACCGATCGCGACGAAGCACTGTGCGCGATCCCGAGCGCGCCGCCCAGCCCGCTCGGGCCACGCAGCGCTATCACGAGTGCCACCGCCATCCTCCCGGTGCGAGACGTTCGGGCGGCACTCGAGCACTACCGACGACTCGGCTTCACGGTGCACGCGTACGAAGGCGGCGGCTACGGCTTCGTCGAGCGCGACAACATCGAAGTGCATCCCGGCAAGATTCCCGACCTCGATCCGTCCGGAACCCCACCGCCGTCTACTTCTTCGTCGCGGACGCCGACGCGTTGCACGCCGAGTGGCGAGTCGCCAACGGCGGCGGCCAGCTCATCGAACCGACCGACACCGACTACGGCATGCGCGAAGGCGCGCACATCGACGACGACGGCAACCGCATCCGATTCGGTGCCCCGCTGCACCACTGACACAGGACGGCTCACGCAGGAGAGCCGCCACTGGGTCGCTCCGGGATTGCTCTGGCGGTCTTGATGGTGCTCGATGATGGCCTGCTCGATGTCGGCGCGAGCAGCACCGAGCAGTCCGGCCTTCACGTAGGGGTGGTCAGTCCAGCGCACGCGCTGGGGCACCCCGGGCATCGGAACAGGATGCCGCAGCAGGAAGCTCCCGGGGTGACTCCCGGCGGGCCAGGATCACTCTCGCCTCGGTGTCGCTCGCGACACCGAGAAGTGTGTCTGTTCGAGATCGTGGGTCGCGAGGGCGGTGGAGTGGTCGGGTCGGTGTCGCGGACGCGCGCGGATGGAGCGCTGAGGTGGTTCGGCAGGGTCGGTGGTGGGCAGGGTCTGGTCTGGCGGACTTCTGTCGAGAGGGGCGCCGCGTCGCCCGATCGGCACATTGGGGATGGGCGCCAGCGCGCCCGGCGGGACATTCGGGGACGCGCGTTCCGGGACGGTCGGGCGACGCCGCAAGGACACCCGGATCCGTCTGCTCGGGTCGCACACCGCGCCGCAGACGTCGCTCGGATCTGTCGCCGGGCGGTCGGCGGGGTGACCCGGTGAGTTCTGGCGCCGGGCGGAGTCCAAGCCCTCGACAACCGACGAGATCGCTCACCAGGAGCGCCCCTGGGCGACCGCACTCGCCTCTACGACGTCGCGGACGGGTCGATGCGAAGTTGCATAACCTAGGTCGGCGCTAACCCGAATGCCGCGGCCACCTCCTTTTCCGCACCACCTACGGGACTGATCCCCGCGACTACCAAAGAGGACCGGCCATGTCACTCGCCCGCGTCCACAACTTCGCCATCTCGCTCGACGGCTTCGGCACCGGCGAAGGGCAAAGCCACGAGGAACCCTTTGGTCACGCTGGCGAGAGGCTGCACGAGTGGATGTTCGCCACCCGGTGGTGGCACGAGATGGTCGGCGAGCCCGGCGGCACCAGCGGCGTCGACGACACCTTCGCGCAGCTGTTCGCTGCTGGGATCGGCGCCGAGATCATGGGCGCCGGGAAGTTCGGCCCGCCCGGATGGCACGAGAATCCGGAGTGGAAGGGCTGGTGGGGTCCCAACCCGCCGTTCCACACACCGACCTTCATCCTCACCCATCACCCACGCCCGCCGATCGAGATGGAGGGCGGCACGACGTTCCACTTCATCGACGCTTCGCCTGCCGAGGCGCTCGAGACCGCCCGCGAGGCTGCCGACGGCCAGGACGTACGCATCGGCGGAGGTCCCGCCATGATCCGCGACTTCCTTGCTGCCGGGCTCATCGACCACGTGCACATCGTGGTCGTCCCGATCCTGCTCGGCCGAGGCGTACGCCTCTGGGACGGACTCGAGGGCCTCGAGAAGGACTACAAGATCGAGGCCATCTCCTCGCCCAGCGGAGTCACGCACGTGACGTTCACACGTGCGGGTGTCTGAACCGCCTCGCTCGAGAATCCGGGGCGCGGCAGGGCTCTGGAGCGGACGATGACCAAGGCAGTGACAGCCACGGCACAATCGGCCGTAATCTGCTCGCCGCGCGCGTCGACACGAGGGTGTCCCAGAACGTGCGACCGAATGGGACCGGCGACCGCCTCCAAACGCCGGGACTGCTAATGGGTCAGTCTCAGAACGCGTCCAACTTCGTTGCCGACTATGCCCGGATCGGTCGCCAGACAGGTGCAGCGGGTCAACGGCAGTCAGGCCGAGGTCCGGGCGCCGAAGTAGGGCTCCGAGCGGGTCGTGTTCATCGCGACCTGGTCACGGTGCTGTCGGCCCATGTCGCGGCGTACCCCCCGTAGGACCAGATGGCTGGCTCTTTACCGGACCGGCCGGCGATCCGCCGCACCAGAACACCGTCGGCTACTGGTGGCGCAAAGCGCTGTGCGACGCGGGCCTGCCGGGCATAAAGCTCCACGACCCGCGGCACTTCTTCGCCAGCGGCCTGATCGCCGAGGGCTGCGACGTCGTCACCGTCCAGCGAGCCCTCGGACGCTCCAAGCCGACGACCACCCTGCACACCTCCGCGCACCTGTGGCCGACCGCCGCGGACCGCACCCGGAAAGCGGCCCAGAGCCTCATCGACGCCGCGATCCTGAGATGTTGCGCACCGCGCGCGGGGACAGTGCAGCGCGAGTGCTGTGGCGAGGATCGGCCGGTCATCGGGGTCGCGGGCCACGGACGTCGGCCCCCTAGCGGCTGGGAGCGATCCCGACATCCGGGACAATCAGAGGTGACATCTAGCGTCCCCGATGCACCGGATAACGCAAATGGAGCACCCCGTCGCCTTGGATGACCACCTCGGGATCCTCGCGCATCAGGTGGCCGTTCGCGAGCGTCCCGAAGTACGGCTTCCCCCGGCCGAAGACGACCGGCACGACGTCGATCGCCACGTGGTAGATGAGCCCCAGCGACAGCGCCTGCCCGCCGACCTCACCCGCGCCCACGCCAATCTCCCCCTCGCCAGCCAGCTCCTGTGCTCGTGCAATTCCCTCCTCCACCGAGGTGGTGAAGTGGTACGACGCCTCCGGGTGCCGGCCCGTCGGCCGCGGGCGGTGCGACACGACCACGACGTGGTCGCTCGCCGGCGGGTGGCCCTCCCACCCGTTGGTCAGGTCGAATTGGTGCCGCCCGATGACCAGGACCTTCTGGCGCGACCACATGCCACGCACGTAGTCAGCCGAGGCCGCTGAGACCCGGAATGGCGCACCGTGAACGTCGGCGTGGTCTTCGTCGACGAGGGGACAGTCGCCGTTGAAATACCAGTCGTGGAGCGGCCCCACGTCGTCGCGCTCATCGGCGATGTAGCCGTCCAGCGAGGCCACTGCGTGCAGGTACGTCGTTCCTATGCCTACTCCTCCTTCCGACTGGCCGGCGGTCCAGCGAGAATCGTCGGGACGTACTCGAGCAGTTGGATGCGACCATCGAACGTGCGGCTGCTGATCATGTCGAGAGCAACATCGGGATAGCCGTCGTAGATCCGCTCCCGGCCGCTGCTTCCGGTGATGACGGGAAAGACAACGACGCGGAAGCGGTCCACGAGACCGGCGTTCAGGAGAGAGCGGCACAGCGTGAGGCTGCCGATGGTGCGCATCGACTTGGAGCCCTTGTCCTTCATCTCCCGCACCGCCTCCACCGGGTCTTGAGGCACGAGTTGCGTGTTCGCCCAAGCAAGGGGCTCGCTCAACGTGGTCGAGAAGACGACCTTCGACAATCCGCGAGGGCATCGGTGCCTGGCTCGCCGTATCCCGACATGACGCGGTAAGTGGTTGCCCCCATCAGCACCGTGTAGTCCGCTTCGGGATCCTCTCCCAACCACGCGAGGTACTCGGGACCTTCCAGCCCCCACAAGCCCGGCCAGCCGTCGGCGGCCGCGTAGCCATCGAGCGAAGTGATGAAGTCGATGAGGACGGTTTGGACGGGCGGCGAGGCGAGAACTCATCGCCAGCGCGCGGCCGAGTCGGCGATGTGTACGTGGCAGGTGCGTACCGAACCCCGCCCATAAGGCGCGTTGTCGAGGCACGCCGTCCGCGCCACCTACCGCCGGATCGGCGGCGCGCAGATCACCAGTCAACCGGATCAAACTCCAGTCGGAGAAGCGCACACGGAGCCGGCGATCGAACGACACCTGAGGGCGGTTCCAGGCTGGCTCCATGTGCCGTAACATCACGGAGCTTCGCAGCATGAACCGCCCGCGACACGCGAGGAGGTCGACGCTGCCGCCCGGCATTTCGTCCGGAAGGTGACCGGGATCACCACGCCCGCGGGCGCGACCCACGATGCCAT
>JBKPCV010000079.1:0-2302 GCA_046727575.1 Actinomycetota bacterium
GAATGCCAGATCCACTACGCGATGGACTGCATCCACCAGGTCCTGGCGTCCGGTGCACGGACGATCGAGGTGTGCAAGGACGCGCACGACGAGTACATCGAGCGGTACCGCCGCGAGATCGATCAGCTCGTGTGGTCACACTCGTCGATCGAACACAGCCACTACAAGAACCCGCAGGGCAAGATCTTCACGCTGTCGCCGTGGCGGCTGGAGCTGTACTGGGAATGGACGCGATCGGCCGACCCCGAGCAGTACATCGTCGCCTGAACCGGCCGTCGGACGGTTCAGGTCTCGGGGTTGTCGTTGGTTTCGTTGATGCGATCGTCGAGGACTCGGAGGGTGTGCTCGACGGCCTGGTTGCTCGTACCTCTACGTCGGCGTCGACGACGTCGACCGCGCGGTCGTGGTCCACGAGCCCGCGACTCTCTACGCGAGATGGCGGTGGCCTCCATCCTCGGCGTCACGCTGTGCCTTCCGATCTCTACGGGGTAGCCGGTTGGGCGACCGTCGCGACGGGTTCGGTGGCGCTCCCGTCGCCCGTGCTCGGGCGTTGACCGGTTCGGAAGGCGCTGCCGGCGTACCCGGCGACGCCCTCGAGGAGGTTGCTCAGCTCCAGGGGCAGCACGAACTTCGTGCTTTTCGACGCGCCGAGGGCCTTGAGCGTCTCCAGGTACTGGATCCCCATTGTCTTGTCGTCGACGTTGCGGGCCGACTCGAACACGGTGGTGAGCGCGAGCGCGAAGCCTTCGGCGCGCAGCGCCGCGGCTGTCCGCTCGCCTTCGGCCTGGAGGATGTTTGCCTGCTTTTCCCCTTCCGCTTGGAGGATCGCGGCTTGCTTGTGACCCTCGGCGCGCAGGATCGCGGCTTGCTTGTCACCCTCGGCCTCGGTAACGAGCGCCCTTCGGGTGCGCTCGGCCGACATCTGGCGTGTCATCGCGTCTTGCACCGACGGCGGCGGCGTGATCTCACGAATCTCGACCGTGGTGACCTTGACGCCCCAACGCTCGGTGACCTCATCGAGCTTCGCGCGCAGCACCTGATTGATCTCGTCGCGTTGGGCCAGAATGTTGTCGAGGGTGATGTCACCCACCACGGAGCGAAGGGTCGTGGCCGCGACGTTCTGGCCCGCGCCTGCGAAGTCGGCGACCTGCACGACGCTCGCTTCGGCGTCGACCACCTTGAAGAAGGTGATGAAGTCGATCGCGATCGGCGCGTTGTCCTTGGTAATCGCAGTCTGCTTCGGGATCTCGAGGTAGAACTCGCGCAAGTCCACCGTGCTGACGCGGTCGACGAAGGGTATGAGCGCCTTCACGCCCGGGCCACGCATGCCGACCATCTTGCCGAGGCGGAACACGACGATTCGCTTGTACTCCGGAACGACGCGGAGCGGCAGGAACACGATCCTCATACGGGTCTGTGCGGTCGCGGTCATGTGGTCATCTCCCGCTTGATCGAGCCGAGTTCCGGCTCGGCTTCTACTTCGACTGCAGGCTCGACGACAAGTGTCAACCCCCGAACCTCGAGCACGCGCACCGCTGCATCGACCGGCAGCCGTGGCAGCGTCCCCTCCGCGAGCGTGGCGCGCCAGATGTGACCCTGCACCCGGACGTAGCCCAGGGGGTCGAGTCCTTGCGTCACCACGCCGCGCGCGCCGAGCATCCGCTCGACGCCGCTCACGACCGGCGCCTTGCGGGCCGTGAGCGCCGCCGCCGCCGCCCCGAGGAAGAAGAGGCCGAGGGCGACCGCGATCGCGATGAGCAGCGGACGCGTGACTCGTTCCGTCGACCCGGTGTAGAGGAACAGGCCACCGAGGACGAACAGCGTGATGCCAGCGAGGGTCGGGAGTCCGTGCCCGGCCGCTTTGATATCCACGACGAAGCACACGAACGCGCCGACGAGCATCAGTGCGCCGGCGACGTTCACGGGCAGCGTGTCGAACACCACGAGCGAGAGCACGAGCGAGATGAGACCGAGCAAGCCGGGTACGTTGAGCCCCGGGTGGAGCACCTCGAAGATCAGGCCGGCGATGCCGAACACGAACAACAAGAACCCGAGGTCGGCGTCCGAGAGCCAGTGCAGGAACTGCTCGCCGGCGGTGAGGCCCACCTCGTGGATCTGCGCGTCCGCGACGCGGAGTGTGCGCGCACCCACCGCGGTGTCGACCTGACGGCCGTTGATCGTAGTGAGCAGCACGGAGACGCTGGGTGCGATCAGGTCGGCCACGTGGATGTCGACGGCGTGCTGCGCCGAGATGCTCGCCGACTTGCGTACCGCCTGCTCGGCCCAGTCGGCATTGCGGCCG
>JBKPCV010000080.1:0-59014 GCA_046727575.1 Actinomycetota bacterium
ACTCCGGAGTGAGCACGCTCACGCTCGCACTACGTGCGATCGCCGACGCCGTCGCCGACGCCGGTCTCACCGTGCGCGATCTCGACGGCGTGGCGTGCCATCGCGTCGGTGACTCCGTGAACGCCGCGGTCGTGGCGGAAGCGCTCGGCTTGCACGACGTGCGCTTCTACCTGGATCAGTTCGGCGGCGGGAGCACGTCACACGCGATCGTGGGTACGGCAGCGATGGCAGTGGTCACCGGACAGGCCGACTGCGTCGTGTGCTGGCGCGCGGTCAACGCGCGCTCCGAATTCCGGATGGGCGGCACCGGACGGCCGCCACCTGATCAACTCGAATTCCAGTACCAGGTTCCGTACGGGCACGCCACACCACCACAGCAATTCGCGATGGTCGGCCGCGCCTACCTCGACAAATACGGCGCGACCGCCGAGGACTTTGGTGCAGTGGCGGTCGCGCAGCGTCGGCACGCGCAGCTCAACGAGCGCGCGTTGATGCGGTCCCCCTTGACGATGGACGACTACCTCGCGTCGCGCTGGATCGTCGAGCCGCTGCGACTGTTCGACTGCTGCCTCGAGACCGACGCCGCCGTCGCGGTCGTCGTGACGTCGGCCGAGCGCGCACGCGATCTCCGGCGCGTCCCGGTGACGATCTCCGGGGCCGTGTGGGGATCCGGTCACACGCTGTTCTCGAACCAGCGTCCCGACCTGACGCGAAGCGGCGCCGCCGAGACGAGCCCGCGCCTCTGGGCGCAGGCCGGGCTCGGGCCGCGCGACATCGACGTCGCGGAGCTGTACGACGCGTTCACGCCGCTCGTGCTCATTCAACTCGAGGACTATGGATTCTGCGGCCCCGGTGAAGGAGGCGACTTCACCCGCGCCGGCGCGCTTCCCGTCAACACGCACGGAGGCCACCTCTCCGAAGGGTACGTCCACGGTTTGAACCACCTTGCCGAGGCGGTGCGCCAGCTGCGGCACGAGAGCGGCGAGCGCCAGGTCGCGGGCGCGGAGGTCGCGCTGTCGACCGGGCAGTCGGGCTACGTGATGGGCAGTACCTCAGCGCTGGTCGTGCGCAGATCGGGGTGAGGGTCGTGTCGCGGCCGTTGCCACAGCCAGACCGCGACTCCGCCCCGTGGTGGGAGGCGCTCGCGCGTCACGAGTTCCTCCTCCAACGATGCGCGCGCTGTCACGCCTGGCGCTTTCCGCCGCGAGCGATCTGCAACCGCTGCGCGTCGTTCGAGTACGAGTGGGAGCCCGCCCGCGACCGGGGGACCGTCGCGTCGTGGACGGTGAACCACCACGCGTTCTCCGCCGAGTTCGAACCGACCTACCTGGTCCTCACCGTGCGCCTCGACGAACAGGACGACGTCCTGATGATCGGTTCGTTCAAGGGCTCGCCGGACGAGGTGCAAACCGGGATGCCGGTCCGGGTGGTGTTCGACGACGTAACCGACGGCGTCACGCTGGTGTCCTGGGAGTCAGTCGAGGCCGAGTAACGCAGCGCCATTGTCGTGCACGACCTTGCGCAGCTCGGTGTCGTCGAGCATGTCGGCGAACGTCCGCACGACGTCGACGCTGTGCGGCCACGTCGAGTCCTGGTGCGGATAATCGGTCTCGAACGTGAGCTGGTCGATCCCGATCACGTCACGGGCCGCGAGGCCGGCGCGATCGTCGAAGAACGCGCCGTACACCTGAGGCATGTACGCGCTGGGTGGCTTCGGCAGCTGCTCCTGCAGATTCCAGACCTTCTTGCCCCAGAGGTTGTCGGCACGTTCGAGCACGTACGGGATCCAGCCGATCTGCCCCTCCGCGAGACAGATGCGGAGGTCGGGGTAGCGAGCGAGCGCGCCCGAGAGCAGCCAGTCGGTGAGTGCCATCACCGAGGTGAGGAACACGAGCGTCCCCGTGACCGCGGGCGGTGCATCGGGCGACGACGTCAACCAGTGCGACCCGGAGCCAATGTGCATGAAGACAGCCGTACCGGTGTCGTTGCACGCGGCGAAGAACGGCTCCCAGTACCCCGAATGGATCGTGGGAAGCCCGAGCTTCCCCGGGAGCTCGGAGAACGCAACCGCGCGCACGCCGCGCGCCGCGTTGCGCCGGACCTCGTCGGCGGCGAGGTCGGCGTCCCACAGCGGAACGATGCACAATGGCACCAGACGGCCAGCCGACTCGCCGGCCCACTCCTCGACCATCCAGTCGTTGTATGCGCGTGCACACGCGAGCGCGAGTTCCTTGTCGGCGCGCTCGGCGAAGACCTGACCGCAGAACCGCGGAAACGTGGGGAAGCACAGGGACGCGCGCACGTGGTTGAGGTCCATGTCGGCGAGCCGCGCCTTCGAGTCGTAACAGCCCGCGCGCATCTGCTCGAAGCTGATCGGCCCCATCCACCACTCGGACTCGTCGTAACCGGCGCACGCGTTCAGCATTTGGTGGCTCCACTCGAGGTCCTCGTAGACCCACCAGTCGGTTGCCGGGCCTTCACCTCCCTTGCGAAAGACCTGGTTACCCTGGACCCACTCCACGCGGTATGTGTCGCGCACGACCTTCGGGCCGCGGTCCCGGTACTTCTCCGGCAGCCACGTCTGCCACACGTGGGGTGGCTCGACGACATGGTCGTCGACCGACACGATCCACGGGATCTCGCGGTCTTCGTGCCCCTGCTGCGTCATCCCGTCTCGATCCACGAGGACTTCAGCTGCGTGTTCTCGAGCACGCTCTCCCACCCCGAGTCGCGGCCGTACCCGCTCTCCTTCACACCCCCGAACGGAAGCGCCCAATGCACCTTGCGATAGGTGTTCACCCATACTGCGCCCGCTTCGAGGTCGCGAACGAACCGATGGGCGCGATTGAGGTCGCGCGTCCATACGCCGGCGGCCAGCCCGTAGCGTGTGCTGTTCGCGAGCTCGAGCGCGTGCGCGTCGTCGCGGAACGGGATCGCCGCGGTCACCGGCCCGAAGATCTCCTCCTGGCAGATGCGCAGCCCGCTGTGCCGGGCGCGGAACAGCGTGGGTTCCACGTAGTAGCCGGCGCCGAGCGGTGATCCTCTGGGGAAGAGGTCGGGGCCGGTGCGACCACCCAGCAGCAGCTCGGCGCCTTCGGTCGGGCCGAGCGCGATGTACGACTGCACCCGCTCGAGCTGCTCGGCCGACACGATCGGACCCATCGTGGTCGAGTGGTCGAGGGGCGCACCGAGCTTCACCTGCGCCGCCTGTGCAGCAATGCGCTCCACCATCTCGTCGAAGATCGACTCGTGGACGAGGATGCGGGAACCTGCGATGCACGTCTGGCCCGCGTTGCCGGTGAACACCGACATCGCCGACACGCCGTATGCCGCCGCGTCGAGATCGGCGTCGGCGAACACGATGTTGGCCGACTTGCCCCCGAGCTCGAAGTGCAGCGGCTTGAGCGACGATGCCGCGCGCTCGGAGATGATGCGCGCGGTGTCGGTCGAACCGGTGAAGCTGATGCGACCGACGCGCGCGTCACGCACCAACGCGTCGCCGGCTTCTTCTCCGAGACCACTCACGATGTTGATGACGCCGGGAGGCATCCCCGCTTCGTCGAGGAGCTCGCCGAAGCGGAGGATCGAACACGACGCCTGCTCCGCAGGCTTCAGCACGACGCTGTTGCCGGCGGCGAGCGCGGCGCCGAGCTTCGCGACCGCGATGGTGAGCGGGGCGTTCCACGGCACGATCAGACCGACGACGCCGATCGGCTCGCGCACCGTGAAGTTGAAACTCGTCGGGGCGATCTGCACCGTGTCGCCGCTGATCTTGTCCGCGGCCCCCGCGAAATAGAACAGCATCTGGGTGCACGCGGGTAGGTCGAAGAGGGTCGTCTCGACGATGATCCGACCGTTGTCGCGCGTCTCGATTTCCGCGAGATCGTCGGCATGCGCGCGCACGACCTCGGCAAGCCGCCGCAGGTGCCCCGCGCGCGCGAGCGCGGGGAGCGTGCGCCACCGGCTCTCGAACGCCTCGCGGGCTGCGGTCACCGCGTCGAAGACGTCCGCGGCGTCGCTACGCGGCACCGTCGCCCAGACGGCACCGGTCGAGGGATCGATGCACTCGAGCACGGCGCCCGACCGCGCGGGCTGGAATCTTCCCCCGATGAGGTTCTCGAACAGCGCCGGGGGCTTCTGGCCCGTGTCGTCCATGGAGGCCAATACTGCCCGAAGCGGCCGACGCCGTCAGGCGAGGAGGTGCCGATGGACAGTTGGAACCGAGCGACGCTCGCCGAGCTCGAATGGCAGCCGGTCGAGGGCTACCCGCAGGTCTCGATGAAGTTGCTGGGAGAGAGTCTCGACCTGGGCCCGTGGGCGATGCAGATCCGTTTCGCACCGAACTACGTCGAGCGCCGCCATTGGCACGAAGCCGACACCTTCTACATCATCACTGCGGGCGAGATGGGCGTCGGCGACGAAGGCACCTACAGGCCTGGCGACGTGCGCTGGGTGCGCGCGGGCACGTTTTACGGACCTGAGACGGCCGGGCCGGAGGGGTGTGAGTTCATCCTCATCGGCGCGGGTACCCCGGCCATGCACTACGAAGAGCCCAGCGCAGCGGTCCCCCATGTCTCGGCGTGACGGCATGGCGACCTACGTGCTGATCCACGGCGCCGGTTCCGACTCGTGGTACTGGCACCTCGTCGCGCCCGAGTTGCGCGAGCGCGGCCACGACGTCGTCGCGGTCGATCTTCCCTGCGACGACGACTCGGCCGGCTTGCCGGAGTACACGGACACGGTGGTTGCGGCCATCGGCGCGCGCGAGAAGCCCATCCTGGTGGCGCAGTCGTTGGCTGGCTTCACCGCGCCGCTTGTCTGCGAGCGCGTTCCGGTGGCCCTCATGGTGCTGGTGGCGGCGATGGTGCCGCGGCCAGGTGAGCCGGGCAGCGAGTGGTGGCTGAATACCGGCCATGCACAGGCGCAGCGCGAGATGGCGGAACGCGAGGGCTGGGTGGCCGAGCTCGGCGACTCCGTCGCGTTGTTCCTGCACGACGTGCCACCGGCGGTGGCGGCAGAGTCCGCGCACCATGTGCGCCCGCAGTCCGGGACGCCGCTCGTGAAGCCCTGGCCGCTCGACGTGTGGCCGGACGTCCCCACACGGTTCCTGCTGTGTCGCGACGACCGCTTCTTCCCCGCCAACTTCATGCGGAGAGTTGTACGCGAACGCTTGGGCATCACGCCGGACGAGATGGACGGCGGCCACCTTCCCGCGCTCGCGCACCCGCAGGAACTGGTCGAGCGCCTGGAGGCGTACCGCTCCGAGATCGAGGTGCGGGACGCTACCGGGTGAGGCGGGCGCCCTCGACGTGGATTTCGAGACGGTCCCGCGGCCGAAGCGGGTCACGTCGATCGATGCGGAGCACTGCAGTACCCCCGCGTTGCACGCGGAGTCGCCACTTCCGCGAGGGCCTGGTGTGGGATGAGGCTCCCCTTCGTGCTGCGATCGATGCTTGGGCAACGAGTACATCGCCGGCGCTGAACCGGAGGGTGACCGGCATCAGCCCGGCGGTCAACCAGCAGACCGCGCCGTCACCGTCCGACAGCGTGACGCGGTGGCGCCCCATCTCGGGAATCGAGTCGAAGACCAGGCTGACGTCGACCTGCTCTGAAACGCTCTCCCCCGTCAACAATCGATCCGCCTTTCTCGAGCAACGGTAGCCCCGTTCAGCCCGCCGGCGCGACCGAGCGCGCGACGACGCCGGGGAGTGCACGCCGGGACAGATGCTGTTACCCTCTGGGCACGTTCTTGCTCGACGGACAGGTGGTTCGCCGACCGAGAGTTGGATCGGTCGCTGCATGAGCGAGGCCATCGCCGTCAAGCCAGTTCCCTGGATGCTCGTCGCGGGGGCGCTGCGCGATCCGGCTCGCGCGGGTTGCCCGAAACTGTCGAAAGGCCCCGTGCTCCTGGGCGTCGCCCGCCGGGGCCTGCCGACCGTCATCGAGGCGACGATCATTCCCGCGATCCTGTTCTTCGTGGTCGTGACGACCATCGGAGCGTCCGTCGCCATGGCCACCGTACTGGTGTGGGGGTACGGCGCGATCCTCCGACGCACGCTGCGCCGACAGCCCATCCCCGCCATCCTCGTGCTCGCAACCCTCGGTCTCACCGTGAAGACAGTCGTCGGGCTGCTGAGCGGGAGCACCTTTGCCTACTTCGTCCAGCCGATCGCGACGACGGTGGTGCTTGCGGGCGTGTTTCTCGGGTCAGTGCTGATCGGTCGCCCGGTCATCGCCCGTCTCGCACACGACTTCTGTCCGGTTGCGCCCGAGGTCGCGCGCCGCCCCGCCGTCGTTCGGCTCTTTGCGGGTCTCACGGTCCTGTGGGCCGGCACCCACCTCCTGACGGCAGCGGCCACCCTCAGCCTGCTCGTGAGCATGTCCGTCCCCGCGTTCGTCGCGCTCAAGACCATCACGTGCCTCGGCATCACGATCGCGGCGATCGTGATCACGATCTCCTGGGCACTGCGAACCGCCCGGAGCGAGCACCTCGTCTTCGCGGCTGCCTGATCCAGGCATCACTTCGCGGACCCCAGGGAGCCCAGCGCGCGCAATCGGCCTCTCGAGCACTCGCGTCAACTTTTGTGGCAATGAATGCCCTCTGCGGGCATTGAAGGCCTAGAAAGCGGCCTCACAGAGCCACATCTGCTGATCTCGAGCACCGCGGACCTGTGCCGCTAGCTGTTTCCGTAGACGCGCAGCGGATCGACGAGCACCGCAACGCGCTGCTCGGCGGCCATCACACGGTCGTACTCGTCCCAGTCGTCGTGCGTGCCGCCAGCGGCCGTGAAGATCTCGCGCAGCAACACGCGGAGACGCTCGCCGTCAATGCCGTCGAGGTGATCACGAGGCCCGATGAGCTCGACCAGACCTTCGACAGCGGCCCATTGCCAGCCCGCACGAAGCACGAGGGTGGCGCGTGGACGCGCCCGCAGGTTATGGAGTCGTTGCGAGGAACCAGCTGCCACAAAGGCGACGACGGGCTTCCCTCGCAGGGGGTGATCGAGGACCCCGGCGTTTACGACCGACGATTGGATCGTGCCGTCCGACCGAGTCGTCGACACCACCACGAGGCCGTGATCGAGCGGCACGAGCCTGGCAAACGGATCAAGACCACTCACCCGGACAGGCTATTGCCGGCCGTCGAGTTCGCGACCACAACTGCGCGACACCGAAGAAGCTGGAGCGGGTGACGAGAATCGAACTCGCGTTCCCAGCTTGGGAAGCTGAAAGGCACGGTCGTGTGACAAGGATGTTGCCGCTCGTTGTGGCCCAAACGTGGCCCGGGGCATCCGACCGGAGCGAGACGAGCTCACTCAGTCGTCGGGCACTGACCTGCTGGCGACAACCGCTCGCTGTCAACGACGGCCGAATGTGGCGTGGTACCCCATCTGCACCCATCGGGAGCACGACGCCAGCCCGAATGGCTCAGGGCCGGTGAGGATGGTCATACGCTCGGGGAGCGGCAGGACGGATCCGACCTGCCCCGGATTCGTCCGCCGCATCACTTGCTGTCGGGGGGCCGACGCGAAAAGGGCGGGAGACCCCTGTCCTGGCCTCCCGCTCCCCTTCCCTTCTTCGAGGGCGCGCCGGGGGGCGGTTCCTCGACGGGATACTCGCAACCGCCGCTAAAGGCCCGGTTAAGGCTCTCTGAACGGCCCCGCGTGCTCAGGCGAGGCGCTACTGGAGCAGCGGCCGCACCTCGGCCCCGCCGGCCGAGGCTGCATTCCGGTAAGCCTCATCGAGCCCGTCGACGAGTTCCTGAGGAGCCCGCGGGAACAGGTGCCCGTACCGATCGGACGTGACCCCGAGTCGACGGGTGCCCGAGGTGATCTTTCATTTCCTCCATGTGCCGGCCGTTCGCGATGCGTAGCGCGGCCCACGTGTCGCGCAGGTCGTGGGAACGGAACTGCTTACGGAGGCGGGCGCGGGCCACCGCGGGCCCGAAAATGGCGGGCATAGAAGTTGCGCCAGCGCAGCGGCACCCTCGGCGGCGGTGAATACGAAGCCGTCACGCCTCGCACGTGGGCCGGTACCCGGCAGGTTTGCGCATCCTGGCTGCCCAGGTTGCCGGCATCGCGCATCACGACGACCAGCCGCGTCGTCATGGACAGCGGCTCCGGGCGCGTTCAGCGCGGCGCGAGAGATCTCGGCGCAGCCCTCAGCCCCGTTGCGGCTTTATCGGAGCGGCGCCGACAACAGTGCAGTCTTGGCCCGAACGAGTGAACCAGCTCTGCTGGAGGGCTAGCCGGGCGGGATTGGGGTGTCCATCGCCGCGATCTCGCCGAGCGCGTAGGCCACTGTCTCTTCCACATTCCAGCGCCGCCCGACGATCAGCTCGCGCTCCCGCTCGTCCTCGGTGACCGAGGCCGCGACCATGTCGAGCGCTGACTGCCGCAGCGCGATCTCGATCGGGAGGCCGGGAAGCGCCAGCTTGCGGCGCACCTCTTCTGACGCGCCAAGCAGCCTCGCCGCGGCTGTTGTCCTCCCGCGCAAACACAGCGCGGCGGCCGTACCCTCGAGGGAGGTCGGGAGGTAGAACGCGTCGCCGAGTTCCCCGTAGCTCTCGAGTATCTCCCCGAAGAGGCGTAGTGCGCCGTCGTGGTCGCCGAGCATGACGCGTAGATGTCCGCTGACGACGCGTGCCAGTGCCGAGTAGGTGGTGTCGCCCTTCAGTGCAAGACTCTCATCGAGAAGTGCGACACCGCGTTCGAGATCGCGGGCTCCCCACGCGAACCCGAGGGCCGCGAGCGACCCGGCGATCTGGGTGACGTATCCAAGATCGCGCGCGATCGCTAGGGCCTCTTCGCCGGCGACGAGCGCGGCGTCGGTTTCGTCGAGGATTGCGCGCGCCATGCAGGTGCCGGTTAGCGCGCTCGCGATCTCGTACGGATCGTCGATCGCTCGCGAGGCGACGGTCGCTTCCTCCAAGCGAGCTAGCGAGCGGTCGAAGCAACCGGCGAAGAAGTCACCGAGGGCAAGAGTGCACAGCGCCTCGGGGTCGGGCGGGATGCCCGCGGCCTGCGAGACGGCCACGCTCTCTTCGGCGTGACGGGCGCATTCTTCACGCCCGGTGACGTAGCCGATCCAGCCGGCGTCCGCGAGTCCGCCAGCTCGTGCGGCCGCGGAAGCGTTGCCGCCAAGGGCCACTGCGGCGAGCGCGCGCTGCACACCTTCGGAAGGCATGAGCTCGGTCCAAAATGTGCGCAGGATCCGGACAAGGCGAAGAGCTGCGACCGCGTCGCCGGCCGCGAGGTGCCAGTCGAATGCGGCCCGGATGTTGTCGAGCTCCGTGAGCAGCGTGCCGTACGCGGCGTCCTGGCGCGGTCCACGCACATCATCGGCGAGGCTCTCAACCAAGCGGGTGAAGTGCTCGGCATGCCGGGTACGAACGGCGACCTCTTCGCCGCTGCTGGCGAGGCGGTCGTGTGCGTATCGTCGCAGCGACTCGAGCATCCGGTACCGGGTCGTCTTTGCCTCACTTTCGGCGACCACCATCGACTTCCGGACGAGGCCGGCCAGGCCGTCAAGCACGGTCGGTTCGTCGAGCCCGTCACCCGTGGCTACAGATCGCGCGGTGGTGATCGTCCAGCCCCCGGCGAAGACCGAGAGGCGGGAGAACAGAGTCTGCTCGTTTCGCTCGAGGAGCTGGTGCGACCAGTCGATGGTGCTTCGCAGCGTCTGGTGGCGCCCCGCATGCTTGCGGTCGACGCCCAAGAGCTGGAAACGGTGCTCGAGGTGGTGGACGATCTCCGCCGGTGTCATCGAGTCGATTCGGACGGCGGCGAGCTCGAGCGCCAGGGGGATGCCATCGAGGCGCCGGCAGAGCTCAGCGACGTCGGCCTGGTTCTCGGCGATCAGTCCGAAACTGGCCGTTACGGCGCACGCGCGCTCGACGAACAGCTGCACGGCCGCGGACCCTGCTAGCCGGCCGGCATCCGTATCGTCGCTGGGTGCGGGCACCGCAAGCACGGGTACCCGGAAGACCTGCTCGTAGGGGGGCCCGAGTGGCTCGCGGCTCGTGCCCAGTACGTGGAGGTGCGGTGCGGCATTGAGAAGTGTGCCCACGAGCCGCGCTGTCGCGTCGATGACGTGTTCGCAGTTGTCGACGACAAGCAGGAGGGACCGGTCGGCAAGGTAGTCAGCGATCGTGTCAGTTACGGACTGGCCGCCCCGTTCGCGGAGCCCGAGTGTGGCGGCGACCCTTCCGGGCACCAGGCCGGGGTCGCTAATCGGAGCGAGGTCGACGAACCAGGCGCCGTCGGCGAACCGCGGTACGAGGTCGGCCGCGGACTGGACAGCCAGGCGCGTCTTTCCCACGCCACCCACCCCCGTAAGCGTTACCAGCCGGGACGCCTCCACCAGCTTCCGCGTTACCCGCAGGTCGTCCTCGCGGCCGACGAGGCTCGTCAAAGCCGCGGCCAGGTTGTGGCGAGGACGCTCCGGCGGCGACCGCGGAGGCGCCTCGAGGCTCGGGTCCTGGACCAGCAACGCCTGCTCGAGCGCACGCAACGCCGGCGACGGCTCGATGCCCAGCTCCTCGGTCAAGGTGTGGCGGGCATCCTGGAACGCGCGCAGCGCATCGGCCTGCCGCCTGCACCGGTACAACGCGAGCATGAGCTGCTCCCAGCGGTGCTCCCGCAATGGCTCCGCCTCGACCGCCCGAGCCAACGAGTCAACGATCAGCTCGTGACGGCCCAATGCGAGCTGCACGTCCCCCCACAGCTCGTCCGCCCGCCGTCGCAGCTCCTCGATTCGCGCCACGTCACTACGCAGCCACACCTCGTCGGCGAGCGCCCCCCACGGGCGACCACGCCACAACACACGAGCCGACTCCACGTCGCCGAGCGCCTGATCCGGCTCCACCCCCGCGAACTCCTCGGCGCCGTGCACCAACAACTCGAAACGCTCGGCATCGATCCGGGCCCGGTCGATCTCCAACGCATAACCGTCCCCGGCCGTCCGAATCGCCGAGCACGCCCCCCCTCGAAGATCGGGCTCCAACGCCTGCCTCAGCCGACTCACATGCACATGGAGCGCCGTAGTCGCTGTCGCCGGCGGCGCATCCCCCCACAAGCGCTCGACCAGCGTGTCCCGGTCGACAACCCCCGGTGCGCCCAGCAAGAGGGCAGCCAGCAGCCGTTGCGCCATGGGCCCGCCGAGCGGAATCGGCGCCCCGGCACGCAACACCCGAACCTCTCCGAGAATCCCAAAGTCCATAGACCCCGCCGAGCACCTCAGGGTCGCTGAGTTTAAGCCCGCCTTTAGCGGTGGCCGGCTCGATGATCTGGTCGAGCTTCGCGGGGGTCGACGGAGACGCCGGACAGCTGGCCGGGCTCCGCGCCCATCACCACATATCCCAGACCCTCACACGCGATCGCGGCCCGGTCCGGAACGCGATTCGCCATGCCGAGGACGGCCCTGACCACGTGGAAGCATCCCTCGTTCGCCGTCAGGTCCCGGGGTCGACTTCCAGTCCACCCAATCGGCCTCGTGGTGGTCATCGGCGTCCACCACTGCCTGGATCAAGCGCCGAAGGTCATTGGTCCCGCGGAGCGCGACCGATGTATCGAGGTCAATTGCGATCGCCACCATTCTCCCAGGTGGTACGAGCCGGGCCGGGTCCGAATCCACCGAATGGGACACGCCTCGGCACAGGCCGCGCTCGGCTACCAGCACGCAACGCGCCAGCGCGACACCGAGATCGCCAAGTCACTCGGCGAGCTGATTGAGGCCGCAAGTGGATTCAGCCCGCGCGATGGACGCGGGATGCAACTCGTCGACAACCCGGCAGACGCGGATCAGCGGGCCGCAGAGGCTCGCTGACCTGGGAAGATGCTGGAGCGGGTGACGAGAATCGAACTCGCGTTCTCAGCTTGGGAAGCTGATGTTCTGCCTCTGAACTACACCCGCCTTGTGCCGAGCAAGCTTACGAAGGGCCTGCTCAGCAGGGGTTCGGCGCCCGCCGGGCGGGAGCTCGACCGGCGTCGTGGCCCCGGCGTGACCTCCGCGTGACCTTACGGATCAGCATCGGCCAGCACGAGACGATACCGGCTGGCACGATCCCGCATCACTCCGGAGGCGAGGCGCCCCGGGGCTTGCACCGGTGACGGGATGACCAGGGTCGCGCGCAGCGACGCTCTCATCGAACGGCCGTAGCTCTCGTCCGGGCACCAACACCGGAAGGTTTGACCTCGATTCCAGCTTCAGCCTGTCGAACTAACCCGATCAGTAAAGAGGTCTTCCGGTGACCGCTCAGGCGAGCGGCTGGACGACGACGTTGCGGTGGTCCCGCGCGAGTGATTCGAGGTCATCCGCATCGCCGGTGAGCACAACCGCTCCGCCGAGCCTGACCGCCGTGGCGACAACCGACGCGTCCACGACGTGACACGAGTCGAGGTGGTCGCGCCCCAACAGCGCGCCCGCTGTACGAGCGATCCGGTGGTCGAGGGGAACGATGCGATTGCCGCGCCCCACGATGCGGTCGACGCCGGCATCCCGCTTTGAGCCTCGGTAGACCTCGGCCAACACAGGGGACGGGATGCGAACAAGGGCGTTGCGTCGAGCGGCCTCGGTGAGCACCGCGTGCGCTCGCCGAGCCGCGGCCGCTCGCTCTCGCGGGGCGGCGAGCGCGCTGACCGCCTCACTGTCGAGCACGACGAACGCGGGCAACGAAACTACCCCGCCCGCCGGCGCGAGCGGGTCTTGCTCTGCCGCTCCACACGATCGAACAGGCTCGCTGCTGCGGCGACGAGTTGCTCGTTAGGGGGTCCCAGCACCGCCTCGAGCTCCGCCAGCAGGTCTCCGAGCTCCTCGCGCTCGAGCTCGTGACGGATCGCCCGCGTCACGAAACCGCTGACACCACGCGCGCCAACGCGGCCGTGCAGCTTGTCGACGAGGTCCTCTTCGACGGTGATGGAGATCTTTCGAGTGCTCACGACGCTATCCTACCATTATCCTACTTACGCCTTACCTGCCATTCCGCCAGGTAGTTAGCGGTCTGTCGTCCTTTCGATAACCCGCACGGGCACCCGCAGCGCGCAGCAGCTGCCGATCTGATGCCGTTCCGCGCTCATGGCCTGCAGCTGCGAGCACGAGTCGCCGGCACACCCAGTCGTTCAGGTCCGATGTCATAAGTCGGTCCGGCGGCCGGGTCGCGCGAGTCGGGGACCGACGAGGAATACCTGCCGTATGCCCCGCGTGCGCCGGGGTCGTCGCGTTACTCGCCACGGAACCTCGGCTCGCGCTTCTCGGCGAAGGCGGCCTGGCCTTCGAGATAGTCGGCGGAGCGGAAGCACGCCTCGACGAGCTCGGCGACGAGCGCGCGGTCGCGGTCGGCGGGTGGGCGCATCGCTTCGCGGATCGCAACTTTGCACGCGCGCACCGTGAGCGGCGCGTTCGACGCGATCGTGCGCGCGAGGTCTCGGACCTCGTGCTCGATCTCGTCGTCGGGCAGGACGCGGTTCACGAGACCGATCCGCAAGGCCTCCTCCCCTGAGAGCTGCCGCGCCGTGAACAGGATCTCTGCTGTCCACGACGGGCCGACGAGCGCGACGAGCTCCTCGACGCCGCCCAGCGCGTAGCCGAGCCCGAGGCGCGCCGCCGGCACGCCGAACGTGCTCCCGACCGTCGCCATGCGAATGTCGGCCTTCAGCGCGGCGAGGAGCCCGAAGCCGAGGCAGTAGCCGCGGATCATCGCGATGACCGGCTTCCCGAACGCGCGCCAGGCGCGCCAGGTCTCGGCCATCACTGTGTCGTACTCCGCGCGTGCGTCGACTGACGTGCGTCTATCACCGAACTCGGAGATATCGGCGCCCGAGACGAAGGCACGGTCGCCCGCGCCGGTCACCACAACGACGCGAACACGCGGATCGTCTTGCAACTCGGCGAGGACTCGCGGCACCGCGCGCTGCATCTCCACCGACATTGCGTTGTGCCGTTCGGGGTTGTTGTACGTCATCCAGCCGATGCCGTCTTCGACGCGGGCGAGCATCTTCTCGGTGCCGGTGTCGATCGCTTCTACCGTCATCGGCGAGGCTCGGTCGCAATCGCGCCCTCGGTGACGAGCGACTGGATGTCGTCCTCGTTGTATCCGAGCTCCGCGAGCACTTCGTGGGTGTCGTGACCGGCCGCCGGCACTCCACGACGGATCCTCGTGGGTGTGTTGGAGAACGTGACCGGCGTCCGGAGTACGTCGATCGGCCGTCCCGTCGGACCCTCGACCGCTTCGGTCATCGCAAGGTGGCGGACCTGCGGGTCGTCGAAGACCTGGTCGAGCGTGAGCACCGGGCCGCACGGAACGATGGTCGAGAGCACGTCGACCCATTCGGCGGTGCGGCGCGCTTTGAACGCGTCGGCGAGGAAGGCATCGAGCTCGTAGCGGTGTTGGAGCCGTGACCCGGCGTCGACGAAGCGGGGATCGTCGGCGAGCTCTGGTGCGCCGATCAGCTCACAGAAGCGCCGGAAGTCTCCCATCGCGGCCACGTTGACGTAGCCGTCGGCGGTGGGATACGCGCCCATCGGCACGATCGTCGGGTGCTGGTTGCCCACCTGAACGGGGACCTCGTGGTCGATTAGCCAGCGCGCGGCCTGGAAGTCCATGAAGCTGACCATCGCCTCGAGCAGCGACGTCCGGACCCACTGGCCACGACCGGTGCGTTCACGCGCCAGCAGCGCGGCGAGGATGCCTTGGGTGAGCAGCGTCCCCGCGGCGGTGTCGGAGATCGCGATGCCGGCGCGCCACGGACCGGTGCCGGGCGGGCCCGTGACGCTCATGATGCCGCCGAGCCCCTGCGCGATCTGGTCGACACCCGGGCGGTCGGCGTACGGACCGTCCTGTCCGAAGCCCGAGATGCTGCCGTACACGAGGCGCGGGTTGACGGCCCACAGCGACTCGGGGTCGACGCGTAGCCGGCGCTTGACCGCCGGGCGGAAGTTCTCGACGAAGACGTCGGCCTGTTCGACAAGTCGCAGCAGCACTTCCCGTCCCGCGTCCGTGGCGAGGTCGATGATGACCGACCGCTTGTTGCGGTGGAGGTTCGCCCCGTCGGAGCCCTGCGATGCGAATGACGTGTGGCCCGATGGCGCGCAGACCTGTACGACATCGGCGCCGAAGTCGGCGAGCTGACGCACACATGTGGGCCCCGCGCGTGCCACCGCGAGGTCGATGACGCGGACGCCGGTGAGCGGCCCGTCGTCCACGGACTCAGGCGGTGAGCGAGGCGATCCCCGCGACCATCACAACGAGACCGAGCACCATGTAGGTGACGGTGCGCGCCACCGGTGCCTGCGCGAGCTCACGCTTCTCGGCGGGATGGGCCTGCCCGCGCACCGGGCTCCCGGGCCGAGCCCGCGCCACCGTGGTCGGGCGCACGCGGTCGACGTCGTGTGGGCGCCGGAGCAATGCCCAGAGGTTGGCGACGAAGAGCGCGCCGCCGACCGCGGTGATCAGCTCACGCAGGATCTCGTCGTAGTTCACGCACGAATCGTACGACGCCCCTCGTGCGGGACGCCGGTCGGGACGTCACAGGCCGGGCTTCCAACCATGAGCGCGAGGATCACGATCAGCAGGACGTCGAGCAACGCGCCAGCGGCGCGCAGTTGGTCCCCACCAAGCACCTCCGACCGGAGAAGATGCGCCGGTAGCGTACGCGCGCGTGCGGGTGCTGATCGCGGACTGCTCGGTGGAGTACGAGGGCCGCCTCGGGGCGCGGCTCCCGCGCGCGCTGCGGCTCATCGTCCTGAAGGCCGATGGTTCGATCGCCATCCACGCCGACACGAAGGCGTACAAGCCACTCAACTGGATGAGCCCGCCGTGTGCCCTCCGCGAGGCCGACGGCATGCTCGTGGCGACCAACGCGGGCGGCGAGCGGCTCACGGTCGAGCTCCACGACGTCGTGCACGACTACGCGGTGGAGCTCGGTGAGGATCCGGGTCTCGCGAAGGATGGCGTGGAGGCGGAGCTGCAGGGCCTGATCGCGCGGCGCGTCGCGGCGCTGCGCGACGGTCTTCGGCTGGTGCGACGCGAGTACCCGACCGACATCGGCCCCGTCGACCTGCTCTGCCGCGACGGGGACGGCGGTGCGATCGTCGTCGAGGTCAAACGGATCGGCGAGATCGCCGGAGTCGAGCAGCTTCTCCGCTACCAGGAGCGGCTCGATCTCGACCCCGGTCTCGCGCCGACGAAGGGGATCTTCGTTGCGACGCGCATCAAGCCTCAGGCGCGCCTCTTCGCACAGAGCCGGGGCGTCGAGTGTGTGGAGATCGACCTCGACGAGCTGCGCGCGGGTGCGCCACTCGACCTCCGCCTCTTCTGACGTCCAATGCGCGCGAGTGCCCGTCGCACATCGACCACGGTCGTGACGGTGGTGGGCCGCGAGGCGCGTGCGTGTGTGGAACGACTCGGTCGCGGCGCGAACGTCGCCACGATCGTCCCCGATCCCGACGACTTGGCCTTGGACCGCGCGGTGGCCGCCTGGAGCGAGGCAACACGCGTGCACACGCCGTACTTCGCGCACGATGCCGACCCGCTGGACGCAGCGGCGGGCGCGTGGGTCCGGCGCTTCGACGAGCAGGGGCCGATCGGCGAGCTCGAGGTGGCGGTGAGCGACACCGTCGCGCGGTGGCGAGCCGGGTCGATCGAGCTCCCCGATTACTACGTGGTGCTCGACGCCGAAGCGTGGCCGCCCACCCGCCGCCACTGGTACCTCGGAGTGCTGCACGCCGCCGCGCCGACGCGGGTGGTGCCGGTGCCGAACGCGGATGCCGCAGAGGCGACCCTCCCGAGGCTCAGCGCCGGGCGGTGGTGGCCCGACCTCGACGAACTCCTCGACGGCATCGACCGCGTCGTACCGGACCAGGTGAGCGCGGCCCGCCCCCCGGCCGCGAGGCGCGAGTGCTGGCGGCTCCGCTAGTCGCGCGCCATGTTCTCGAACTCGGCGCGTTGCGGCAGAAAGGCCAGCTCCGCCTTCCCGGTGGGCCCGTTGCGGTGCTTCGCCACGATGATCTCCGCCTTGCCGCGATCGTCGGATGCCGGGTTGTACACCTCGTCGCGGTAGATGAAGGTGACGACGTCGGCATCCTGCTCGAGGCCGCCCGACTCGCGGAGGTCCGCGAGCATAGGGCGTTTGTCCTGCCGGTACTCGACCTGCCGGTTGAGCTGCGAGAGCGCGACCACCGGGCAGTCGAGCTCGCGAGCGAGGATCTTGAGCCCGCGCGAGATCTCCGATACTTCAACCTGGCGATTCTCCAGCCGGCGCGAGGTGCTCGGCGTCATGAGCTGCACGTAGTCGACGACGATCAACGCGAGGTCGCCGTAACGGGCGCGCATCCGGCGTGCTTTGGCTCGCATCTCCATCACGGTGCAGTGTGGGTTGTCGTCGATGAAGAGCCGCGCCTCGGCGAGACGACCCACCGCGTGACCGAGACGCGACCAGTCACCGTCGGAGAGACGCGCCGTCCACAGGCGAGTCGCTTCGACGCGCGCCTCCATCGCGAGCAGTCGCTTCGTGAGCTCGAGCGTGCCCATCTCCATCGAGAAGAACACGACGGGCCTCCCGGTTTGCGTGGCGACGTTGCGCGCCATGCCGAGTGCCAAGCTCGTCTTTCCCATTCCGGGTCGGGCGGCGACGATGACGAGGTTGGACTTCTGGAGTCCGTAGAGGATGCCGTCGAGATCGGAGAACCCGGTCGGCACGCCGACGAGATCCGAGCTGTCGCCGTAGCGCGCTTCCAGATCGTCGAGAGTCTCCTGCAGCGCGTCGTGGATCCCCATCATGGACTCGGCGACGCGTCGCTCGGCGACCTCGAACACCAGTGACTCTGCGCGATCGAGCGTGTCAGTGACGTCGTCGGGCGTGTCGTAGCCCATCTCGGCGATGTCGCCGGCCACCGAGATCAGGCGGCGCAGCAGCGCGAGCTCGTTGACGATGCGCGCGTAGTGACCGGCGTTCGCGGACGCGGGAGTAGCGGCCTGGATGCGGAGGAGCGTGGCGCGGCCACCGATGAACTCGAGGAGATCCGCCCGCCGCAGCTCCTCGGCCACCGTGACCGGATCGGCGGGCTCTCCCTGGCCATAGAGCGACTGGATCGCGTCGTAGATGTGGCCGTGCGCCGGCTTGTAGAAGTCGGCACCGTCGACACGGGCCTCGACCGCAGCGGTGATCGCATCGCGCGAGAGCAACATCGCGCCGAGCAGCGACTCTTCCGCTTCGAGGTTGTGCGGCGGTATGCGGCCGGCCGGCGGGCGGCGCGCTGCCTCGATCGTCTGCACCACTGCCTTGCCACCCTCCCCGGTGCTCACGACCCGTGAGCCTCGGAGTCTGCGCTACGGGGCCTGTGGATCGATAGCCCGACAACCACCATTTCTGCTGGGGATTGCGGAAAGGGTTGTCCCCAGGGCTGGGGAGGACACTCAGGTCGCATCCTCGGATTGGAACACGGTGATACGACACTCAACGAGCGTCGCGGTGACCTCCCGCGGACGCGAGGGAGCTGGCGTGGCGCCGTCAGTACTGGGCGACGACAGCGACGGTCACCGGCACCACGACTTCGGGATGGAGCCGGACCGGTACCTCCACCTCGCTGATCTCTCGGATCGGGTCGTCGAGGAGCACGTTGCGGCGGTCGAGCTCGACGCCAGTGCGCTCGAGCACGGCCGCTACCACGTCGGTCGACGTCACAGACCCGAAGAGCTTCCCAGCTTCGCCCACCCGCGCTCTGATCGTGATCGGCCCACCCGCGGTCAGGCGTCCGGCGAGGTCGTCGGCCGCGGCGCGGTCGCGCACCTCGCGGGCCTCGCGGTTGCGTCGCATTTGCTCCGCCTGCGCGACGACGCCCTTGGTCGCCTTGATCGCGAGCCCGCGCGGCACGAGGTAGTTGCGCGCGTACCCGTCGGCGACCTCGACCAGGTCGCCCTTGCGACCCAGCGCCTCCACGTCCTCGCGCAAGACGATCCTCATTCGCTGGCCTCGCGCGCGCCCTCGAGGTCGACGTCGTCCGCGGCTGCGTCGCCGTCACCAGCTCCGTCTGGCATTGAGGCGGCTTCCCGTTCGGGCGCGGAGCCGCTCTCGAGCAGCTCCGCGGTGGCGGGATCGGCTTCCTCGACCGCGAACGCCTCGGCATCGGCATCCTCGGGCGTCGGGGTACGCAGCTCGTCGCGCGGTTCACGGTCGCGATCGCGGCGTCCGCCTTTGCGCTGAGTGACCTGCCGTACGCTGTAGGGGAGCAGCGCCATCTCGCGTGCGACGCGAATGGCGCGCGCGACCGCGCGCTGCTGCTGCGCGGAGTTACCGGTGACGCGCCGGGCGCGAATCTTGGCCCGCTCCGACATGAACCGGCGCAACAGGTTCACGTCCTTGTAGTCGATCCACTCGATACCCTCGGTGCTGAGGATCGAGACCTTTTTCTTCTGCGGCCGCCGTCGATCGGCGGCCGCAGTTTTCGCACGTCGGTCCCGGGCCATCAGAAGGGCTCCTCGCCGAAGTCGGCGTCGGATGGGGAACCCACCCCCTCGCTACGACCACCCGTGCCACCGCCGAAGTCGCCGCTGCTTCCGCCGCGGCGCTCGTTGCGTGTCGTCTGTGCGGTTGCCCAGCGGAGGCTCGGGCCGACTTCGTCGGCCACGATCTCGATGACGCTGCGCTTGTCGCCGTTCTCTGTCTCCCAGCTCCGCTGTTCGAGACGGCCCGTGACGATCACGCGCGAGCCCTTGGCGAGCGACTCGGACACGTTCTCGGCCATCTCCCGCCAGCACACGACGTTGAAGAAGCTGGTCTGCTCCTCCCATTCCTGGGATTGGCGGTTCTGCCACCGGCGGCTCACGGCGACACCGAAGTTCGCCTTGGCCGCGCCGCCGCTCGTGTAACGGATCTCGGGATCGCGCGTGAGGTTCCCGACGATCGTGACGGTGCTATCTGCCATGGTTTGTCCTCTCCTATGCGTCCGTCACCGAGCTGTCCACAACCTCGCGCTCGGCCTCGGCCTCCTGCTCACTGCGCCGCTCCGGCACGGAGCCGGTTTGCCGTTCCGGCACGGAGCCGGCGAGCTTGCCGTATACATGCTCGGGGATGCGGAGGATCTTGTGACGGAGAACTTCGTCTGCAAGGGAGAGCACCCGGTGCAGCTCGTCCATCGCCGCGGGCTCGGCCCTGGCCTGGAGGACCACGTAGTAGCCCTCCCACCGGTGCCTGAGCTCGTACGCGAAGCGCCGCTTGCCCCAGAAGTCGATCGGGCCGGCCTCGGCGCCCCGGGCCTGGATCAACTCGGAGTATCGGCCGACCGCGGACCGGATCGTCTCCTCTTCCAGGTCCGCGTCGAAGATGAACATGACCTCGTACGGCCGCAAGGGCTGTACCTCCTTCGGACCGCAGCCGAGCTGCGGGCGACTGCGTCACCCGGCCGGACATGACCGTCATGAACGTGACGGCACTCCGACCCGGCTGCAGGCGCAGGCGTTTGTGTCGATCCGGCGCACCCCTCGTCAGGGACCAACCGGAACGGGGAAGGCTAGCAGTACGTCTTCGACGGAACCTATCGACGACGAGCCTAACCCCGGGATGTGTCAGCTACACGCGGAAATCGCACCGGCAGGGAGCCGCCCGCCGAGCGTCTCGAGTGCGTACAGGTACGGCGCGCTTGCGGTGTACGCGGGGCACTCCGCGTCGGCGCGAGGACACGGTGTCATGTGGCGGTGCGACACCAACGAGCCGTTCGCCCGGTAGAAGCCGATGTCGAGCGGCACGGGCACCGTCGACATCGTGAACGCGGCCTCGGTGGGTTCCGTGAATCGGAACAGCATGCCGTCGTAGGGGCCGACATCGTGCCGGCCGCGGAGGCCTTGGACACGCTCGGCTTGGTCGTCCGCGACGACGACGTGCAGGCATCGATCGTCGACGCCCAGCTCGGCTTCGGTCAGCCCGACGAACGGCGAAGAGGCCGCTCGAGTGTGGAGGACGAGCGGGGTCGACGACGACGCGCCCTGGCCCGAGGGCTCCTCCGCGCCCTCATCACGCGCGACCAGGACCGCGCCCGCCACGATGCCGGCCGCCCCGAGGAGCAGCAGCCCGCCTGCGACGAACCTCATCGCCGCGTCACGTCCGTCACGCGGGAGCAGTCTCGGCTCGCGGCCGCTCGCTCGTGCACGGCTCCACTTCGTCCCCTCGCAATCCCAGCGCCTCCGCGACGTCGTCGGCCGCGTGGTAGGTCTCGTCGCTCGACGGAAAGCTGCCGGCGCGCACGTCGGTCGCGAACCGCGCCACGGCCGCCACCGCGTCGGCGTGGAGGTTCGCGTAGCGCCGCACGAATTTCGGGCGCAGCCAATCCTGGAGTCCCAGCAGGTCGTGGTAGACGAGCACCTGGCCATCGCAGTGCCGTCCCGCCCCGATGCCGATGGTCGGCACCGCGATGGAGTCGGTCACGAGCCGCGCGACCGCGTCGGGCACACACTCGAGCACCACCGCGAAACAGCCGGCGTCGGCGAGCGCGGCCGCATCGTCGACGATCTCGCGCGCGGCGTCGAGCGTCTTGCCCTGCACCTTGAACCCGCCGAACGCGTGGATCGACTGCGGCGTGAGTCCCACGTGACCCATCACGGGAATCTCGGCGTCGAGGATCGCGCGCACCGCGTCGATCCGTTTACGGCCACCTTCCAGCTTGACGGCACCCGCACCTGCGCGCATCAGGGCCGCCGCGTTGTGCACGGTTTCCTCACGCGACACGTGGTAGCTCATCCAAGGGAGATCACCAACGACGAGCGCGCTCGGCTTAGCGCGGGCGACGGCACCGATGTGGTGCGCCATGTCGTCGATCGTCACGTGGAGGGTGTCGTCGTAGCCGAGCACGACCATCGCCAGCGTGTCGCCGACCAGGATGATGTCGACGCCCGCTTCGTCGACGACCCGTGCGGTCGGCGCGTCGTAGGCCGTGACCATCACGAGCGGCGTCGGTGAGCCCTTCCGGGCTGCGACGTCGGGCGCGCTCGCGGGACGAGATTCGGTCATCTCGCGTACCTCCACCGTCCAGGGCACCCACGGCTCCCGGCGGCAGACGCAGACTAGCCCGTACGCGAGCGGAGCAACTCAGCCGCGGCGTGCTGGCGGAAGTGCTCGGCCCATGCGAGCGCATCGGAATGATACGTGCGGTCCTCGAGGCTTGGATCCGCTCCGAGCCCGAGGAGGAGCTCGACCATCTCGACGTCGCCGCCCGCAACCGCGTGGTGCAGCGCGGTGTGTCCGTCGCTCATGCGGTTCAGGTCGAAGCCAAGAGCCGCGACCAGCCGGACCGCGTCGGGTTGGCCCGCCTCGGTCGCTCGTAGGGCGAGGTCGGGACGCTCCTCGCGGTAACGGTCGACGACGTCGGGCTGATCACGGACGAGCGTTTCGAGCGCAGCGCGGTCCGCGCGGAGCACTGCCGTGACGAACGCGTCCTTCGGCTGTTCCGCGACGTACAGGTCGCGCAGGAGACTGATCTCGGCGCCGTGGTGCAGGAGCTCACGATGCTGGTGCAGCACCACGCCGATCAACGGGTCACTCACGCCGAGCTGCATCGCGGGGATGTCGCCTTCGACATTGCCGATCGGCCGCCACAGATGATCGTCCTCGAGGGCCCCGATCGCGCCTCGCCACGCGCGCCACCATCGGTCGAGGAACTCGACGGCGCCGCTGGCATCGAGCGGAAACGGCGTGACGGTCGCGTACCGCTCGACCTCCCAGGGCTCGGGCACCGCCGACGGGAAGTAGTCGGTCGTGCGCCGGGCGAGACAACCAGCGCCGATGTGCTGCATCCGCCACGCGATCGTCGTGAACGGCGCAGGCTTCGGCGGCGGCCAGCGGGAGTCGATCCGCGAGGCGCCGTCGCCCGCAGGATGGAGCGTCCAGCAGTCGTCCACGGGTGCCCACAGGTACTCGTCGTCGGTCAGTCCTGTGAGTCGGGGCCGGAAGATGCCGCGCCACCACCAGTCGATCTGACCGGTCACCGCGCGCAACACGTCCCCCACACCGGAGGTATAGCGCGCCGTCAGCGACGGCGTCAAAGGATCTTGACGACGGGCCGCGCGTCAAAGTATGTTGACGCCCATGGACCGGAAGGAGCTGTCGTCTCTCGGCCGTGACGCGACCGCGGCCGACCCCGCGGTCGGCCTCCGCGCCGCGGCCGCGCTGCGCCGGGTGGCGGAACAGCTCGAGCTGGAGCACGTGAAACGCGCCCGCCAATTGGGCTGGTCATGGCGCGAGATCGCATTGCCGCTCGATCTCACGAAGCAGGCGGTGCATCAGAAGTACGCGGCGATCCTCGAGGGAGGTACCTGATGTTCGAACGCTTCGCGCCCGACGCGCGCGAGGTCCTCGAATCGACGCCCGGCTACGCGATCCGGCTGGCGCACAACTACATCGGGACCGAGCACCTGTTGCTCGCGCTGATTGGTCGCGAGGAACGGGAGGGTTCGGGCCCCCTCGTCGAACGCGGCCTGACGGTCGATGCGACCGCGCGCATCGTGCGCGAGCGCGTGGCGGCCATCCCGACCGAGGCGACGGCGCTGAAGGCGGTCGGTGTCGACCCGCGGGCACTGAGGGATGGAGCAGGGCGTCTTGGCGTCGACGTGCGGATCAGCGGTTTGTCGCCGGTACCCATCGACCGGCCGCCCCTGACGCAGCGCGCGCATGACCTCCTGGCGATGGCCGCGGACGCAGGCAACGGTGCCGCGACCCACGACGATCTCCTTGCCGCGATGCTCACGCAGGACGCGAGCCTGGCCGTCATCGTGCTCGAGCAGCTCGGCGTCTCGATCGACGAATTGCGCGCGGAGCTCGCCCGTTAGTTGACGGCCAACTGTCGGGTCGACTCCGTTACGCCCTCCCGCTCATCCGGATTGCGGGTCGCTCGCCGCTCGCCGGAATACCCCGCTCGCGGCCGCTCGCTCGTGCACCGCTCCGCTTCGTCTCCTCATCGCCGGGTCGACTCCGCTACGCCGTCCCGCTCATCCGGATTGCGGGTCGCTCGCCGCTCGCCGGAATACCCGGCTCGCGACCGCTCGCTCGTGCACGGCTCCGCTTCGTCTCCTCATCGCCGGGTCGACTCCGCTACGCCGTCCCGCTCATCCGGATTGCGGGTCGCTCGCTGCTCGCCGGGATACCCGGCTCGCGGCCGCTCGCTCGTGCACGGCTCCGCTTCGTCTCCTCATCGCCGGGCCGCGCGGCGCGCGCCCACGACTGTCTCGGCGACGCCGTTGTATCGGCGGCCGTGCAGCTCGCGGCGCGACAGATGGTTCCATCGACAATCGAGGCAGACCTCGACCACGTAGCAGGCAAACTCTTCGTGCGCGGCGTCGAGCTTGTCGAGCTCGCCGTCGTACGAGATGCAACGGCCATTGGCGGCGCCCAGCTTGTCGCCGTAGACGTACGACACCAGGCGAACGTCGCGCTCGCCGCACACCGGACACCCGTACGGCGCGACCTCGCCGACGTTGCGGCCCGCGCGCAGTAGTTCGGCGTGCGCGTCGCACACATCGAGGCGGGTGAGGACCCCGCGCTGCAGATCTCGCAACACGGCCCTGCGGGCCAGCGCGTAGTCGGTGTGCTGGCGCACGGCGGGCAGTGTATCGGCGGGCTCGCCGGCGACTGGCCGCTCCGATGCGTGGCCGTTCCCTGCCGTTGTCACGGACTCCGAGCGCGGTATAGTGGAGGCTGATATATCGGATCGATATATCGAGCGATACAAGAATCGAGGAGCGCCGTGCTCGACCTTGCGATCCTGGGCCTCCTGAAGGACCAGCCCCTTCACGGCTACGAGCTGCGGAAACGGCTCGGCGAGACTCTCGGGTCTCTCTGGGGCATCTCGTACGGGTCGCTCTACCCCGCCCTGCGTCGGCTCGAGCGTGAGGGCGCGATCGAGATCGTCGACCCCGCCGTCGCGGTGGCACCGATACCCGCGACGGGCTCACTCGACGGTGACCTCGCCGCCGCCCGTCTGCGCCGCGCCGGCCGGACCAGCCGCCGTACGCGCAAGGCGTACCGCATCACCGGCGTTGGCAGCGCCCGCCTCGATGAGCTCCTGCTCGCCGACGATGCACCCGACGACGAGCGCACGTTCGCGTTGAAGCTCGTCTTCTGCAGCCACCTCCCGCCGGACGCGCGTCTGGCGCTTCTCCAGCGACGGCGTGCGGCGCTGGCCGATCGGCTCGCACGCGCGCGCCGCACGGACGGCGCCCACGGCGATCGCTACGCACGCTCGCTGTTCGAACACCGCACCCAGTCCACCCAACGAGACCTCGAGTGGGTCGACGCCCTCATCGCAGCCGAAACGGGCGACGACCCGGTCGACACAACACGAGGAGCCACAGCACCATGAGCGGTCGAATCCGTGTCGCCATCGCCGGCATCGGGAACTGCGCGAGCAGCCTGGTGCAGGGCGTCGAGTACTACCGCACGGCAGATCCTGCTGACGACGTGCCCGGCCTCATGCACGTCGTCCTCGGCGGCTACCACGTCGGTGACGTCGAGTTCGTCGCCGCGTTCGACGTCGACGCAGCCAAAGTCGGGCTCGACCTCGGCAAGGCGATCCATGCGGGCCAGAACAACACGATCAGGTTCGCGAACGTCGGGGACCTCGCGGTCGAGGTGCAACGCGCGCCCACGCTCGACGGCCTCGGGCAGTACTACCGCGAGATGATCGAGGAGTCGCCTGCCGAACCGGTCGATGTCGCGCAGGTCCTGCGCGACGCGCGCGCCGACGTGCTCGTGAGCTACCTCCCGGTCGGGTCAGAGCTTGCACAGCGTCACTACGCGCAGGCGTGTCTCGACGCTGGTGTGGCATTCGTGAACGCGATCCCGGTGTTCATCGCCAGCGACCCGGAGTGGGCACAACGCTTCACCGACGCGGGCATCCCCATCGTCGGAGACGACATCAAGAGTCAGGTCGGGGCGACGATCACGCACCGCGTGCTCGCGCGCCTGATGGAGGACCGCGGTATGGCGATTGATCGCACGTACCAACTCAACTTCGGCGGCAACATGGACTTCAAGAACATGCTCGAGCGGTCGCGGCTCGAGTCCAAGAAGAAGTCCAAGACGCAGTCGGTCACCAGCCAGATCGAGCAGGGCATCGAGTCCGACAACGTGCACATCGGCCCCTCCGACCACGTGCCGTGGCTCGACGACCGAAAGTGGGCCTACATCCGTCTCGAGGGACGCAACTTCGGGGACGTGCCGCTCAACGTCGAGCTCAAGCTCGAGGTGTGGGACTCGCCGAACTCTGCCGGCGTCATCATCGACGCGGTTCGCTGCTGCAAGCTCGCACGAGACCGCGGGACCGGCGGGCCCCTCGCGGGTCCGTCGGCGTACTTCATGAAGTCACCCGCGGTGCAGTACCACGACGAAGACGCGCGTGAGATGGTCGAGGCCTTCGTTCGCGGTGAGACGTGAGCGTGCCGGACCTGCTCTACGGCCCTGACGGACCCGCCGAGCACGATCTCAAGCTCGTCGGCGAAGTGAGCGGCAAACGCGTGCTCGACCTCGGATGCGGCGACGGTGCCGCCGCGGTAACCCTCGCGCAGTTGGGGGCGGTCGTCATCGCCGTCGACGCGTCGGACGCGTTGCTCGCGCAGGCACGCAGACGAGCCGACGAGCACGAGGTACGGGTGGAGTTCCGCGGGGGTGACCTCGCCGATCTGGCGTTCATCCGCGCCGACTCCATCGACGTCGTGTTCAGCGCGTACGCCGTCGACACCGTCGAGGACTCGGCGCGGCTGTTCCGCCAAGTACAGCGCGTGTTGAAGCCCAACGCGCCGTTCGTGTTCTCGTACGCCCACCCGTTCGCGTTTCACGCCGACGACCGGCGACCGGCGCGCGCGTACTTCGATTCAGGTCCGGTCACCGCCGAACGATTCGGCGAGCAGACCACCATCTATCCCAGGGCCTTGAGCGACACGTTCACCGACCTGGCGCGCGCGGGCTTTCGCGTCGACGCCTTGATCGAGCCACGGTCGGCGAGTAGCACGACCCCGAGCGCAGTCGTGTGGAGGGCCCGGAAGGAAGGCACCTGAGTCGTCGACGACGACGGGATGCGCCGCTGCGACGTTCTCCATATCCTGACGGTCGTGGCGGAGACGAGGCCCCGAGGAACGGTCGTCGTCGCGTACCCCTGGCAGGAACGCGAGGACCTGCTCGACCGGCTGCGTTCGGTCGTCCCAGGCACCGACGTGCGCGCCCAGCCGTTCGTCGGGAAGTTCGCACAGCACGTGCCTGACGCGGCGCGCTACGACGAGATCACCGACGAGCGGCGTGCACTATGGGCGGAGGCCGAGGTCGTCATGGCGCTCGACCTCCCGAAGGACATCGACGAGCTCGCGCCGGACCTCCGGTGGGTGCAGGCCATCGGCGCGGGCGTCGAGCACTTCGACGAGACCAGCCTCTCCACGGACGTGCTCGTCACGAACGCGGTCGGCGTGGCCTCGGTGCCGATCGCGGAGTTCGTCATCGCGCGCTTGCTCGGCGTGTGGAAACGCGTCGCCGAGCTGGACGAGTTCCAACGCAAGCACGATTGGCACCCGACGTTCGGCCGACTGTTCGACGGTTCGACCGTGGGGCTGGTGGGTCTCGGCGCGATCGGCGGCGCGGTGTCCACTCGCGCGCGAGCGCTCGGCGCGACGACGCTCGGGATCCGCCGGAGCTTCCGGCCCGGCGACACGTCGCCGCTCTGCGACGAGCTGTTCGGCACCGACTCGCTGAACGACGTGCTGGCGCGCTGCGATGCGGTGGTGTTGAGTGCACCCGCGACCCCAGACACCGAGAACATGTTCGATGCCGCCTCGTTCGCAGCGATGAAGCCTGGCGCAGTCTTTTGCAATGTCGCGCGCGGCTCGCTCGTCGACGAGCCGGCGCTGATCGATGCGCTGGAGCGCGGCCACCTCGGCGCGGCGATCCTCGACGTCACGCGCACCGAGCCGCTACCGCCCGACGACCCGCTCTGGGACGCGCCGAACATCTCCATCTCGCCACACTCGTCCGCCTCACAAGACCGTTACCTCGAGACGCTCTTCGAGCTCTTTGCCGACAACCTCGGGCGGTACGCGCGCGGCGAGGAGTTGCGCAACGTCGTCGACCGCGCCGCGGGCTATTGACCGCGATGGGCCGCTACGGCTACACCGTGATCGACGCCGACGGCCACGGCGGCGAGCCGATCGACTGGCGCCGACGCATTCCCGACCGCTATCGCGCGCAGATGGTTGCGTACGTGTGTGCGCTCAAAGCGCACTACGGCATCGCGGGACGCTCGGTACCGGGTGGTGGCATGCAAGTCAACGACGAGAACCCCGCCGCGACCGTATGGTCCGACGACGACTTCGAGCTCGGACCGCCCTCGTCGATGCGGCCCGGCATGTACGACCCGGTCGCCCGAATCGATGACATGGATCTCGAGGGCATCGACGTCGCCGTCCTGTTCCCGCCGGGCACCGGCGAGGAGTTCGCCATGCACGATCCCGATTTCTCGATTGCGCTGTGCCGCACCCTCAACGACGCGCGCGCGGAGTTCGGCTCATATGCGCCGGATCGGGTCAAGTTCGTCGCCAAGCTGCCGATGCTCGACCCAGAGGCCGCGGCCGAAGAGCTCGAGCGTTGTGTGCGTGAGCACGGGTTTGTCGGCATGGTGTGCCCGCAGCACATCCTCGACAAGAACCTCGACGACCCGTCATTCGAGGTCGTGTGGGACACCGCGGCGCGGCTCGGGACCGCCGTCACCGTGCACGGCGGCGGTCAAGCGCAGGGGCAGGTGCCGTTCGTGATCGAACGGCTCTCGTCGACGCTCACGGTCCACGCCTTCACGCATCCGGTGGGCGCGATGCTCGCGGTCATGAGCTTCACGGTCGGCGGCATCCTCCACCGTCACCCTGACCTGCGCGTCGGGTTCATGGAGGCCGGCACCGGATGGCTCCCGTTCTGGCTGGAGCGCCTCGACGAGCACTGGGAGCACGTGCCCGACCAGGCGCCCGCCATCGATCGCGCGCCGTCGCGCTACTTGCTCGACGGGCAGTGCTTCGTCACCTGCGAGCCCGACGAGGTGATGCTTCCGTACGTGCTCCGCAGCGTGCGCCCGACGGTCGTCTGTTACGCATCCGATTACTGCCACTGGGACTGCATCTTCCCGGACTCGGTCCGGGTGCTCGCGGAGCGCGACGACCTGACGACCGAGGAAAAGGAGCGCGTGTTCGCGTCCAACGCTGCGGCCTTGTACGCGCTCGAGGCACGCGTTCCGTCCTGACCCCGATGATCGTCGACACCCACACCCACGTGATCGCGCGCGACGACACGCGATATCCGTTGCGTCCGTCGGGGGTGGGATCGAACTGGTATCGCGAGGTGCAGTGCAACGCCGAGGAGCTCGCGGGGCTCACGAGTGCGGCAGGTGTCGACGCCGCGGTTCTGGTCCAGGCATTCGGTGCCTATACATACGACAACGCCTACGTCGTGGACGCCGCCACGACGGATCGTGCACGATTCGTGAGCGTCGTCATCGTCGATCCCGAGGCTCCGGACTCTCCGGCACGGTTGCAGCGCTACGCCGAGAAGAAATCGTGCACCGGGGTCCGGCTCTTCTCGATCGGTCGCATGGACCGACCGCAGCCGGTGTGGCTGGATGACCCGGCGACGTTCCCACTCTGGAAGACGTGCGCCGCGCTCGGCCTACGCGTGGTCGTGGCGTGTCTACCCGAGCATCTCGGTCGCCTCGCACGAATGCTCGAGCGGTTCCCCGAGCAGGCCGTGCTCCTCGACCACTGCGGATTCGTCGACTTCGATGGTGGTCCTCCGTACCCGAACGCCGACGAACTCTTTCGCCTCGCGGCCCACGCGAACCTGTACTGCAAGGTCACCTCCCATGTGCTCGAAGCTGCCCAGCAGCACGGCGCCCCGAACGCGATCGTCGAGCGCCTGGTCGCGGAGTTCGGGGCCGACCGTCTCATGTGGGGATCGGACTATCCGCAGACCCACGACCGCCCCTATGCCGCGCTCGTCGCGCTCGCGCAGCACGCGTGCGCGGGCATCTCGCCCCAGGATCGTGACCTCGTGCTCGGCGGCAGCGCGCTGACACTCTGGCCCGAGTTCACGTGACCGCCCACGGCTACGACGTCTTCGACGTGCACCATCATGTCGGGCGCGCGTTCGATGCGCTGGGCGGCGACCTCGGCGACGATCACGCGGATGCGGACGAGCTCGCGCGAGTCGAGCTCGCGGACCGGCTCCGTATCATGGACGAAGGCGGTGTCCATCAGGCACTCGTGATCCCGGGGCACGGCTACCTCCGGCCCAATGGCATTGCCGACACGCGTCGCGTGAACGACGAGATCGCTGCGTATCGCGACGCGATGCCCGACCGGTTCCCGGCCGCGTGCGGGATCGTGGAGCCTCGCGACGGTCCGCACGCGTTCGGCGAGATCGAGCGGGCGAAATGCGACCTCGGTCTCGTCGCGCTCAGCTTCCACACACGTTTCCAGGGTGTGTCGATGGACAGCCAGTGGATACTGCGCTACCTCGAACGGATGGGCGAAGTCGGCCTCGTCCCGTTGATGCACGCGATGGATGACACGCCCGAGGAGTCTTTGTGGAAGCTCGCGTCGATCGCGCGTCGTTTCCCGGACCTCACGATGATCGCGGTCGACGCCTTCTCCGGCTTCGAAGCGACACGACAGTGCTTCCACGTCGCCGAGATCGCCCCGAACGTCGTCTTCGACACGAGTCTCAGTTACAACTTCGACTTCATCGAGGACTTGGCGAAGCAGTTCGGCGCCGAACGCGTGGTGTTCGGCACCGACCTCTATTCGTTTCCGGTCGGGCGCCGGATCAGCCACCTGCTCCCGCAGATCATCGAGTCGTCACTCCGCGACGGCGACAAGGCGGCCATCCTCGGTGGGAACGCCCGCCGGATCCTCGGTCTGACCTGATCAGGCGACCTGCAGGCCGCGGTCCCGCGCCCATTCGGCGAGCCGCGCGTACGCGTCGGCCTCGTCGAGCGGTCCCTCGTCGAGGCGGAGCTCCAGCAGGTAGTCGAGCGCGTCGCCGACCAGTGGCCCCGGTTCGATGCCGAGGAACGCCATCACCTGCCGCCCGTCGAGGGGCGGCCGGATCGCGTCCAGCTCTTCCTGCTCACGGAGCGCGGCGATGCGCTCCTCCAGTTCGTCCATCCGCTGCGCCAGCGCCCGCGCCCGGTCCTGGTTCCGGGTGGTGCAGTCGGCTCGCTGGAGGCGGTTGAGCTCGTCGAGCAGCGGGCCCGCGTCACGCACGTACCGGCGGACGGCCTTGTCGGTCCATCCCATGGCATACGTATGGATACGCAGGTGCAGATAGACGAGCTTCGTGACGTCCTCGACGACCTCGTTCGGGTACTTCAGCGCGCGTAGTCGCTCCTCGGTCATTCGCGCGCCGACGACTTCGTGATGGTGGAAGCTCACCATGCCGGTGGCGTACGACCGCGTCTTCGGCTTCCCGACGTCGTGGAACAGCGCCGCCAGTCGTACCCGAAGCTCCGGACGGGTGCGGCGTACGACGGCGATCGTGTGCGCCAGCACGTCCTTGTGCGAGTGCACCGGGTCCTGCTCGAGTCGCATCGCGCGCAGCTCGGGGATGAACTCGTCGGAGAGCCGCGTCTCGACGACCATCCACAAACCGGCGGTGGGGTCGTCGACGAGGAGGAGCCGCGACAACTCGTCGCGGATGCGCTCCGCGCTTACGATCTCGAGCCGTTGGCGCAGCCGCTCGATGCTCTGCACGAGCTCGGGGTCGGGAACGAGGTCGAAGCCGGCCACGAAGCGCGCAGCGCGGAGCATGCGCAAGGGATCGTCGAGGAACGAGACGTCGGGTTCGAGTGGCGTGCGCAGCCGTCGTGCTGCCAGGTCTGCGACGCCGTCGTACGGGTCGATCAGCTCGGGATCGGGGAGCCGGATCGCCATGGCGTTCACCGTGAAGTCGCGACGCGCGAGATCCGTCGCGATGTCGTCGGCGAACGTGACCTCGGGCTTCCGGCTGTCGGGCCGGTACACCTCGGCACGGAACGTCGTGATCTCCAGGCGCATCCCGTCGCGGATGCATCCAACGGTGCCGAATCGCTTGCCCTGCAGCCACACGTGGTCAGCCCAGGGCCGCACGATCTTCTCGACCTCGTCGGGGTGCGCGCTCGTCGCCACGTCGATGTCGGTGTCGTCGCGGAGGCGGTCGAGCAACGCGTCGCGGACGGTCCCGCCCACCAGGAAGCACTCGTGGCCGGCGTCGGCGAGGCGATGCGCCAGTTGCTGCACCGCGGAGTCCGGCGCGAGGAGCGGCTGGAGACGAGCGGGGACGTCCGTCATCGCCGCCATTCTCGCCGCTCGGCAAGTCCGCTCGGCACCTCAATCACTCCGCTACCGTCGGGCCAAGGCGAGCGAGCAATGGTGTGGGTGCGGGCCTGAGCGGCCTGGCCGCAGGCCGAGAGCGGGAGAGTTGACGATGCGGTGCTCGCGGGTGGGCTGCGGCGGCGACGCGGTCGCTTCGTTCTGCTTCGACGGCCGCGCCGCGCTCGTCTGGGTCGACCCCCTCGACGCTGAGCGCGGCACGGGCGCAGGCGTGCTCTGTGCGCGTCACGCCGACACGTTGACACCGCCGCGTGGCTGGCACCTCCAGGACCGCCGCGTGCGCGCGCCGCGTCTCTGGGATGATCGACCTGCCGTCCCCGTGGTGCCCCGACGGCGCGGGCTCCGCGTCGGGGCGCGCCCGGGGCAGCCGGCGACCGCGCCACCGGCGGTGCCGCTGCCGCTCGCACCTGACGAGCACGACGTGCGCCGACCGACCGGAGATCCCGCCGAGCTCGAGCGGCTGCTCGACGCGCGTACACCGCTCCTCGCGCGCGCGTTCGGCGGCGTTCGCGACGTCTGACGGGACCTACGCGCGTCTGCACCGAAGGGGCGTCCGGTTAGCCTGGCGTGTGCCCGTGAGACAGCAGACCCTGCGCTTCGGGGATGCGTGGGCCCGGCTCGGCCCTTGGCGCGGGGGTGGCCGCGTCGCTCACCTCGTGGTGGCGCCCGACACTCCATTGAGCGGTGACGCGGTCGTCGCCTGCCTCGAGACTGCGAAGGCCGCGGGCTACGAGGAACTACTCACCAGCGCAGTGGGGCCGAACGAGGAGCAGCCGTTCGTGAACGCGAGGTTCACGGTACGTGAACGGTTGCACCTCCTCGCGCGTGAGCTGCACGACGAGCCGGGTCCGCCGGAGCTCCCGGTCACGCGCGCCACGCGTCGCGACCGGCCAGGCGTGCTCGCGCTGGACGACGCCGCATTCGCGCCGTTCTGGCGCCTCGGTGCCTCGGGTCTTCGCGATGCGCTCGACGCGACACCAGTTCGCCGGTTCCGCGTCACGCGCGACCGCAGCATCACGGGGTACGCAATCACCGGGCGTGCGCTCGATCAGGGATACTTGCAGCGCGTCGCGGTGCATCCCGACGAACGCCGACGGGGATACGGCCACGCGCTCGTGGCCGATGCGTTGCTCTGGCTGTGGCGTGAGGGTGCGGTGCGTGCGCTCGTGAACACCCAGCTCGACAACCACGCCGCGTTCGCGTTGTACGCGTCCTTCGGCTTCTCCGCCATGCCAGCCGGGCTCGCAGTGCTGGGACGCGGATTGTGAAGATTCGGGTCGCGGGAGCTTTCGTGGCCGCGGCGGTGATCGCGGTGAGCGTGGCGACGGTGTCGTCTGCCCGAGCGCAGACCAACGCCGCGCCTACGCTCACCCTCGAGGCGCAAGACCCGTGGACTCCGCTCAATGGAACGTTCACCATGCGGTTGCGCACCGCGGGATCAGTCGACGGGCTCCGGCTGGCGATCACCGTGCACGAGCCGGTGATCACGCGGAGCGCGTTCGACGCCACCATCACCTCCGGTAGCCAGAGCCTCGGTTCGACGCTCCGGCTCCTGCAACCGTCGCTCGGCGAGCTGCCGTCGGACGCGGCCGGTCTCCGCACCGTGGCGTTCGGCCTGAACGACCTCAACCTTCGGCGGTCCGGCGTCTACCCGGTCGAGGTCCAGCTCCGCGACGGCAACGACGTCGTCACGGGATTCGTGACGCACATCATCGCCGAAGACCCCAACGCGCCGCCGGCGAAACCCATCGACGTGTCCTGGATCTGGCCCCTCGTGACGGAACCGGCGCTGGGCCTCGACGCCAACGCCAACGCCGCACTCGTCGACGAGCTGGCGTCGAACGGTCGACTCGGACGCCAAGCGGCGCTGATCGGCGCCGACACCGATGTGCCACTGACGCTCTCCCCCAACCCGGAAACGCTCGAGACATGGTCGAGCCTTGCGAACGCGGATCCCCTCGGTCATGCCACCGGCGTTGCCGCCGTTCGAGCCGCGCCCACACATCATCAAGTGCTCTCGGCGCCGTACGTATCGCTCGATCTTCCCTCCCTCATGAAGAGCGGCCTCGGGACGTTGCTCACGAACGAACTCCAACGAGGCGGCGACGTCCTCCAGGACTTCTTCGGTACGCATTTCGACCCGAGCACCGCGATGCCCGGGCCGCTCGATCCCGACTCGCTCGACGCGTTCCGTGCCGCCGCCCGCACACGGCTCGTCGTCGATGGCAACGCGCTCGAGCCGTTCACAGAACGCCTCACGCCCAGCCGACCAGCGTTGCTCTCGCGCAGCGCGGATGACTCGACGAACGCCGCGACGGTGCTCGCCACCGACCCCGGGCTCGAACGTTTCCTCGACGGCACCGAACCGCCGGCGCTGCGCGCGGCGCGCTTGCTCGCCGCGCTCACCGTGATCGCGAGCGAGCAGCCGAGTGTTGCTCGTGGTGTCGCGTTCGCGAACCCCGCTGACTGGGAACCGTCCGAGCAGTTCGTCAATGCGGTGCTCGCGGGGCTGCGCGGGAACCCGTTCCTCCGCCCGGTGACTGTCGACACGCAACTGGCCGAGGTGCCCCGCGTGACGGTCGGCGACGAGCCCGACGGCCCACCGGTCGTGCGCACGCTGGCGCCAGTCACCATCCGCAAGGCGCCGGTGACCGTTCCGCAGTACTACGAGGCGGTGGCGAACCGTCGTGCGTTGGTCTCTCTCTTCGGCGAGAGCGACGTCCGAGTCGTGCGGGCGGACCGAGCAATGCTCACCGTTCTCTCCGAGAGCTTGGAGACGCCAGCCGGACGTCGGCGCGCACGCGATCTGCTGCATTCGATCGGGCAATCGGGGCGCGACTTCCTGACGCACATCCACGTCGAGGGGAGGTCGACGGTCACGCTCACCTCGAGCCGAGCACAGATCCCGCTGACGTTTCGCAACGACGCTGATCGGCAGGTAGGGATCCACGTCGTGTTGCAGAGCAACCGCGTGCAGTTCCCGGACGGAGCCGACCGTGACGTGGTCCTCGCGCCGGGCAAGAACCACACCGTCCGCATCGCGGTCGAGACACGCAGCTCCGGCACGTACCCGCTCGTGATGAACGTGACAACCGCCGACGGTCTCCCCATCCAGACGTCGGAGGTCACCGTGCGCTCCTCGTTCGTGAGCGGCGTCGGGATCTTTCTCACCGTGGGCGCGCTCGCGTTCCTCGCGCTCTGGTGGGGCTGGGACATCCGCCGGCGGCGTCGACGACGACGCGCGGCGTGAGCGAGCGTCGCGAGCCGGGAATCCCGGCGAGCAGCGAGCGGGGCCCGGCGGCGCAGCCGCCGAGACCGGGAGACGTGAACGACGCCCCGCAGTTCGACGCCCCGCAGTTCGACGCGCCGCAATTCGACGCGATCGGGTTCGACACCGCGCGCTTCGAACCTCGCGACACTTCCGCGGTCGTCCGTTCCAGCGTGGTCGTCGCGGTCGGTACCGCGCTGTCGCGCCTCACCGGCTTCCTCCGGATAGCGGCGATCGCGTACGCGCTCGGCGTAACGGCGCTCGCGGGCACGTACAGCTACGCGAACGAAACGCCCAACATCGTGTACGAGCTGCTGCTCGGAGGCGTGCTCACCGCTACGCTCGTGCCGCTGTTCGTTCGCCACTTCGAGGCGAGCGACGACGACGCGGCGTCGGCCGTCTTCACGGTCTCGATCCTGGTGCTTGTGGCGATCACCGTGATCGGCGTGCTGATCGCGCCCTGGATCGTCGACCTCTACACGCTACGGGTGCACGGTCCGAACCGGGCGATGCAGCAAGAGCTCGCCACCGACCTGCTGCGCCTGTTCATGCCCCAGATGCTCTTCTACGGCATCGCGACGCTCGCCACCGCGATGCTCAATGCGCGCCGACGCTTCGCCGCCGCCGCGTTCGCGCCCACGCTCAACAACCTCGTTGTGATCGCGGCCTTCCTCACACTGGCTCGCGTCACCGAGAATCCGGTGACCGTCCGCAGCGTTCTGAATGACGACGGACTCGTGCTGCTCATGGGACTCGGCACGACCGCCGGCATCGTCGTGATGGCGCTCGCGCTACTGCCCGCTTTGCGGCGGGCCCGTGTGCACCTGCGCTACCTGCCCGCCTTCCGGCATCCCGCGGTGGCCACGCTCGTGCGAGTCTCGGGCTGGACGATCGGCTACGTCATCGCCAACCAGATCGCGCTCTTCGTCGTCACCGTTCTCGGTAACGGCACGCCCGGCGGCCCGTTCGTCTACATCAGCGCGTACGCGTTCTTCCAGCTCCCGCACGGTCTGCTCGCGGTATCCCTCGCCACGACCTTCGCACCCGAGCTCGCGAGTGCGGCCGCGCGCAACAACATCGACGCGCTCCGCTCGCAGCTCTCGCGCGGGCTGCGGCTCACCGCGCTCGTGGTGGCGCCCGCGGCGGCGATCTACCTCGGCCTCGCGCGCCCGATCGTGGTCGCCCTGTTGCAGCGAGGCGCGTTCACGGGTGGTGATGCGGTCGACGTCGCCGACACGCTGGCGGCATTCGCAGTCGGCCTGTTGCCGTTTTCGCTGTACCTGTTCTCCCTGCGGGCGTTCACCTCGCGCCTCGACACGTTCACGCCCTTCTGGATCAACTGCATCGAGAACGCGGTGAACATCGCGTTGGCGTTTCCGCTGTACTCGTGGCTCGGTATACCGGGCCTCGCGCTCGCCTTCTCACTCGCCTACGTCGTCGGCGCGGCGCTCGTGCTGTTCGTACTGCACCGCGACCTCCACGGGGTCGACGGACGACGGCTGGCATCGACGGGCCTCCGCGTCGTGTCGGCGGCTCTCGTAGTCGCCGCGGTCAGTTGGGGGATCGCGCGCGGCATCGGCTGGGCGAGCACCGGCGAGGCCGTGCTCGCGGCGGTCGTCGGGATGACGGTCGGCACTGCGGTCTACCTCGGTCTGCTCGTCGTCCTCCGCGTCGATGAGCTCCGGATCCTCACCGCGCTGCTCCCGCGCCGCGCGCGCGTGTAACGATGCGGCCATGGGAATCCGCGTCGTCACCGACAGTGCGTGCGACCTACCGCCGCCACTCGTCGAAGCGCTGGGCATTGAAATCGTCCCGCTCACGATCCGCTTCGGGCGCGACGAGTTCGTCGACCAGGTCGAGCTGAGCACGGCGGAGTTCTGGGATCGCGTCAACAAGTTCACCGGTTTGCCGGAAACGGCCGCACCGTCCCCGGGTGCGTTCGAGGCGCGTTTTCGCGACCTGATCGACCGCGGTGCAACCGGGATCATCTGCATCAACCTGTCGTCCCACTTGTCGGGGACCATGCAGTCCGCGCAGGTCGCTGCGGCCGTGGTCGGCTCCGTCTGCCCCGTGCAGGTGATCGACTCGCGGAGCGCGTCCATGGGGCAGGGCAACCTGTGTCTCACCGCGGCGCGGCGGGCCGCCGACGGCGACTCGCTCGAGTCGATCGTCGCCGAGGTAGTCGACCGCCGCGATCGCACGAAGCTGTACGCGACCCTCGACACGCTCGACCACATCCGCAAGAGCGGACGCATCGGCAACGCACGGGCGCTCCTCGGCTCTGTCCTCTCCATCAAGCCGGTCATCGAGATCAAGGACGGCATCGTCGAGGAGGTCGGCAAGGTGCGCACACGCTCGAAGGCGCTGCACGAGCTGGCCGGCAAGGCAGCTGAAGCGAAAATGGAGCATCTCGCAGTGCTGCACGGCAACGCGCCCGACCTCGAGGAACTGCTCGAGCTGCTCGACCCGATCTTCCCGCGCGACGAGATCATCACGGGCGTCGTCGGGCCCGTGATCGGCACGCACGCGGGGCCACGAGTCATCGGCGTCAGCTTCCAGGTGGTGCCCTGACCGCTCCGGGCCAAGTCCTCGGTGGGCGCTACCACCTCATCGAGCCGCTCGCCCGCGGCGGCATGGGGACGGTGTGGATCGCCGACGATTCCGTGTTGTCGCGGCGCGTCGCGGTGAAGGTCTTGCGCGCCGACCTCGCCGCTGACGACGCTACTCGCGCACGATTCCGGAACGAGGCGCTCGCGGCGGCACGACTCAGTCACCCGAACATCGTCGCGATCTACGACACGGGCGGAGACAGCGACGTCGCGTACATCGTCATGGAGCTCGTCAATGGCCCGACGGTGCGTGCACTACTCGACGAGCGCGGCCCGCTTCCTGTGCGCGACGCAGTCCGCATCGCGCTCCAGGTCGCCGACGCGCTCGACGCCGCGCACCGGGCCGGACTCGTGCACCGCGACGTGAAGCCGGCCAACGTCCTCGTGCCGGCGGGCGGGCCGGTGAAGGTGACCGACTTCGGCATCGCCAAGGTGACGGGGTCCGGCGACCTCACCCGCACGGGCACGGTGATGGGCACCGCGCGCTACCTCGCTCCCGAACAGGTGACCGGCGGGCGCGCCGATTCGCGCACCGACGTCTACGCGCTCGGGCTCCTGCTCTACGAGATGCTCTGCGCGCAGCCGCCGTTCCGAGGCGACACCGACGTGGCGACCGCGACCGCACGGCTCACGAGCGTCGCTCCGTCGATCCGCCCCCAGCGCCCGGACGTCCCTGCCGCGCTCGACGACGTCGTGCACCGTTGCCTCGCGCGCGATCCCGCACGGCGGTTCCCGACCGCGCGCGACTTCCGCGCCGCGCTGATCGCGGTGCCGCCGAACGCGCCGGCGCCCCGTTCTGGCACGGCGCCGGCGACTGGGCCCGCGTCGCCTCGACCTACGCCGCGACCCACGGCGCGGCCCGCCCCCCGACCCGCGTCCGCGCCCCGGCCGGCTCGCGGTTCCGGCACGGGCCCGGCCGGTCGTCGGAAGCGCCGCGGGAGCGCGGCAACCTGGGTCTGGGTCGTCGTCGTGTTCCTGCTCGCGATCGCCGCCGGCGTGACCGCGTACCTGCTGCTGCGCGACCAAGGAAGCGGCGGAGGCGCCACACCGAACGTGCCTGCCAGTGCACGGGTGATCGAGCCGCCTGAGGCGCCGCTTGCGTGATCCCGACGAAGTGCTCGCGGCGCGTGCTGCGCACGGTGACCGCCGCGCTCTGGAGGCGCTGCTCGAACGGCACGCCGACCGGGTCCACGCCCTCTGCCGCCGCGTCATCGGACACCCCGAGGACGCGCTTGACGCGACCCAGGAAGCGATGATCTCGATTGCACGTGGCATCGGGCGCTTCGACGGCCGCTCCGCGTTCACGACATGGCTGTATCGGGTGGCGACGAACGCGGCACTCGACGAACTGCGCCGCAGCCGACGTCGCCCTGAGCCGCTCGACGCCATCGACGTCGGCCGGGCTGCACCGGAGAGCGTCGACGTCGACGTCGCGCATCGTGTCGACGTCGACGCCGCGTTGCGAACCCTACCGGCCGGGTTCAGGGTTGCGGTCGTGCTCCGCGACCTCTGCGACCTCGACTACGCCCAGATCGCCGAAGTCCTTGGCGTGCCGCCAGGAACGGTGCGGGCGCGCCACTGCTCGCTCAGCTGCGCCAAGAGCCGTGCGCCCACGAGTTGCCCACCGGCACGATCGTCGCGGTGGGAACGGCGCGGTTCGGGACCCGGGACGCGATCATCGTGCAGACCAAGCAGCCCGACGGCACCACGTCGCTCGATGCCGTCCTCGACGATCCGTGCGAGGTTCGTCCGCTCGGCTAGCCGCCTACTCACCATTGATCGCGCGCTACGAGCCGGGATACCCGGCTCGCTCACCCTCGCTCGCGTGCGTTCCGGGTACGCTCGCGCACCTCCGCCGACCCGAGGGAGATCAATGGCCGATTGGACCACCGATGCGGTCGACGCGCTCGAACAGGCCGTCGGGCGCGTTCGCGAACAGACGGTCGTTCCGGCGCAGCGCGCGTCGCGAGCCGTCGTCTACGGGGTCCTCGTCGCGTTCTTCGTCCTCGTCGCCGTGCTCATGCTCGCGGTCGCGCTGTTCCGGATCCTGGTGGTGCTGACGGGTGAGGTCTGGCTGTCGTACCTCATCCTCGGCGGAATCTTCGTGGTCGGGGGCGTGTTCTGCTGGTCACTGCGGAACCGAGCCCCGAAGGACTCGAATGCCTGACGCTCACGAGGTCGTCATCATCGGGTCCGGCCCTGCCGGACTGACTGCTGCGGTCTACGCCGCGCGCGCCAACCTCTCGCCAGTCGTGATCGAGGGCATCGGCGCCGGTGGCCAACTGATGTTGACGACGGACGTCGAGAACTATCCCGGTTTTCCCGATGGCATCCTCGGTCCCGAGCTGATGGTGAAGTTCCGCGAGCAGGCGGAGCGCTTCGGGGCCGAGTTCGTCACCGCCGACGTCGATCGGGTCGACTTCACATCGCATCCCTTCGGTGTGTCGGTCGGTCAACGCGAGTTCCCGTCGCGTTCGGTCGTCGTCAGCACGGGTGCGACTGCGCGCCTGCTCGGCTTACCGAACGAGCAGCGGCTCCTCGGTCACGGTGTCTCCACCTGCGCCACGTGCGACGGCTTCTTCTTCCGCGAGAAGCCCATCGCAGTCGTCGGGGGCGGCGACTCGGCGATTGAAGAGGCGCTCTTCCTGACGAAGTTCGCGACGAAGGTCACTGTCGTGCACCGACGCGACGAGCTTCGGGCGTCGAAGATCATGCAGAGCCGCGCGTTCGCGAACCCGAAGATCGACTTCGTGTGGAACGCGGTCGTCCACGACGTGGTCGGCAACGGAGCGGTCGAAGCGCTGCACCTGCGCGACACGACGACGGGCGCGGAATCCGAGCTCCCGGTGCAGGGGCTCTTCGTAGCGATCGGGCACGACCCGAACACGGCGCTGTTCCGCGGACAGCTCGATCTCGACGACGGCGGTTACGTCATCACCGCTGCCGATTCGACGCGCACCTCGGTGGAGGGGGTATTCGCGTGCGGCGACGTGCAAGACCACGTCTTCCGCCAGGCAGTGACCGCGGCTGGGAGCGGATGCATGGCCGCGATGGAGAGCGAGCGTTGGCTCGCCGAACAGGCACACCACGCACACACCTGAAGCGTGTCGCGCGCGGAATGTCTGGCACGGCGGAGACGTTTTCCGGAGCCGCGTGGTCGGTAGACTCGTCCGACCGAAGGAAAGGACCTTCTGTGGCCGACGACATCCTCGTTCTGTCCGAACTGACCTTCGACGAGACCGTCGGCGCGTCCGACACTCCCGTACTCGTCGACTTCTGGGCCGAATGGTGTGGCCCGTGCAAGATGATTGCCCCGACGTTGGCCGAGATCGCAGGTGAGCACCGCGGGAAGCTCACGATCGCAAAGCTCAATGTCGACGACAACCCCGATATCGCGCGCCGCTTCGAGGTCATGAGCATCCCTACGATGCTCGTCTTCAAGGACGGCCAGCCCGCGAAGCGCATCGTCGGCGCCAAGGGAAAGGGCGCCCTGCTGCAGGACCTCGCCGAGTTCATCGCTTGAGCGATCCGGCCGTGCTCCGGCCGGGCAGCGATGGCGAAGCGGTCCGGGATCTCCAGCGTCGGCTCGCCGCGCTCGGCTTCGACGTGCCGGTCGATGAGTTCGGCCGATTCGGGCCCGTCACCGAGCGGGAGCTCCGGGCGTTCCAGGAGGGACGAGCGCTCCGGGTCGACGGCATTTGTGGGCGCGAGACATGGACCGCCCTGGTGGAGAGCGGGTTTCGCCTCGGCGACCGGATGCTGTACCTCCGGCGGCCGATGCTGACGGGCGACGACGTCATCGAGCTCCAACGCCGCCTCAACATGCTCGGTTTCGACGCCGGCAAAGAAGACGGAATCTTCGGGCCCGAGACCGCGGCGGCGCTCACCGAGTTCCAACGCAACGTCGGCGTCGCGACCGACGGAATCTTCGGCCCCGAGACCGCCGACGCGCTGGTGCGCTTCAGCGCATCTCCTACGGACACGCTCCCCGAGGGTTCCGTTGCCGCGGTGCGCGAACGGGAGCAGCTCCGTAGGGGGCCCCGGCAGATCGAAGGCCGGCGCGTGTATCTCGCGGCCGCCCCCGAGCTCCACGCGCTCGCCGACCGCGTGCGGCGAGGCCTCCTCGAGGCCGGCGCCCTCGCGGTGCTCGATACGTCCGGCGACGACGACTCCGCTCTCGCCGCCGCCGCCAACCGCTACGAGGCCGACCTGTTCTTCGGCCTCCGGCCGGGGAACGAGCCGGGCTGCCGCTGCAGCTACTACGAATCCGGGCGGTTCCGGTCAGAAGCCGGGTTCCGGGTGGCTACCGCAGTGGGGGCCGAGCTCGCAGCGGTGCTCGGCCGCGAGCCCGGAGTCTGTGGCCGCACCCATACGGCCCTCCGCGAGACACGCATGGCGGCCGTGCTGTGTGAGCCCGTTGCCCGCGACGACCTTGCCGCGACCCGCCGCCTCGTGACCGTCGGCCCCGACATCGCGACGGCCATCGTGCGCGGGGTGCGCCGGGGTGTCGAGGAGCCGCCCGACTAGGGCCGTCTCGGGCAGAGTCCTTGCACGCGCAACTATGTTGTGCTGTGCGGTTCCGGCACAGTGCCGGACTGCCGTCAGAGCACGGAGCCGGTCCACCGTTTCGGCCCACGGAGCCGGTTTAACGTTCGGGCACCAAGCCGGTTTGCCGTTCGGGCACGGAGCCGGTTTGCCGTTCCGCCACGGAGGCGGTTTGCCGTTCAGCCACGGAGGCGGCTGTCATCGCCCGGTAGATGCGTTCGAGGTCCTCGAGCGTCGAGAATTCCACCACGACCTTTCCGCGGGCGGAACCCATGCTGATCGTCACGCGGGTGTGCAGGTAATCGCCGAGGAGCTCCTCGAGCTCGAGGAGGCCCGGCGGTCGGAGCTTGCCCCGACCCGGGCGCGCTCGGCGTTCACTCGAGTCCGCGCCCGGGGTCGAGGCTTGGCCCTGGCGATCACGGATCGCCTCTTCGACGGCCCGCACCGAGAGGTCCTCTTGCACGACGCGCTGTGCCAGTTGCTCCTGGAAGGCACGGTCGGGCGTCGCGAGGAGCGCCCGGGCGTGTCCCATCGTGAGGCGACCGTCGTGTACCAGCTTCTGGATCGAGGGCGGCAGCTGGAGAAGCCGGAGCGCGTTCGTGATACTCGCCCGGCTGCGCCCGACTTGCGCGGCAACAGCCTCGTGGGTGAGTCCGAAGTCCTCGATGAGCTGCTGGTAGGCGGCAGCCTCTTCGAGCGGGTTGAGGTCGTCACGATGGAGGTTCTCAACGAGCGCGTGCTCGAGCGCGCTGGCGTCGTCGGTCTCCCGGACGAGCGCCGGGATCGTCTGGAGCCCGATGCGTCGGGCTGCGCGCCAGCGTCGCTCGCCGGCGATGAGCTCGTAGCCGTCACCGACCGGGCGTACCAGTACCGGTTGGAGCACACCGACCTCGCGGATCGAGTCGGCGAGCAATCCCATGGACTCTTCGTCGAAGTGATCGCGGGGCTGGAAACGGTTCGGGCGGATCGAGGCCGTCGGCAAGTCCTCCAGGCCGCCGACGTCCGTCTCGAGACTGCTCCCCGGAGGGATCAGCGCACCGAGTCCCTTACCCAGGCCGCCGCGTCGCGCCACCGCTCACCTCTTTCGCTAGCTCTCGGTAGGCCGACGCGCCGCGCGACGTCGGGTCGAACACGATGATCGGTTGCCCGAACGATGGTGCCTCCGAGAGGCGCACCGTCCGCGGGACGACCGTCCTGTACACCTTCTCGCCGAAGTGGTCTCGGACCTCTGTCTCGACCTGCTCGGCGAGCTTCGTCCGGGCGTCGTGCATGGTCAACACGATGCCGCGGACATCGAGGTCGGGGTTGAGGGATCGCACCATTGCCACGTTCTTCAGCAGCTGCCCGAGGCCTTCCAGGGCGTAGTACTCGCTCTGGACTGGCACGATCACGTCGTCCGCGGCGGCGAGACCGTTCACGGTGAGGAGCCCAAGCGACGGCGGGCAGTCGATCAGGATCACGTCGTACTCTGCCCGAACGACGTCCAGCCCCCGGCGCAGCTTCAACTCTCTACTGAACGCGGCCACGAGCTCGATCTCGGCCCCTGCCAGGTCGATGGTCGCTGGGAGCACGAACAGGTTCTTGAGACTCGTCGGCTCGACGCAGTCGAGCGCCGAGGCGTCGGTCATGATCACGTCGTAGATCGAGGTCTCGACGTCCCGCGGGTTGATTCCGAGGCCGGTCGAGGCGTTGGCCTGCGGGTCGAGGTCCACGACGAGTACTCGAAAACCGATCTCGGCGAGCGCGGCGCCCAGATTCACCGCGGTCGTCGTCTTCCCCACGCCGCCCTTCTGGTTCGCGATGGCGATGACCCGCGGGGTCGGGAAATCGCGCTCGGCGACGTCGGCCGCGGCGACGGGCGTCGCGACACGGTCCCGCATCTCCACAATCGGTAGCGCCTCGTCGTCGGTGACGGCTTCGCTCGAGAGGTCCGATGCGGCATGGGCGCTCGCTCCGATGAGCAGCTCGTCCGATTCGTCCGCCGCTTCCGATTGCTGCTGTTCCTCCGCCACCTCATCGGCCGGTTCGCGGACGGGCTCCGCCACCGGCTTGCCCCCGGGCTCGGCGGCGGGATCGGCGTCCGGCTCCCCAACGGGCTCGGCGGCGGTCTCGGCGACCGGCTCGCCCCTGGGCCCCGCGACGGGCTCGGCATCGCTGACCGGGTTCGCGGCACCGACCTCGGATCCGGGGAGCGCGGGTGCTGCTTGACTACCAGGTTCCGCCCCGGGCAGCTCCGCGTCCGGCAGCGTCGCCACTGGCGCGGCGTCGTGCACTTCTATCGAGTCCAGTTCGGGCTCCTCCAACGAGGTGCTGACGCGCGAGCCCGCGTCGGCGTCCGCGTCTGCACCCGGCATCGAGGGTTCCGCGGCGTGAGCGCTCGGACCTTCTTGCCGCTGGCCGAGGTCAGGAGCCGCGACCGCCGCCGGCTCCACGTGCTCCGTCTGATCGCTCGCCGTAGGCTCACCAGCTGGTTCCGGACGTCGAAAACCGAAGAAGCGTCGCCTGGGCCGCTGCTCAGCGGGTTCGTCTGCCATCAACCGTCCAGAGTGCGGAGCCGGAGACGCCAATCCTCGACCAACGAACGTCCCTGGTCAAGAACGTTTCACGTGAAACAACGCGGCACCCTCAAGGAAAGGTTGCTCCTTGGTTCGCTGTTCCACGTGGAACCTTACCGCCTTGCGCCTACCAGAGCGGGGACTTCGCAGGACGGCCGATGCGCCGCGGCCATGGGTCCAAGGGCGGCCGCTCAGCGACCATGCAGACCGCACCCGAGGAGCCCGCGCGGATTGTCCTGGCCGGGCCGAGGCCGAGCGCCCGAAGCCCGTCCTCTGGCCAGCGCTCCGCCGAGACCCGCCCGTGGAGCCCGCGGTCGGGCGGGTCGCTGACCACGAGGCGGCCGTCTACCCGGAGGAACCCGACCGCGCACTCCGCCGTCACGGCGGGCCGGGCGAAGCCTCGAGCGACGACGAGGTCGAATGCGCCCCGTAATTCGGGCGTGCGGGCGAGCTCCTCGGCCCGGCCGCAGCAGATGTCGACCCGGCCCGCAACCCCGAGCATGGCCACAGCGTTCAGGAGGAACGCACAGCGGCGGCGTTGTGAGTCCAGGAGCACGGCAGAGGACGCCGGCCAGTCCTCGGCGAGCACGAGCCCCGGAACACCCGCTCCGGAGCCGAGATCGAGGAACCTGCCCGAGAAGTCGCCAAGGGCGCGAGCCAGGTTCCTGCCGTGTTCGATATGGCGCTGTACCGGTTCGGGGCCGAGGAAGCCGCGCTGCTGTGCGTCCTGGTAGACCTCGAGCAGCTGCAACGTCAGGATGGCGCGCCGGGGGTGGAACCTGCCGGAACCAACACCACTCGCCGTCGGGGTTCCTCACCCTCGGACTCCGTCGCCACCCCGTCGATCTCGGCAGCGACGTCGTGCACAACCTTCCGGTCCGCCGCCGACATCGGCTCGAGCGCTTGAGGACGCCCAGTCGCGAGCACTCGCTCCGCGATGTCCCGGGTGAACCGCTCGAGCGCCTCGCGCCGCTTGATGCGGTAGCCGGCCACATCGACGTTGATGCGAGCCCCGTGACCATCGGTCTGGCGCTGCACAACCGTTCGCACGAGCTCTTCGATGGCATTGAGGGTGGCGCCGCGCGGGCCCACCAGCAAACCGAGACCGTCGCCCGTGACGTCGACGAGGATGGCGTCGTCCACCACGATGCTCTGGACTTGCGCCCCGAGGTCGAAGGCGTCCACCAGGCTCTGCGTGAAGGCCTCGGCGGCGTCAGCCTGCTCCTCGATTGTCACTTCAGGCTCAGTTGTCTCCACCGCGGTCCCCTCGTTCGTCTCCTGGGCCGTGTCCACGGCCCGCCTCGCCTCGCCGCCGACTCGCCGGGCTCCGCCGCGACGCCGGCGCCGACGCCTTCTCGGTGCTCCAGCCGCCTCGGGCGCCTCGGCCACATCAGGACTGCCGGGGCGTGCTTGGCGCTCCGGCACGGAGCCGGCTTGCCGTGCACGCCCGGGGCCCCGTCCCTGCACCGGGCTCTGGCTTGCCGCGGCGCCCGGCTCGGCATCACCGCCGCTGCGGTTGCCGCCGCGCCGGTTCCGCCGCTGCCGTTCTCCGGGCTTTTCCCGCGACAGTGGTTTTACCCGTGCCCTGATCCGGGCGTCGCTGCCTCCGAGGCGTCCGAAGAACCCGCCGCGAGGCTCCTCGATGACCTCGTACTCCACTTCTGCTTCGTCCACCCCGAGCTCGTCAAGTGCGACCTCGAGTGCATCCTCGACCGTGCGGCCGGTCGTCTCCACCCACTCCATCTTTGATCGTGTCCGTCTCGAGTCATGGGGGGGACGCCCGCGTGTCCGTACCGGGTCGGCCACCCCATCCTGGTCGCGGAGCAGCTACCGCCTCTTTCTCCGCTTGTTGTTCCGGCGACGCCCGGGCTGCTGGCCACCGCGCTGGCCTCCCGCGCCTCCCGAGCTCGCCCCGCTCCTGGCTGCTGGCGGCCTTCCCTTGGCGCTCGGCGTTGCGCCAGGCTTCGACTTCGCAGGCGGCGTGCCGCCCGGCTTGGCCTTGGCCGTCGGTTGCTTCGCGACACCGTTGCCACTCGAGTCCAGTCCTTCCTCGCCATCCGCGCCGGTGTCCGTGGCGGCCTCGATTGCGGCCGGTTGGAACAGCTTGCGGAGCCCGCCGCTCGCTTTGGGCCGGTCGGCGGCGGCGCCCGCGGAGGGCGCCGGGCTCTTCTCGGCCCCCTTGACCTCGATTGGCCCGGCGGCGCGTATGGGTCCCGTGATCTTGCGCATGATGAGCTCCTGCTGCCCGAGGCGCCACAGGTTGCTCACCAGGAAGTAGAGGACGAGGCCCGCGGGGAACTGCAACGAGAACAGACCGAAGGCGATCGGGAGCACCGTGGTGACCATCGCCATCTGGGAGGTCATGTTCGGCGCGTTGCGGCGGCTCTGGCGCGACTGCAGGAACGCCGTGACGATCACCGCGCCGACGAGCAGGAAGTACGGCAGCGCGTCGAGGAACCCGCCGGCGACGCCGGTGGCGTGCTGGGAGAGGTCCATGCCGAGGAAGTGCTGGGCATTCGGTAGGCCTTGGACCGTGCAGTCGCCGGTGTGCAGCTTCCCGTTGGGGCCCGTGCAGAACGCGGCGTAGAGATCGGAGCTCTTCGGGATGTGCTTGTACGGGTCGCGCATGACCCGGAACAGCGCGAGGAAGATCGGCAGCTGCACCAGGAGCGGCAGGCAACCCGCAAGAGGGTTGATCTTGTTCTCCTGGTAGAACTTCATCACCTCTTCGTTGAGCTTCTGGCGATCGTGCTTGTACTTCGCCTGCAGCTTCTTGATCTCCGGCTGCGCCCGCTGCATGTGCATCATCGCCTTGGCCTGCTTGGCGGTGAGCGGGAACAAAACCAGCATCACGACGATCGTGAGCAGGATGATGGAGACCCCGAGGTTCGGGATGAGGCCGTAGAAGAAGGCGAGGATCGCGCCGAAGAAGTTGTAGATCGGGTCGAAGGGCGATCCAGCTGCAAAGATCATCGAGATCAGCTCTCTTCCGTCACGTCTGGGGGACTACGTGACTCGAACGTACGTTCGGTTCAGGAACCGGGTCCAGGCCGCCGGGGTGCCATGGATGGCACCGGCTCACGCGGCGCAGGGTGAGCCAGGTGCCCTTTGCCGCGCCGTGCAGCGCGAGCGCGTCGAGGGCGTACTGGGAGCAGGAGGGATGGAATCGGCACCGCGGCGGAAGGTGCACACTGACGAGGCGCCACGCACGTACCGGGAGCATCAGGACCCGCGCGAGCAGCGTCGGGCGAACGCGAGTGGCCTCCGGTGCGACCGTCCCGGCGCTCACGCGGTGTCCTCACACGCGCCGGCCACGAGCGTCCGGACCGCGTCGCGCAGCTCACAGAACGTGACGCTCAGCACCGCCCGCTCACCTTCGAAGAGGTAGGCGGCGCCGCGCAGCAGCTCACGGCTGCACTCGGCGACCGCAGCGCGGAGGCGGCGCCGGATGCGGTTGCGTTCCACGGCGTTCCCGTGACGCCGCCCGACCGCGTACGCCACGCGCGGCGGCGCCGCGGCGGCGCCGCGGCAGGTTCGCAGCGCGACGGGACCGACTCGCCGGCGAGGCGCCCGGGCAAGGGCTTGGAAGGTCGCACGATCGCGGACGCGCCAGATCAGGCCGAGAGTCGATTCCGACCACGGGCCCGACGGGACCGTATGACGGCCCGGCCACCACGGGTCCGCATCCGGACACGAAAGCCGTGCGTCTTCTTGCGCTTGCGGGTATTGGGCTGATAGGTCCGCTTCAAGAGGCTTGCCTCCTCGAGCTGGATCGCGCGCGGGTGTGGCAGTGGTCCGCGCGGGAGGCGGAAACCGTGATTGTACCGGGGCGTGGCTCGCGCCGCGCAACGCGCCGAGCTCATCAAGACCGCGTCGTTCGCGCGCACCCGGAGCGGAGTCTGGCGGTACCGCGCAACCCCTTGTCGTCCCATCCGACCGGTGCTACGTTCCGCGCCTCGCGGGGCTACGGCCGGCCGCCGCGGACTTCCCCGATGAGCTCAGGCTCCACCCGGCCGCCGCAGTGAGGACCTGATCCTCACCGTGATCTCCACACCTGTGGACGCTCCTGTGGAAAGAGGAGGGTGGCGCCGTGACGGCCGACGAGCTCTGGGCAAAGGGTGCCGCCGCGCTGCGGGAGCAGCTGGCGCCGGCGACCTGGTCGATGTGGTTCCACGGCGTGCGTCCCTTGTCGTACGACGCCGGGCTGCTCGTGCTCGGGGTCCCGAGCTCGCTCGCTGCCGATCGCATCCGATCGAGCTACAGCGGCATGCTCACCGACGCCATCCGTGACGGAACGGGGGAGACCGTCCGGGTCGAGCTGTTCGTCGACACCGATCGACGCGAGGAGCGGCCCATCCCCGTACCGGTTCCCGAGCGTGCTGACGTCCTACCGGAGCTCTCCGATCAAGCCGGTACCGACTCCCTGCTCCGATCGCCGGCCGCAGAGCCCTCCACCGTCGCCGACGGGGGAACCTGGACCTCGGGCACTCTCAACACCCGGTACACCTTCGACCAGTTCGTGATCGGCGCCTCCAATCGTTTCGCGCACGCAGCGGCGCTTTCCGTAGCCGAGAGCCCGGGGCGGTCGTACAACCCGCTCTTCATCTACGGTCTCGCTGGCCTCGGCAAGACTCACCTGCTGCACGCAATCGGGCACCACGTACGAGCAATGTTCCGGAACAAGCGCGTGCGTTACGTGTCGACGGAGTCGTTCATGAACGAGTTCGTGGACGCGATCCGCGCGAAGGCGATGCCCGGGTTCAAACGGCGCTACCGCGACCTCGACGTGCTGCTCATCGACGACATCCAGTTCCTCGAACGCACCCAGGAGCTCCAGGAGGAGTTCTTCCACACGTTCAACCAGCTCCACGGCGAGGGTGGTCAGATCGTCATCTCCTCGGATCGGCCGCCGAAGTCCATCGCCAGCCTCGAGGACCGACTGCGCACCCGGTTCGAATGGGGACTCATCACCGATGTGCAGCCTCCGGAATTCGAGACGCGGCTCGCCATCCTGCGGAAGAAAGCCGAATCCGAGCACCTGGGCGGCATCCCACCCGAAGTGCTGGCGTTCATCGCCACCAACATCAGCGACAACATCCGCGAGCTCGAGGGGGCACTCATCCGGGTCGCCGCCTACTCCAGCCTCCACCGGGCCGAGCTCTCGGAGGAAGTCGCGCAACGGGTGCTCGCCGATCTGCTGCCGCCGATGGCCCCGCGAGTCATCACTCCGGAGCTCATCCTCGACGAGACCGCGAAGATGTTCGGCTGGACTCCCGACGACCTCTGTGGCAAGAGCCGGCGGCGGCCGCTCGTCACGGCCCGTCAGATCGGCATGTACGTCATGCGTGAGCTGACCGACCTCAGCTACCCCCGGATTGCCGAGGCATTCGGCGGCCGTGACCACACGACGGTCATGTATGCAGTCGACAAGATCAAACAGCGGATGACCGAGCGCCACGTCACGTTCGACCAGATCAACGAGCTGATCGCGCGAATTCGCCTCGGCAGCAGTGGATAATGCTGTGGAGGCCTGGGGACAACAGTCACGATTCCGGGGACGGCACCAGAGCACTGCATGATCACTCGGTCCAGATGTGGACAACTGTGGACACTCGGTGGACGCGCAACGTGGCGGCGACCTGCCCGGATCAGTGATCTTCCCCAATTCACAGCCCCTACAGCTACGACAACACATACCTTGAATTTCTTGGTTGGGAGGCCTGAGTGAAGTTTCGGTGCGAGCGGGACACGCTGGCCGAAGGAGTGGCGACTGCACAGCGCGCAGTGGCGTCACGGACGGGTGCCATGCCGGTACTGTCCGGTCTTCGGATATCGGTCGGCGAGGGCTCACTCGAGTTGGTCGGCACCGATCTGGAGCTCACGATCCGTGTCCGGATGTCGGCCGAGACCGAAGGCGAGGGGAACGCGGTCGTACCGGCGCGGTTGTTCTCCGAGATCGTCCGTCAACTCGAAGGTGGCATCGTCTCGGTCGAGTTGTCCGATGACGACGCGCACATCGAGGCAGCTCGTTTCGCCACGACGTTGCGAACACTGTCGGTGTCCGAGTTCCCGCGTCTCCCGGAGACCACCGAGCCGGGGGTGCGGGTCGACGCGAGCGCATTTGCCGAGGCACTGCGTCAGGTCGTGTCGGCGGCATCCAAGGACGACGCGCGGCCGATCCTCACCGGCGTGCTGTTGACCGCGTCACCCGGCGGCCTGCGGTTGGTCGCTACGGACTCGTACCGACTCGCGATGCGCGAGCTCGAGGGTGTGAGCATGCTCGGCGAGGGCCAGAAGGTGCTCGTTGCCGCCAAGGGTTTGAGTGAGGTGCAACGGCTGCTCACGAGCGCCGACGGCGACATCGAGGTGGTGCTCGGTGAGCGGGACGTGGTGTTCCGTGTCGGCACGACGGAGGTCACGACCCGGCTGATCGAAGGTGATTTCCCCAACTACCAGCAGCTCATTCCGAGCGGATATCCCAACCGGCTGACGGTGGCGCGGGACGCGCTGCAGGCCGCGGTCAATCGTGTCCGGCTGGTCGGGCAGAGTCGCGACACCGCGCCGATCCGGCTCAGCCAGACATCGGACGCGCTCGAACTGTCGGCGATCGCACAGGACGTCGGTGAAGCGCATGAGTCCGTCGAGGCGAAGTACGAAGGCACGGAACTTACCGTGGCGTTCAACTCTCAGTTCCTGCTGGACGGGATCGAAGCGGCGGCGTCGGACGAGGTTTCACTCGAATCGATCGATCCGCTGAAGCCTGCCGTCTTGCGAGCGAGCGATTCGCCCGACTTCCTCTACTTGCTCATGCCCGTGCGGATCTCCTGATCGCGCGGCCACACGCATGCACCTTGCCGGGCTCTGGCTGACCGACTTTCGCTGTTACCGCCAGGCCGACTTGCGGTTCCCGCCCGGAATCACCGTGATCCGCGGCGCGAACGCGCAGGGCAAGACGAGCCTGCTCGAAGCGATCGCGTGGGTCGCGTCCGGCTCATCGTTCCGGGGCGTCGCCGACCAGGCACTCGTCCGGTCCGGCAGCGAGACCGCCGTGCTGCGCGCCGAAACGGTCGACGGCACGCGCGTCCAGCTGCTCGAGGCAGAGATCCACGTAAGAGGAAGGAACCGTGTCCGGTTGAACCGCCACTCCGTGACGCGCGCGAAGGACCGCGCGGAGTTCATGCGGGTCACCGTCTTCGCTCCGGACGACCTCCGGATTGTGAAGGGAGGACCCGGCGGGCGCCGCGACTACCTCGACGACCTATTGGTGTCGACCGCCCCCCGCTTCGCGGGCGTACACAGCGACTACGAACGTCTCCTGCGCCAACGCAACGCGCTGCTCCGTAGCGGGCTGCACCATTCCGATGATGTGACGACGCTCGAAGTCTTCGACACGCAACTGGCCCGCGCCGGTGCACAACTCACTGCCGGCCGCCTGGCGATGCTCGAGCGTCTCACGCCCTTGGTCGTCGAGGTCTATCGAGAGCTGGCCGACGACGCGCCGCTAGTCCAGGCGGAGTACGAATCGACGTGGCGGGATGCGGACGACCGTGAGCTGGAAAGAGCGCTGCTCGCGTCGCTCCGCGCGTTGCGACGAGCCGAACTCGAGCGACGCGTGACACTGGCGGGACCCCACCGCGACGAATGGCGCCTGCACATCGGCACGCTCGACAGTCGCCTGCACGCGTCGCAGGGGGAGCAGCGCACGCTGTCACTTGCGTTGCGCATCGCCGGACACCGTCTGGCGACCGAGGTCGCCGGCGCGCCGCCGATCTTGTTGCTCGACGACGTGTTCAGCGAGCTCGACGAGCAGCGCTCGGCAGCGTTGCTGGCGCACTTGGACCTTGGGCAGACCATCGTGACGACCGCGGGGGCAGTACCGCCCGCCGTCCACGCCGAGCGCTCGTTACGTGTCGACGACGGGCAGGTCGAGGAAGCAGCGTGACACAACCTCCAATACCTGAAGCACGGAGCGAGACGCCGGATCCCACACCGATCGCCGACGCGCTCGCGCAGGTGCGCGCAGAGCTTGGTTTGCCGGCTGCCGACGCACTTCCCGCGCTCGTGACCGGCTGGGTCGACGTCGTCGGCGAGGACATCGCCGCCCACGCGCGCCTCGAGTCGGTTCACGGCGGCGCGGCGTCGATAGTGGTCGACGACGCGCTCTGGGCGAGCCAGCTCCGGTACCTCGAAACGGCCATTCGGGAGCGCGCGAACGCGCTCGTCGGCGAGGGTGTGGTGCAGGAGGTCCGGGTCCGTGTCGAGCACCATTGAGCGCGTTTCGCGCGCGCGAAATTCAGCCCTTTGGCACCCGTTTCGCGGGGTTGCTCTGGTAAGCTGAAGATCGCCGAAATCGGTGCTCTGACCTGCACTTTCGCGCAGCAGCAGCCCCGCCGGCACGCCCATTCGACCGCTGTCTCGAGAGGTGCTCGACAGGTGGCGTACAACGCCAGGGACATCACCGTGCTCAAGGGCCTGGAGCCCGTCCGAGAGCGCCCGGGGATGTACATCGGATCCACCGGTCCTACCGGTCTGCACCACCTCGTCTGGGAGTTGCTCGACAACTCTGTCGACGAAGCGATGGCGGGGGAGGCCACGAAGATCGACATCACGTTGCTCGCCGACGGCGGCTGTCGAGTGGCCGACAACGGGCGCGGCATCCCCACCGATCCGCATCCCGAATACAAGGGCAAGTCGGGTGCGGAGGTCGCGCTCACGATGTTGCATGCGGGGGGCAAGTTCGGCGGCAACGGGTACAAGGTGTCCGGCGGTTTGCACGGTGTCGGTGTGTCGGTCGTGAACGCGTTGTCGAGCCGACTCGATCTCGAAGTACATCAACACGGCGGCAAGTTCGAACAGCACTACGCCAAGGGCGGGAAGCCGCAAGACAAGCTCACGCGCGTCGGAGCGTCGAAGAGGCGCGGCACGATCATCACGTTCTGGCCCGACGAACGGATCTTCGAGGAAGTCGATTTCCGGGCGCAGACGATACTCGAGCACGTACGGGAGACCGCGTTCCTCAACAAGGGCCTCGAAGTCCACTTCCGCGACGAGCGCGTCGACCCCGTCATCGACCAAACCTTCCGGTACGCGGGCGGCATCGTCGACTTCGTGAAGCACCTCAACGCGTCCAAGGAGCCCCTCTTCAAGCGAGTCGTGGCGATCGCCGACACGAGCGCCAACCACGACATCGAGATCGCGATGCAGTGGAACACCGGCTACTACGAGGGAATCCACTCGTTCGCCAACAACGTGGCTACCACTGATGGCGGCATGCACGAGGAGGGCTTCAAGAAGGCACTCACCAATGTCGTGAACCGGTACGCGAAGGGCAAGGGTCTCCTCAAGGACAAGGACGACAACCTCCTCGGGGAGGACATCCGTGAGGGTCTCACTGCGATCATCTCGGTGAAGCTGCCAAACCCGCAGTTCGAGGGGCAGACCAAGAACAAGCTCGGCAACACCGAGATGCGGTCGTTGGTCGAGAAGGTCGTCAACGAGAAGCTCGCCGACTGGCTCGAGGAGCACCCGAGCGAAGCGCGCCAGGCCGTGCAGAAGGCCACGCAGGCCGCGCGCGCTCGTGTCGCGGCGCGCCAGGCGCGCGACCTCACCCGGCGGAAGTCGCTGCTCGATTCCGGCGCGATGCCGGGCAAGCTCGCCGACTGCGCCTCGCGTAACCCCGACGAGTGCGAGCTGTTCATCGTCGAAGGCGACAGCGCGGGCGGGAGCGCGAAGAAGGCGCGCGACCCGCGTACACAAGCGATCCTGCCGATCCGCGGCAAGATCCTCAACGTCGAACGGGCGCGCCTCGACCGCATGTTGAAGAACGAGGAGATCCAGGCGCTCATCACCGCGATCGGCTCGGGTGTGGGCGACGACTTCGACATCGGGAAACTGCGCTACAACAAGATCATCATCATGGCCGACGCCGACGTCGACGGTTCCCACATCCGCACGCTCCTCCTCACGTTCTTCTATCGCCAGCTCCCCGAGCTCGTGAAGCGTGGATGCATCCACATCGCGCAGCCGCCGCTGTTCCGCGCGGATATCGGCAAAGAGCGTACGTATCTCAAGGACGAAGCGGCTCTGCGAGCGTTCGAAGCGGCACACGAGAACAACAAGATCAAGGTCAACCGGTTCAAGGGCCTCGCGGAGATGGACTGGGACGAGCTCGGGGTCACCACCATGAACCCCGAGACGCGCACGCTGCTCCAGGTCTCCGTCGAAGACGCGGCCATTGCCGATGAGATCTTCTCGACGCTCATGGGTGATGACGTCGAGGCGCGCAAGGGCTTCATCCAGGAGAACGCGCGGGACGCACGCTTCATCGACGTGTAAGCGCCAGCGGGTGCTGATACGTCGGTTCCAGGGACACCACGACATCCGAGAAAGAAGAGCAGAGTCATCATGCCCGACGACGACGGCGTCCAGGGGACGCTGAGCGACGGCAACATCGAACCGGTCGAGGTCCAGGAGGAGATGGAGCGCTCCTTCCTGGAGTACGCGATGTCGGTCATCACCGCGCGGGCGTTGCCCGACGCGCGAGACGGTCTCAAGCCGGTGCAGCGCCGCATCCTCTACGGCATGTACGAGCAGGGACTTCGGCCTGAGCGGCAGCACCAGAAGTCGGCGCAGGCCGTCGGCCATGTCATGGGTCACTACCACCCACACAGCGGCGATGCGATCTACGACGCGCTCGCGCGTATGGCGCAGGACTTCTCGCTGCGGTATCCCCTCGTCGACGGGCACGGCAACTTCGGGTCGCCTGATCCCAACGACCGACCCGGCGCGCAGCGCTACACCGAGGCGCGGCTCGCGCAGCTCGCGATCGAGCTGTTGGGTGACATCGACGAGGACACCGTCGACTGGTCACCCACCTACGACGGCGCCCACGAACAGCCTGACGTGCTGCCGGCGCGCTTTCCGAACCTGCTCGCCAACGGCACCGACGGCATCGCCGTGGGCATGGCCACGAAGATCCCGCCGCACAACCTCGGCGAGCTCATCGACGCCGCGACGCACGTGCTCGACAACCCCGACGCCACCAACGACGAGCTCATGCACTTCGTCCAGGGCCCCGACTTCCCGACTGGCGCGCTGATCCTCGGACGCGGCGGGATCATGGACGCGTACCGCACCGGGCGCGGGTCCATCAAGCTCCGCGCGGTCGCAGAGGTGGAGGAGGGCCCACGTGGCGAACTGCGGATCGTCGTCACGGAGGTGCCGTATCAGACGTCGGTGGAGGTGATCGGGCAAAAGATCGCCGAGCTCGTGAACGAGCGCCGGATCGACGGCGTGCGCGACGTGCGCAACGAATCGTCGGGGGACACCAGCAGGCTCGTCATCGATCTCAAGCGCGACGCCAACGTGCAGGTTGTGCTCAACCAGCTCTACAAGCACACGCCGATGCAGACAACGTTCCCGGTGCACATGCTCGCGCTCGTGGACGGCGTGCCGCGTCTGCTCGACCTTGCCACCGCGATCAAGGCGTACGTGCTGCACCAGATGGAAGTGGTCCGCCGCCGCACCGAGTACCGCCTGCGAAAGGCCGAGGAGCGCGCGCACATCGTCGAAGGCCTGGTCAAGGCGCTCGACATGATCGACGCGATCATCGCGCTCATCCGGGCTGCCCAAGACGTCGACACGGCGCGCGCCGGTCTCGTAGCCGCGCCATTCGAGTTCACCGAGGTACAGGCGAACTACATCCTCGACATGCAACTCCGCCGGCTCACGCAACTCGAGAGCCAGAAGCTGCGGGACGAGCTCGCCGAGCTCCAGGCGACGATCAAGGAGCTCAACTCCATCCTGAAGAGCAAGACGAAACTGCGTACGGTGATCAAGCGCGAGCTCGCCGAGATCCGCAAGGACTATGCCGACGGGCGCAAGACGCAACTCACGGTCGACACCGGCGATTTCGAGACACTCGATCTCATCGAGGACGAAGAGGTCGTCGTCGTACTGTCGCACAAGGGCTATGTGAAGACGGTGGCAGCCGACGCGTTCCGTCGCCAAGGTCGCGGCGGTCGCGGGGTGCGCGGCGGCAATCTGCGCGACGAGGACTACGTCGAGCACCTCCTCACCACCACCGCCCACTCCTATCTGCTGTTCTTCTCGAACCGCGGTCGCGTGTACCGGCTCCGCGCCCACGAGATCCCGATGAAGGAACGCACCGCACGAGGCACGGCGATCGTCAACCTCATCGCGCTCGGGCCCGACGAGCACATCGAAGCGGTGATCGATACCCGCACGTATGAGGACGGCGCCTTCCTGTTCTTCGCCACGCGCAGAGGCATGGTGAAGAAGACCAGGATGAGCGAGTACGACTCGTCGCTCCGTTCCGGTTTGATCGCGATCAACCTCAACGACTCCGACGAGCTGGTGAAGGTGATCCAGACCAGAGGCGACGACGACATCGTCATGGTCTCTCGCAACGGCATGAGCATCCGTTTCTCGGAGTCCGGGGTGCGCCCGATGGGGCGCGCCACGGCGGGCGTCCGCGGAATGAAGCTCAAGAACGGCGAGGATGCCGTCGTGAGCTGCGCCGTCGCAAGGGACGAAACGGTCATGCTGTTCGTGAGTTCGAGCGGCCACGGCAAACGGACCCGCCTCGACCACTTTCCCCTTCAGGGGCGTGGGGGACAGGGGGTTCGGGGTATGAAGATCACGGCTTCCAGGGGCTCGGTGGTCGCCGCGTTCACCGTCGCGCCGGACGATGAGATACTGGTGTTCTCCTCCGGGGGAAACATCATCCGCATGGGCGTCAAGGAGATTTCGTCCCAGGGACGTGACGCCACTGGCGTGCGGGTCGCCCGACTCGACGTCGGACAAACTGTGAGCGCTGTCGCACCGGTGCTCGATGCCGCAGAGGCCGGAGAGGACGCGTAGACATATGGGTAGCGCCGCCGACGACCTGAGCCCCGACCGGAGTCCCCGGCCCGCGACGCGCACCGACCGCGCGCCGTGGCCCCCCGCTCGCGACGGCGCCGCGCCGGATCGGCAGCTCAGCGAGCCTGCACCCGAGCTTCGGCCGCCGCCCTCGCCGGCGAAGGCCCGGCCGCCGCGCGTCGTCGCTCCCGTCCCGAGTACCGAGCGTCGTTATCGGCAGACCGTGGCCCGCGTCGACCTCTGGTCGGTGCTCAAGGTCTCGGTGTGCTTCTACATCTGCAGCATGGCGGTCGTGATGGTCGCGCTCGTCGCGCTGTGGGTGATCGGCGACGCCGCGGGCGTGATCCACAACGTCGAGACCTTCCTGGGCGACCTGCTGCAGACGAAGGACTTCACGTTCCTCGACGGCGACATCCTGCGCGGCGCGCTCCTCGTCGCGGCGGTGATCGTCGTGTTGCTCATCGTGCTCACCGTGATCGCAGCCGCGTTCTACAACCTGTTCGCGGAGCTCTTCGGTGGCGTGGAACTCACGATCACCGAGGACGAGACCGAGGTCTGAGCCCGCCGGTGTCCTGACGGTTGGGGCCAGATCCGCTGGTAGGCTCGTCCACCCTCTGGGGCTATAGCTCAGTCGGTTAGAGCGCATCCCTGATAAGGATGAGGTCCCTGGTTCGATTCCAGGTAGCCCCACCCTCGCTGATCAGCACAAACACGCGGTGTCGCGCGCGACGGTGTTCGCGCTCCCGTGGGTCGGGGAGTCATCGTGGAGTCAAGCCCATCGCGC
>JBKPCV010000081.1:0-2502 GCA_046727575.1 Actinomycetota bacterium
GATCGCGACGACGAACACCTACGTCGGTTCGGGCGGTGCCCTGGGCGACCCGACTGTGGCCCAGGAGCAGGCGCCGGTCATGGTCACCCGCATGAAGGACGCCGGCGTCACCACCGTGATCCTGTTCACCGACGTGGCCATGAACAAGGCACTGATGGAGCAGGCAACCGCGCAGCAGTGGTCGCCGGAATGGTTCGTGACCGGCGCGGGTTACTTCGACCTGCCGGTCCTCGCGCAGCAGTATCCGGACGAGCAGGCAGAGCACACCTTCGGAATCTCGCTCATCACGCCGTACTTCGATCTCCCCGACGACGTCACGGCCATCACCGGCCCGACGGGTGCCTTCAACTGGTTCCTCGGCCCGAACCTCGGGACGACCAGTGGCGCCGTACCGGGTGGCCTCGACTGGTTCCTCGACGGCATCCACAACGCGGGCCCGAAGCTGACGCCGCAGACCTTCGAGCAGGGGCTCTTCGCCGCGCCGGCGACCGCGAACCCGTCGCACAACCCTCTGGTCATTCTTACCGGCTACGGCCGCACGACCGGGCTGCCCTACGCCGCGTACAACCCCGGCCCGGCCGATTTCGCGCCTATGTGGATGGATCCCCACACGAGGGGTATCTCGCTCGGGAGCAACACGGAGGTGCCGCACGTCTCGTGGTACATCGATGGCGGGCGTCGCTACGCGAGCGGACAATGGCCGAAGAACCTGGTCTGGTTCGACAAGTCCAACTCGATCAAGCAGCTCGACGGGCTCCCGTCCGGTGCGACGCTCGCGACCGCGGCGCCACCGTGCCAACAGGGAGCGTGCCCGTCGACCGGCGCGGCCGGCCCGACCGCCGGCTCTCCGAAGCCCTCCGGCTTCGTTGCCAAAGCGTGGTCCGCGACCGGCACCAGGTCGTGAGCAACGACGAGCCCACGCGTCGACGCTGGAGGAAGAGCGCTTCGCGTCGTCGCGGATTGGAGAGGCATGGCTGAAGGCGAGATCGAGGTCAACGGCGGCATCGTGGTCTATGAGTTCGTGGGTCCCGAGGACGGCGACGTCGTCGTCATCACCCCGGGAGGCCGCTTCAGCAAGGACCACGGCGGCGTCCACGAGCTCGCCGACGCGCTGGCCGAGGGTGGCAAGCGCGTGTTGCTGTGGGATCGCCCGAACTGCGGCAAGTCGGATGTGCAGCTGTACGGCCGCTCGGAGTCGCACATGCGGGCCGAGACGCTGGGCCTGATGCTGCAGAAGCTCGGTGTCGACCAGGTCGTCGCAGCTGGAGGATCGGGCGGCGCGCGCGACTCGATCATCTTCACGATCCTGTGGCCCGACCTCGTGCGGAAGCTCGCCGTCTGGTCCATCGTCGGCGGTACGTACAGCACGATGTCGCTCGCGAACGTCTACGTCATGAACGAGCTGCGCACGGTTCGCAGACGGGGGATCGAGGGCGTCGTGGAAATGACTGGCGCCGCGGGGAGCTGGGCCGACCTCGTTGCCGTGAACCCGCGCAACCGGGACCGGCTGCTCGCGATCGGCAGCGAGGAGTTCGAGCGGGTGATGAACCGGTGGTTGGACGCGTTCATTCCGAAGCCCAACGAGGCGATCCCGGGCGTGCCCGACTTTGAATTCGAGGCGATCCGGTGCCCCACGTTGATCATCCGCGGTGGCGAGAAGGACTACGACCACCCGCCGCGCACGTCCTACGAGGTGCACGCATTGATCAGGGGATCTCGGTTGATCGAGCCGCCGTGGCCCGAGGACGCGTGGGAGCGGGCGTCGGAGGCGGCCGCCGCCGGACAGGGCAGCGTGTTCGATCCCTGGGTGCAGGCGGCTCCGGTCCTGCTCGACTTCATCGACGAGCCGTGATCGCGCGACCTGCTCGCGCGCGCGGTCACACGCGGTAGAGCCGAGCCGCTCTCGCCCATGACCTTGCGACGGGTCTCGGGGCGCAGGGTGTTCATCTTCTGGGCGATCGACTCGAGCGGCGCCGGGTAGAGACACGTCGGGTGCGGGTCTCGAGCAGGACGCGGTTGTCGCCGACCTGGTCGAGCAGACCCTGGACGTCGCCCTGGTTCTCCTCGAACCAGAACGTGCCGTACCAGTTGGACCGGAAGTACGCCGACGTGGCGTCGGCGGGGATGGTGACCTGGTGCTTGCTGCTGATTGTGGTGGTGCGGCCGCGGATGCTTTACAGATCGAAGAACATCAGGAGTGCGGCCCGACGCGTTGTGTCACGTGTGTGTCACGACAGCGACGACGTGCCCTGGCTCTTGCGGGTTCGACTCCCGCCACCTCCACTCATTGTGTGCAGGTCAGAGGCTATTTTTCGCGAGACGGCACGGTTGACGACGCGTTCGCGTTGGGCGCACATAATCACGCGCCGGCGCTCCCCGAATGACGGGCCTACCCGCTCCAGATCCGGCACCTGTCGCTCTGCTCCGCCGCGCCGAGCTCGGAGTCGCTCAGTCTGTGTCACGCATCCACGCGGTCGCCCTGCGCGCCCTGCAGGCATCACA
>JBKPCV010000082.1:0-14569 GCA_046727575.1 Actinomycetota bacterium
CGGCAGCTGGAGCACGGAGGCGCACCGCGGTCGTCACCAGGACGATCAGCCGCCTGGCGGGATCGGTCGCACCCCGTCTCGGCGTGTTCCGACTCCCGGCGGCGACGGTGAGCTCCGACCCCGCCGTCGTGGCCGAGTACGACGCCGATCCGCTCGTCTACCGCGGACGGATCCCTGCACGCACCATCGCGGAGCTCTACGCCGCGGCGCGTCGCGTGCGGCCCCGCGTCCGTTGTCTGTGCCTACCTGTGTTGATCTTGCACGGCTCAGCGGACGAGCTGGTACCGGCGGACGCCAGTCGGGCGCTTGCAATGACGGTCGGGTCGGAGGATGTATCGCTCCACATCTACGGTGGATTCGCACACGAAGTCCTGAACGAAGCCGGCCGCGACCGCGTACTTCGCGACATCGAGTGCTGGCTCGCCGCGCACGTCTGACACTCGAGGAGCCCCACCTTCGCGGTGATGAACGATCCCGTGACCAGCGGCGCTCAGGCGGTGAACTAGGGAGCGGCCGTGGTCGTCGTGGGAGCCGTGACCGACGCGCCGATCAGCTTCCCGGTCCAGTACGGCTTGCCGCCGCTCTTCGGCTTGAGGATGACGAACTTGCCGTCCTTGACGATTATCGCGTACTGGCAGATCGTCGGCGCGGGCTTGCCGTAGCTCTCGACGCTGATGTCGAGGTCCTGGCAGCCGAGGCCGGCGGGGTTGACATGCCCGAGCTTGCGCAGGCCGTCGGCGTAGGTGCTCGGGTCGAGGTTCTTGCCCTGCTGCTTCAGGCCGAGGATCGCCAGGTCGCAGTCGACGTAGCCGGTGTAGATCCCGAAGTCGGGCACGCCCGTGGACCCGGCGTACTTCTTGAGATCGGCCTGGAACTGCTTGGTGGCCTTCGTCTTGGCCTCCACCGGCGCCCACCCCTGGGTGAAGATGACCGACGGTCCCAGCTGATTCGCGATCGGTTGGTCGAGCAGCGCCTGGCCGTAACCGGTCGCCATGAGCTGCGCCTTCATGTCGACGCCGTTCTGCTTGAGGCCCTGCGCGATCGCCAGGTTCGTGTTGCCGTTCATGGCGTAGAACGCGGCATCCGCACCCGCGTTCTTGATGCCCAGCACCAACGGGCTGACGTCGGTGCTGCCGAAATCGACCGTTGTGTTGGTGTAGACCGCGTCGAGGCCTACCGCCGGCACCGCGTACTTGTTGAACGACTTCGCCGCCTCCGACGACGACGGCGAGATGCCATAGCCGAGCGACGCGACCTTCTTCGCGCCCTGCGCCTTCATGATCTTCGGGCCGAGGTCGTTGGTCACGCCGCTCACCGGTGCCGAGTTGCCGAGCCCGGAAATGATCTGCTCGTTCCCTGGACTCCCGTAGTAGGTGCCGTCGTACCCGCCGCCGATCAGCGGGACGCCGTGGTCGAGCAGCCAGCGGTACGTGAGGAACGCAAACGCCGAGTCGTTCACGATCATGTACACGTGCTTGTTCTGGACGAGCTCCTGCGCCCCAGTGAGGTTCGCGCCCGACGACTGGTCGTCGAGGTACTCGACTTGGATCTTGCGACCATTCACCCCACCGTTGGCGTTCTCGCGTCCGACGCGCGCCTTGCAGCCGATGTCGGAGTCACCGGAGGTCGCCGACGCCACCCCAGTCTTCGAATAGATGAACCCGATCTTCACCGAGTTCGGCGTCACCCCCTGATCGGGCCCCGCCGTCGCCGCACCACTCGATCCGGAAACGGAGAACACGCTGACCAGCCCAGCAGCCACGACGGCCACGAACATCCGGACGCTGAAGTTCCTCACTTGTCCCCCCAACTCGTTCGGCTTGCACGGAAAGTCAAACACAGGACGGGCAAGGAGTCAGCGCGGGGTCGACCGGCGGTTCGAGCTACGTGTCCGGCGCACGAAACATGAGCTGCTCCATGGCGGTCCGTAGTTCTACGTTCACCAACTCCACGCGAACGCCCAGTGGATCGCGGTGGTAGGTGAAGGTGGACGGCGGGGCGTTGCCGTGACCGTCGAGCAGCTCGAGTGGGCACCCCACCGCGCTGAGGCGACCGGAGTCGGCGACGAGTACGTGCGAGAAGAAGCCGATGTGGTGCAGGTTGGAGTGCTCGTTGCACACCCACGGCGTACCGGGCACCTCGGTGATCAGCTCCAGGTACGGTGGCTGCGTCGAGTAGCAGATGCGGTTCGGCACGACGAGGTCGTTCCCGGCGCCGTCGCGGATGTCGATGTCCCCCTCGATGATCGGGCCCCACTGGGTCTCGAGCAGTTCGGTGAAGCGCGCTCGTGCCGCGTCGAGGTCCGGCACAACGATGCCGACGTGGAACATCTCACTGAGGTTCACGGCTCGTCCTCGGTCGTGTTGTCGTCCACGGCGGCGGTCAGCGCGGTGAAGGAGTCGTCGGTCCACAGCCCGTCCGCCAAGTAACGGCGGCGGACCTGCTCAGGTGCGGTTCGGGGTTCGAAGTCCTCCACAACGGCGTCGTCAGGCCCCGCGGTGTGTCAATATCGAATGTCGATTCGACAGTGTGCGCGTCAGGTCGCGGCGTACCGGCCGACCTTGAGCGCCTTCTCGATCGACCCTCCCATGATCATTTCCTGCTGTTCCAGCGGGAGGTCTTTCACGATCTCGTAGTAGGCGAGTGGATCGGCCATGCCTTCGGGATGCGGAAAGTCGGAGCCGAACATGAGGTGGTCGACGGGGATCCCGAGGTCGATGATGCTCTGAGGGTCGGGCTCGTGGAAGATGTGCACCCACACGTTCCGGTTGAACACCTCGACCGGGTCCTCGTCGAACAGCACGCTCGAGCGCTCGTAGACGCGCTGCAGCTTCTGGTAGAAGGGTCGCACCCAGCTCGACGCGAACTCCACCGGCATGAACCTGAGCTTGGGGAAGCGCGTTGCCAGGCCGTGACCGATGATCGAGGCCATGGCGTCGACCAGGTTGTCCTTCTCCGACGACAGTGCCACGAACGCCGGTTCCGCGCGGCGGGCGTTCTTGGCAATGCTCATCTCCTGGTCGCCGAGACCCTCCCACTCGTTGAGGTAGCGGTGGTAGCCAGGGTCGCCCGAGTGCATGCCGACCACGATGTCGAGCTCCTGCACGCGCGCCCAGAAGGGGTCGAACTCGGGCAGCGCGAACGACTTGCGGCCCTTCCACGTCGGCACCGGCGCCACCCGGATCAGGAAGATCAGCGCGCCGCGGTCGTGGATGTACTCGAGCTCCTCGAGCGCGGGGTCGACGCCCGCGGCCAGGCTGATGATCGGCGTGGAGTAGAGCGCGTCGGAGTAGACGTAGGTCCAGTGCTCGTGCATCCACTGATTGAGCGCGTGGATCACGGCCACGGCGACGTCGGGGTTGTCGGCGAGGCGCTCCTCGAGCGCGCTGGCGAGCGTCGGCCACAGCAGTGAGCGGTCGATGCCCATCTCTTTCATGAGCTCGAGACGCGGCTCGGGGTCGAAGAACGCGTCGATGCCGGGCATGACGACCAACTTCCGCTGGTGCAGCCCGCCAGCACCCGCGCTCGCGGCACCGCCGAACCCGCTGCCGCCCTGGGTGACGTCCATACCGGACGCACCGGGCGCGGCGACCTTGCCGAACGTCGGGTTCGGGATGTAGTCGCTGATCCGATCGCGAATCGCGAGCTTCGTCCGGCCCTCGATCTCGACGTATTTGATGACGCCCTCGTACTCGGGCGGCAGGAACTTCGTCAACGCGTCGCGGTTCTCGTACATGTGGTTGTCCGCGTCGAACGTTGCATACGGCAGCTCGCGGTGGGTGACCTGGATGTACTCCGTGTCGGTCATCGCCGTCCTCCCTTGTCGTTCACCCCATACTCGTACAGTCCCGCGCGTTTGCCAATTGGATCGACGAGCAATGACCATCCGCGTCGAAACGGGATGCCCAGACCCGGCCCGCATTCCGACGTGCTGGACATGCGCTCGGTCCGGCGGCTTGTAACTGAACTCGACACGAACTTCAGGAAGGGGAAGAGCTTTCGATTTCGGCATCGAGTTCGATAGCCTGGTCCCGATGTCCGGGTGTCCCACGCTCGCGCACGCGACCCTCGCCTGCGCCGCCTGCGACGCCGCCTGATGGACGTCCGGCTGTCCCCGGAGCAGGAAGCGCTGCGCGACTCGGTTGCACACGTCGTCGAACGGCTCGGCGCGAAGGCGGTCGGCCAACTCGACGACCGCGAGCGGACCGCGAAGCTCGATGCCGCCGTCGCAACGTCCGGCTGGCGCGAGCTGCGGACCGCCGCGGACGACGGCACGCCGTGGGCGCCCGGCGTCGAGGCCGCGATCATCGCCGAGGAGCTTGCCCGCGGCGTCGCCGACGCCGCGTTCGTCGGACCGACGCTGGCGGCGGAGCTTCGGCGGCTGAGCGGCGCGGTGCCGGTGACCGCGAACGAGACGATCGCGCTCACGGCTGATCTCGGCGCGCTCGGCGCCGACATCGCGGTCGACGCCGCGGGCGCCACCGCTGCGCTCACGCTGCACAACGATGCCGTCGTCGCGGTCCCAGTACACGCATCGTTTCGGGATGTCGACCTGACGCGACCGTCCGCCGCCTTGGGCTCGACGGCGACGCCCGCCGGCGAATTGTCGCCGGACGACCTGGCGAGGTGGACAGCGCTGGGTCTCGCGCTCACGTGCGCCGACCTCGTGGGCACGATGCGCGGTGCGGTCGACCTCTCTTGTGCGTACGCGAAGGAGCGCCGCCAGTACGGCGCGCCGATCGGGTCGTTCCAAGCGGTGCAGCACCTGTTGGCAGACGCGCTCGTCGCGACCGAGGGATCGCGCAGCATCACGCTGCATGCCGCGTGGGCCGTCGACGCGCTGGCACCGGCGGATGCGGTGGCTGCCGGCGCTGCTGCGAAGGCCTACTGCTCACGCGCCGCCCGCGTCGTGTGCGAGACCACGATCCAGCTGCACGGCGGCATCGGCAACACGTGGGAGTGCCTGGCCCATGTGTTCCTCCGGCGGGCGCTGCTCTCGACCGACGTCCTCGGCGGTGTCGGTCCGAACCTTGCTCGAGTCCTCGGGCATCACGGGATCGGAGCCGGCAATGGACTTCGGTGACTCCCCGGCCGAGGCGGAGTTCCGGCAGCGTCTGCGTTCGTGGCTGGCCGACAACAACCCTGGCCTTCCGGCGTCGTCGACGGACGACGAGTACTGGGCCGGTCAAGCGGCGTGGCACCAGTCGCTGTACAACGCTGGCTTCTTCGGGCTCTCGTGGCCGAACGGCGTCGGCGGTCTCGGCCTGCCGAGCGTGTACGACGCGATCCTCGACGAGGAGCTCGCCGCCGCTGGCGCACCACCACGTCCCAGTCTCGGCTACCTGGTACACGGCATCCTCGAGCACGGCAACGACGACATCAAGGGCCGGCTCCTCCCGGGCTTGGTCAGCGGACGTGACCGCTGGTGTCAGGGGTTCAGCGAGCCGGATGCCGGCTCGGATCTGGCGTCGTTGCGGACGCGGGCCGATCGTGACGGCGACGACTACGTCATCACCGGCCACAAGGTCTGGACGAGCTACTCCGACGACGCCGACTGGTGCCTCGTCCTCGCGCGCACCGACAAAGACGTACCGAAGCACAAGGGCATCTCCGCGTTCGCGATCGCCATGCACCAGCCGGGCATCGAGCAGCGGCCATTGAAGATGATCAACGGCATCACCAAGGAGTTCGGTGAGGTCCTTTTCGACGGCGCGCGGGTGCCGGCGGCCAACATGATCGGTAGCCCCGGCGACGGTTGGGCGCTGGCGATGACGGTGGTCAGCCACGAGCGGGAGCCGGGCGAGCTCGGCTACGTCGCCCGCTACCGCAAGCTCGTGAAGGAGCTCACCACGATGGTGCGACACGACCCATCGCGGTTCGGTGACGAGCAGTTGCGCGACCTCGGCTGGGCGATCGTCGAGACCGACATGCTCCGCCACCACGTCTCGCGACGTCTCTCCGATCGACTCGATGGCATCACCCACGGGTCCGAGGGCTCGGTGGACAAGTTGCTCATGACATCGACCGAGCAGGCGATCGGCCACGCCGCTCTCGCCGTCGGCGGCGCCGGCCACGACGGCGATGACGCGACATGGCTCAAGGTCTATCTCTACAGCCGCGCCCAGAGCGTCATGGGCGGCACGTCGCAGATCCAACGCAACCTGGTCGCCCGGCGCATCCTCGGGCTCCCCGCGTCATGAGCACAGTCGAGAGGTTCGACGAGGATGCGTTTCAGGAGAACCTGGCTACGTGCTGCTCTTCCTGCGGCGCCGCGCCTTACCCGGGGTGTCCTTCAGTCCGAGCGCGTTCGACCAGAGGATGGTGAGCTGCTCCACCACTTGGTCGAAGTCGTACTCGCGATAACCCTGCACGAGCCACAGCTCCGCGAACCGAGCGACCATGGCGCCCAGCGCGTCAGCAGCCATAGAGGGATTGATCCGAACGTCGACGTGACCTTCGCGCTGCATTCGCCGGATCGCGCGCTCGGCTCGTTCGACGAAGTGCTTCATCGTGGACATTCGCGCTGCGTTGACGTGTTCGTCGTAGCGCGACACCTGCTCGATCACGCCCATGAGCGGCGCCTCGTCCCGGTAGCGCTCGAGGTAGAGGCGGTTCGCCCGGCGGATCCGGTCTATCGGTGACTCGTCGTGCGGCCTGGGGCGTTCGTCCTCGGGTGGCGCGGTCAGCCGTTGTTCCTGCGTCTCGGCGACCTCTCGGAAGATCTCCTCCTTCGAATCGAAATAGTGGTAGAAGCTCCCCGGTGCGAGGTCGGCGGTTTCGGCGATGTCGACGATCCGCGCGTCCAGGAAGCCGTCACGTTCGAACACCTTCTTGGCTGCCTCTACCAGACGTGCCCGCGTCCTCGCACCCTTGCGCGAGAGCGGTTTGCCCGTGACGTCGGCCGTACCAGCGTCGGTTGGGGCAGCGTTCGCCACGAGGTTCCTTTCATCAGCTCGACGACTCTCGCGGAGATCAATACCGTACTTTGCAGCGGTCGGGGCGATTGGCAGGCTCAGGCCAGCATTTTTCCGGCGACGCGCGGTCTGGTATCGACGGCCACATCGCGGAGTCTCAGCGATGCACCATCCGACAAAGAATGGGGTCAGAAGACGCCGATGCCGGCGGCTTCGTTGCGCTTGCGCCACTCCTCCCGCGGCATACGGCTGACGTCCACGTCCGTGGCCAAGGCGCGCAGCGCGCCCACGGTGGCCTGCTCCTTCGGCGTGTGCTCGAACGGATCCCAATCGAAGAACCGGCAGGCGTTCTTGCACGTGATCTTGTGGATCTCGTCGTCGGTGCAGCCGGCTTCGCGAAACTCGTTCGAGATGAACTCCGGCGACTCGGGCCACGTCGTATCGGTGTGGGGGTAGTCGCACTCCCAGGCGATGATGTCGACGCCGATCCGGTCACGCAGCCGCAGCCCTGAAGGGTCGGTGATGTAGCAGGCGAGGATGTGCTCGCGGAACACCTCGGAGGGCAGCTTGCCGCCGAAGCCGGCGTCGTGGTGGAGCCACCCCTGGTTCTGGTAATGGCGGTCGATCCGATCGAAATAGAAGGGGATCCAGCCGATGCCGCCTTCGGAGAGCGCGACCTTCAAGTCGGGGAAGCGCCGAAGGGTGGGGCCGAACAGCAGGTCCTGGGCGGCGATCGCGCTGATCTGGTTGGACAGCACCATCAGGTGGTCGACCGGCGCCTCCGGAGCCCTCTTGATGACCTCGAACCCGGCGCCGATGTGCAGCGACAGGACCATGTTCTCGTCGCAGAGTGCCTGGAGCATCGGGTCCCAGTAGCCGGAGAGGAAGCTCGGGTAGCCCTGAACGTGTGGCGTCTCGAGGAAGCTGACCGAGCGGCCGCCCTTTTGTCCGATGCGGTGGACCTCTTGGGCCGCGAGGTCGATGTCCCACATCGGGACGATGCCGAGCGGGATGAAGCGCCCCGGGTACGCAGCACACCACTCGTCGATGACCCAGTCGTTGTAGGCCTGGAGCATCACCAGCGAAAGCTCCCTGTCGTGCGACTCGGCGAAGGTGCGCGCGTTCCAACCCGCCATCGTCGGGAAGTTCATCGACGCCAGCACGCCGTTGGCGTTCATGTCCCGCACGCGTTCGTGCACGTCGAAGCAGCCCGGGCGCAGCTCGGAGTAGGAGCCGGGGTTGAACCCCCACTGCTCGCTGGGCCAGCCGACGGTGGCGGCCATGCCGAAGGGCGTCGACGTCCGCTCGCCCTGGAACACCCACCCGTCCTCGCCCCGCTCGTTGCGGACGATCTTGGGCACGTCGTCGAGCCACTTCTTCGGCACGTGGTTCTTGTACATGTCCGGCGGCTCGATGAAGTGGTCGTCGATGCTCACCAGGATCATGTCGTCCATCTGCATTGGGCGTTCCTCCTAGGACGTGAAGACCGGCAGCTTCTCCCAGCCACGCACGGTCGGGGTGTGGGCCTGGACAGTGTTCTCCCAGTCGATCTCCCAGTCGGGCCAGCGGTTCAGCACCTCGTCGAGCGCAACCCGGCCCTCGAGCCGCGCCAGGGCGGCGCCGAGGCAGAAGTGGAGCCCGTAGCCGAAGCTCAGGTGGTGGTCGATCCTGCGGTGGATGTCGAAGGTGTCGGCATTCGGGAAGTGCCGCTCGTCGCGGTTCGCGGAACCGTTCAGCAGCAGCATGATGCCCCCTTCCGCCACCGTCTGGCCGTGGTACTCGGCATCCCGGGCGACTGTGCGCGCCTGCACTGGTGAGGGCGCCTCGTACCGCAAGATCTCTTCGATGGCCTTCGGGATCAGGGCGCGGTCGTCGGCGATTTCGCGGCGCTGGTCGGGGTGCTCCGCCAGCAACTTGCCGGCCCAGCCGATCAACCGCGTCGTCGTCTCGTTCCCGGCGCCCGCCAGCAGCCCGACGTAGGTGAGGACCTCCTCGCGAGTCAGCCGTCGGACGGTGCCTGTCTCGTCCTCGAACTCGGCGTTGAGCAGTTTGGTCATGAGGTCGTCGGACGGATGCTCGGCCCGCCATTCGATGTACTCGGCGAACATCTCGCCGCCGCTCGTGAGGTACTCGTTCTCGGGGATCTCTCCGTCTTCGGTGATCCGCAGGCCCACATCGAGACGGTCGCGGATCGCCTCCTGGTCCTGCTCGGGGATCCCCAGGAGGTAGCCGATCGTCCGCATCGGCATGATCGCGCCGAGGTCGGTGACGAAGTCGAAGCGGCCGGAGCCGACGAGCGGGTCGAGGGTGCGCGCGCAGAACTCGCGCACCTTCGGCTCGATGGCGTTCATCGCCTTGGGGGTGAACACTCGAGACATCAGGCCGCGGTGCACGTCGTGGATCGGCGGATCCTCCATCAGGATCATCCCCGGCTGGATCTCCATGTTCGCCAGGATGATTTCGAGGGTCGACCCTTTCCCGGAGCGATACCTGTCCCAGTCGACGAGGCCGGGTTCGACGTCGTCGAAGCGGCTCAGCGCGTGGAAGCCGTACTTCTCGTTGTAGTAGAGCGGCGCCTCCTCCCGCATTCGGCGCCACAGCGGGTGTGGGTCCTTGTCGATCTCGATGTCGAACGGGTCGTAGTAGATGTCGGTGTCGTTCCTCGTCGTCACGGAATGCCGTCCTCCTGGGCTAGGGCTTTGGCCAGGCGATGGCCTTGGTCTCGAGGTACTGATCGAAACCTGGGACGCCGTTCTGACGGCCAATGCCGCTGTGCTTGTAGCCACCGAACGGCATGTCCGGCCCGTAGGTGTTGCCTCCGTTGACGGTCAAGGACCCCGTGCGGACGCGGTGCGCAACGCCCGTCGCACGGTCGAGTGAACCCGAGAAGACGCCCCCCGCCAGGCCGTACACGCTGTCGTTGGCGATCCGCACGGCGTCGTCGTCGTTCTCGAACGGGATCGCCACGAGAACCGGCCCGAAGATCTCCTCCTGGGCGATGGTCATCGCGTTGTCGACGTCGGTGAACAGCGTCGGCTCGACGTAGAACCCCTTCGGCAGGTGGTCCGGCCGGCCGCCACCGAGGGCGAGCGTCGCGCCCTCGTCGACACCCTTCTGGATGTAGCCGAGGACGCGATCGCGCTGCTTGGCGGAGATGAGTGGTCCCATCATCACCTCGGGGCTCTGAGGGTCGCCATAGGGCACGTTCGCCAGCGCCGTCTTGAGGATCTCGACGCCCTCGTCGTAGCGCGACCGCGGCAACAGCATGCGCGTCTGGATCGCGCAGCCCTGCCCGGCGTGGTAGCAGACGGCGAGGCCGGCGAGCATTGCCGTCGAAAAGTCGGCGTCGTCGAGGACGATCGTCGCCGACTTGCCGCCGAGCTCGAGGAACAGACGCTTCATCGTCGTCGCGCCCTTCTCCATGATCCGCTTGCCGACCGCGGTCGAGCCGGTGAAGGAGATGAGGTCCACCTTGGGGGAGAGCGTGAGCTCCTCACCCACGAGGTGGTCGGACGACGTCACCACGTTGAACACCCCGGTCGGGATGTCGGTCCGCTCGGCGACCAGGCGGCCGAGCCGCGTCGCGTTCCACGGTGTGTCGGGAGCCGGCTTCAGGACCATGGTGTTCCCGGTGGCCAGTGCCTGACCGACCTTGTTCAAGATGACCTCGAGCGGGAAGTTCCACGGCGTGATGGCGCCGACGACGCCGGCCGGTTCGTTCCAGATCTGGCGGCCGCTCCGGATCCCCTGCGCGTCCGTGGTATCGGGCAGGTCGATGACCCACTCGAATTCATCGATGTGCTTGGCCGGCCACCGGATCGCGTCCTGCACCGGCCCGTCCAGCTGCGGCCCCATCGTGATCATCCGCGGGCAACCGACCTCGAGGATGAGCTCCTCCCGGAACGCCTCGCGGTCGCCCTCGAGCGCCTCCTGCAGCTGCTCGAGGCACTGCTTCCGGAGCGAGTGGTTCGTCGACCAGTCGGTTTCGTCGAATGCCCGCCGTGCGGCGTCGATTGCCCGGTGCATCTCGGCCGCTGACGCGTCAGCGACCAGCCCGAGCACCTCTTCGGTCGCGGGATTTACGTTGTCGAACGTCTTGCCCGAATCGGCATCGACGAGCTCGCCGTCGATGAGCATCCGCTGCTCGCCTTGCGACGTCACGTGTCACCCCCGAGTTTTCGTTGTTCGCTTCAGTTTGCCCGAACGGGCGGTGCCTTGAAAGCGGTCTCGCTCAGGGATCTCTGGCCACGCGGGTAGGCGCGGGGTCGCAATGGACGTTGGTTGCTCATCGGCCGAGCATGAACTGCGCGACCGGCGTGGCGTCCGGGAAGGATCCGGTAATGCCGGAGGCGAGGTAGCCGGCGTCGGAGATGATGGTCTGGCCGTTGACGGCGGCGGCGGCCTCGCTGCAAAGGAACACGAGCGCGTATGCCTGCTCGAGCGGGGTATGGGGCTCCGTGCCCACGTCGGCGCGGTAGTCGGCGGCGAAGCCGAGCCACAGCTCCGCGTTCGCCTGGGCCAGCGGCGTGTCGGTGGGGCCTGGACAGATGGCGTTGATTCGGATGCCGCGCTTGAGCATCGGATGGGCCTGGCTGGCGACGTAGGCGCACATTGCCTGCTTCATCGACATGTAGTCGGCCTTGCCGTGCTCCTGGACCCACTCGACGGCCGCGTCCCAGTCGCTGATCGCGAGCAGCTCCTTGAGCTCGTCGAGGTTGGCTTCCCACCCGAGGCCGGCGGCGGAGGAGATCATGCCGATGGCGCCGCCACGCGGGATCATGTCGCGCTCGAGCAGCCGGTCGATGAGGTACCGGTGACCGATGAAGTTGATGCGTTCGATCCCCGGGGTGCCGTCGGCGACGCCGGCGCAGGCGAACAGCGCGTCGACGGTGCCGCCGGACGCGTCGACGGCGGCGTCGATCGAGTCCTTGTCGGCCAGATTGACGTGGATGGCCTTCACGCCGGGCTGGGTGACCTCGGCGTAGTCCATGACCACGACTTCGGCGCCGGCGTCCTGCACCAGTTGCGCAGCCGCAGCGCCCATTCCTGTGGCACCTCCGACGACGAGCGCCCGCTTGCCGTCGAACCGGAACGCGTCGAACAGCTTGACCATGGTTCTCCTCTCAATTGTCGGATCACGGCGACGACGCCGCGGACCTCGAGATCGACAATGGTGTCCCACTCGAGGCCGAGCTCGGCCAGGATCTCTTCCCCGTGCTCGTTGAACTCGGGCGCGCGCGGAGGCGGCGGGCACGAACGTGTGCTCGGCGACCTCGAGGACGCGCACGCCTTGCAGGATCTGGGTCACGGTTGCCTTCCGACCGCAGTTTCGAAATCGATTTCGGGACTGACAATCCGCCGAGCGAGCATACGCTGCTGTTCCAAGGGTGCGGAGGGAGTCTGGAATGACTGTCGGTGTCGTCACAGGAGCCGGAAGCGGCATGGGTCGTGCGAGCGTCGATCGCCTGCGCGGCACGGTCGATCACCTGATCGCCGTCGACGTCCGGGACCCGGTCATTGACGGAACCGTCGGTGTCGTGTGCGACATCAGCGATGCTGCCGCCGTGACCGCCCTCGCCGAGCGCGTCCGCGGGCTAGGGCCGTTCCGCTCACTCGCGCACGCGGCCGGCCTGTCGCCGACGATGGCGGATGCGCGCCGGGTCATCGATGTGGACCTGGTGGGGACGGTGCTCCTGCTCGATGCCTTCGAGCCGCTCGTCATGCCCGGCTCGGCTGCCGTGTGCTTCTCCTCGTCGGCGGCGTACTCGATGCCCTTGGATCTGCTCCCCCGGGAGCTGTCGGAGCTCCTCGAGGAGCCACGCGCAGAAGGGTTCCTGGATCGGGCTGCCGCGCTCATCGCGGACAGCGGTCTGGCCTACGGCTGGTCCAAGAAGGGTGTCCAGAACGAGGTGGCGAAGGCGGCCGTCAGGTGGGGGCGGCGAGGCGGGCGGGTGAACTCGCTCTCGCCTGGGCTGATCGACACGCCGATGGGACGCCAGGAGTTCGAGAAGCAGCCGGTGATGAAGTCGATGCTCGACAACACGCCGCTCGAGCGCTTCGGGACCGCGGACGAGGTCGCCGCGGTCGTCGCGTTCCTGTTGTCTGACGATGCCTCGTTCGTCTCCGGTATCGACGTGCTCGTCGACGGCGCGCTCGCGTGCGCGAACTCCGCCACAGTGGGTTCGTAGCACTGCGATCCCGCTCGTTCGACGGTCGTGCGGACCCGCGTGCGCACGACGGCCGTGTCCCGCGACATCAGTCTCCGATGTCGCGCAACACCACACTCTTTGGTCCACTGTGCTCGCCGTCGTGTGTGCGCGAAGCCGCTATTGCGGAGCGGTGGTCGTGGTGACCGTCGACTCCTCGATCAGCCTTCCCGTCCACGGCTTCCCGTTGGCTGGGTACGGCACGAACTTGCCGTTCTTCACCTGGACGAACCACAGGCACGAATCCTTCGCCGCTTGGCCGTAAGTCTCGAGGCTGATGTCGACAGGCCGACATCCGAGGCCCGCCTGGTCGTAGGTCTTCAGCTTTCGCAGGTTCGGGGCGAACGCCGAGCGCGTGGGCGGGTTGCCCGCGTTCTCGAGGCCGAGAATGGCGAGGTCGCAGGTGATGTAACCCGTGTACACCCCGAAGTCGGGGACCTCGTTGAAGTCGGCGTACTTCTCGAGGTCCGCCACGAACTGCTTCGTCGCCTTCGTCTTCAGTTCGATGGGCGCGAACCCGGTCTGGAGCAGGACCTCGGGCCCGAAGGTCCGCGAGACGGGCTGGTCGAGCAGTGCCTGACCGTAACCGGTGGCGAGCACCGTCGACTTCATCTTCACGCCGTTCTGCGCGAGGCCCTGCACGATGGCGACGTTCGTGTTGGCCACCATCGGGAGGTACACCGCGTCGGCACCGGAGTTCTTGATCCCGAGCACCAGCGGGCCGACATCTGTTGAGCCGAAGTCGACGCTCTTGTTCGTGTAGGCCGCCTGCAGCCCGACCTTCGGGACCCCGAACTTGTTGAGGTTCTCCGCGGCCAACGAGGACGACGCCGAGACTCCGTACCCGAGCGCCGCGACCTTCGTGGCGCCCATCTTCTTCATCACCCTCGGCAACGTGTCCCAGGTGACGCCGTTGGCGGAGACGACATTCCCCAATGGGTTGATGATGCCTTCGTTTCCCGGCTCGCCGTAGTAGGTGCCGTCGACGCCGCTGCCCACCATGGGGACTCCGTGCTCCTTCATCCAGCGGTACGTCAGGAAGGCGAACGACGAGTTGTTCACCACCATGAACACGTGCTTGTTCTGCACGAGGTCCTGCGACCCGGTGAGGTTGGCACCTGACGACTGGTCGTCGAGGTACTCCACCTCGATCTTGCGCCCGTTCACGCCGCCGTCGGCGTTCTCGCGCCCGACGCGCGCCTGGCAGCCCTTGTCCGCGGTCGAGTAGTTCGAGCTGGCCACGCCGGTCTTCGAGAAGATGTAGCCGATCTTGATGCTCTTCGCGCTCACCCCTTCCGTCCCGTCGGCCGCGGCCGCGCCCGCGCCCGTCACGCCCGACGCGCACACGATGCCGACGATCGCCAGAAGCGCGACCGGAACGAAGACCCGAGGCCTCACATGATCCATGAATGTCTCCTTCGAGCGGCTGTTCCGCCAACGGTCCTGGCG
>JBKPCV010000083.1:0-3928 GCA_046727575.1 Actinomycetota bacterium
CGAGGTCCTCGTCGAACGACTGCGTCATCGAACAGATGCTGTTCAGGGAAACGCGAGGATGCGTCGACACGCCGGCGATGCTCATCGGAGCTAGTGCCGCTTGCCCGCCGCGATCTCCGGCGCGAACAGTTCCTCCATGTCACCGAGCTTCACCGAGATCAGCCAGTCGTGGTGCTTGATCCTCCACCCGTCCGGCGTCCGCACCAGGCGGGTGGGTTGGACGCCGAGGCTCTCGTAGAACTTCCCGGCGCGCGGACCGACTCCGTAGTGCATCGCACGCACACGTGCAGTTACTTCGGCGGTGTCGCCGTCGACCACGGGTGCCATGCTCGCGACGTGGTGGTAGGTGACGATCTCGTCGCTTCCGATCATGTGCCGCATGGCGCCGACGACGCCCTCGCGGCCTTTCACGATGCTGTCCGCCGTCCACCGCGTGGTGGTGTCCTCGGTGAACACCTCGTGCATGCGGTCCCAGTCCTTGGCGTCCACCAGTTCGAAGTAGCGAACCATGACGTCGGTGACCGCCATGCGATCCGCGAGCAGCTGCGCCAGGTCGTCCGAGCCCATCCGTGTTACTCCTCGATCGTGATGGCAGCCTTCGGGCACAACAGGACCGCGCGGTCGAGTTTCTCCCGCAGCGACTCGTCGGGCCTCTCGACGAGAACCCTGACCACATCGTCGTCGTCGTCGAGGGCGAAGACCTCCGAGCAGGCGTCGACGCACTGCCCATGTGCGTCGCACCGCAACTTGTCGACGATGACCTTCATACGCGTCTCCTGACGATCACGGCCGGACGAGGCGCTGGGCCATGAACAGGATGTGCTCGCGCTCGTAGTGGTCCGCCATGTCCGGGTGCTGTTCGCGAAGGTGCGCGAACGAAACCTCCACGATCTCGTCTTCCGTCAAGGCGGTGAGCGTCGCGCCGCAGGGGCATTGCAGCACGTAGTGGAACCTGACCTCGCTCTGGCTTTCGCCCGTACTACTCACGACTCGAACCTCACCGGCAGCGTACCCAAGCCCTGCAAGAACGGGTTCGCCCAGCGCTGGGGCGTGCCCGCAAGTTCCCAATTGGGGAACCGAGCGAGGAGTCGTTCGAAGATGATCGTCGAGTCGGTGCGGGCGAGCAGCGCGCCGGGGCAGGAGTGCTCGCCGTAGCCGAACGACTGATGGTCCTTGTCGAACGACCGGGCGACGTCGAACGCGTCGGGGCGGTCCCAGACGTCCTCGTCACGATTGGCGCTCGCGTACGCCATCATCACGTAGTCGTCCTTGTGGATGACCTGGCCCCCGAGTTCCAGGTCCTGCGTGGCGGTGCGGCAGCCGGACCAGTTCAAGGGATAGACGCGCAACGTCTCCTCGATGGCGTTGCCCACCAGCTCCGGCCGCTCGACGAGGAGGCGCCGGTGGTCGGGATGCTGGGCCAGCGCGAGTGCCACGAACGACAGGAGTGACCGGGTCGTCTCGCCGGCGTTGACGAACGTGTGGATGTACGAGATCGCCATGCCCGAGGGCACTGGTCCACCGTCGAACTCCGACCGGGCGATGATGCTGGCGAGATCGTCGCCGTCGGCACTGCTCGCCCGTCGTTCGGCCAGCAGGTCGTCGCAGTAGGAGTGGAACTCCTCCACGAGCCCGTGGATCCGCTTGGCCTCGGCCTCGCCGCGGTCGGGGTCGATGGTGATCGCCAGCATCTGCGCCGACGACATCTCGATGAAGCGCTCCCGCATGTCACGCGGCACGCCGATGAGCTCGGTCATCAGGGCGGCCGGGGTGCGACCCACGGTCGTGACGAAGTCCGTCTCGGCGCCGGGCTCGAGTTCGGCGACGAACTCGTCGGCGATCTCGGCGATGCGTCCCTTGAGGCTCCGCACCAGGCTGGGCCGCAACGCCTTCATGAGGACGTTGCGGATCTGCCCGTGGCGAGGAGGGTCCGAGATCATCAGGCTCTCGAAGTTGGGATCGCCCATGGAGAGCTTGCCGTGGGCGATCGTGTGCCGCGTCTCGGCCGGAGTGAGGTTCCCCTCGCGGATCTTCTGCTGCGCCCATTCGGGGAGCTGATGGATGACCGTCGATGGGTCGCTGGCGTCACCGATGGCGAACCCGTACTTGCTGGAGAACAGTTCGGGAGCGTTGGCCACGTACCGCTGGTGCTCCCACTTCGACAGCACCCACAAGCCGGTCGGGTATCCGCGCGGTTCGTACCAGTACACGGGGGCCGCGTGCCGCTGCGCCGCGATCGACGCGTACATGGCGTCGGGCTCCTGCATGTAGAACCTCGCGTCCTCCCACGCGGGCCACTTCACGGCAGTTGCATCGGTCGTCGTCACCGTTCCCTCACCTCATGTGATGCGATCAATCGGACCACGGCTTCTGATCCCACGGCCGGTCCAGCCCCTGCATCCCCGCACCAAAGGGGAAGAACTGGCGTTGCGCCCACATCTCGGCCTGCAGGCCATGGTCGAGCTCGTTCAGGAATGCGCGCTTGAGGTTCTGCGTGAGGACGTGCTTCGTGTTTCGGATCGCGATCGGCGGTCGCATGGCGATCTGGCGCGCGATCTCCCACGCGCGGTCGAGGAGCTGGTCCTTGGGCAGCACCTCGTGGACGACGCCCCATTCGCGAGCCTCCTGGGCTTTCAGCTGGTACCCCATCAGCAGGAGGTAGCGCGCGCGGCTGGGACCGACGAGCGCGTCCCACACGACGTGCTGGCCGTCGCCGGGCACCATCCCGCGCGGGAAGTGCGACAGATCCTGGAACCACGCGTCCTCGGACGCGAGCACGATGTCCATGAGCAGTGGCACCTCGGAATGCATGCTGCACGGTCCATTCACCGCCGCGATCAGGGGTACATCGATCGCAAGCAGGTTCTCGAGGAGCATGCGGCCGTACCACGCCTTCTCGTCCATGATGGACACGCCTTCCAGATCGTTGTAGGCGTTGTACAGCGGCTCCCCGCTCTCGGTGACGGGCCGACCCCAGCTGTGGTTGTAGGTGTCGCCGGTGCCGGTGTGGATCACGACCTTGATCTCGCGGTCGCCCGCGATGTCGGCGAACGCGTCGGCCATGGCGTCGTGCGACGACCACTCCCAATGGAGGGGGCCACCGTCGGTGTGGCACTGCATGAAGAGGATGCCTTCGTCGCTCAGCTCGAACTGGTAGTTCGCGTAGCTGTCCTTGTAGTCGGCGAACCGCGCTCGCTTGACCACCCCGACCCCCCTCACAATCCTGGCAAACTTGTACCGACCAGTCCAGTCTACCGATGGGAGAAGAGCATGCGAGCTGAAGCACGAGACGAGCCGCGACGGAGCGCGAAATGGCAGGCGCGCCGCCAGGCGATCGTCGACACTTCGGCGCGCGTCTTCGCCCGACGCGGCTACCACGCCACAGGCATCACCGAGCTCTGTGCAGCCAACGGTCTCGGCAAGGGCGCCCTCTACCACTACATCGGGTCGAAGGAGGAGCTCCTCGCCGCCATCCATGATCGTGTGATGGACGAGGTCATGCTCGGCGCTGATCGCGTCGCAGAGGCGGGCGGTTCGTCGTCGGCGCAGCTCGCAATGCTCGGCGACGAGCTGCTCGACGTCATCCACCGCTACCCCGATCACGTCTGGGTTTTCCTCCACGAGTTCCCGGCACTCACCGACGTTCGCGCCGAGCAGTTCCGGAGGCGGCGCCGCGCGTACGAGCGACGGGTCGAGGCGGTCCTACAGGCCGGCATCGATTCCGGGGAGTTCCGGGAGGTCGACCCGAGGCTGACTGCCCTGGCGTGGCTCGGCATGCACAACTACACGTACCTGTGGCTGAAGGCGGGCGGCCGCCTGTCGGCTCGCGACGTGGCGAAACCGTTCGCCGACATCTTCATTCGGGGGATCGCCAACCCGACGCCACGGAAGCACGAGCGGCGCTCGCCATAAAGGCGAGGGTCAGAGC
>JBKPCV010000084.1:0-4067 GCA_046727575.1 Actinomycetota bacterium
CCTCGCTGTCGAGTCGCTCATGACGCGGGTGCTCGATATGAGCGGCGCCACGCGCGATTTCTCCGTGCTCCCGGCCGACGACTACCTGAGCGCGGCCATCACTGGCAGCGTGGCCGAGCTGGCCGAGGCGTTCGCGCCCGTCGTGTTCGACCCGCCCACGGTATGGGTCGGTGCCGCCGATCTCGTCGACGCGCTCGACCGCGTCGGTCCCCGCCGGCCGCGCGCGCGGCGTCCTCCCGCGCCACGGCCCGCGGTCGACGCCGACCCGGTGGGCTCGCTGCTCGCCGGCGCCGAACGCACCGCGCGGGCACGCGGGCTGCGCGCCGAGCAGTTGCTCGACGGTCACGCCGACACCGAGGTCACGAGCACCGTGCGCGGGCTCATGTGGCCGGCCGCGGCCGCGCTGCTGGCCGACCTGCTCGCGCTCGACCTCGATCCTGATCAGCCGTACGGCCTCGCGATCAGCGAGGCGACCATTGTCGACACCGAGACCGACGTCACGTATGCGTCGCCGGTCACACTGCGGGCCGACCGGCCTGTGCTCGACGACTCGATCGAAGCGATCGAGGTGATCCCCGCAGCGGCGGTGACGAGCGATGCGTGAGTCCGAGTCGGCCTACATGCTGGCGCGGGCACGAGCCACCGGCACCATCCCCGCGTCACTCGTCTATGTCGACGGCGTCGAGCGCGCGGAGGCCGCGGGCCGCCGACTGGTACTGCTCCGCGGCGCACCGCCGTCGGCTGCCTTCGCCCTCGGGTGGGCCGACCTTGCCGAGCCTGATCCCGACACCGCCGGCTTCGACGTGCAACGGCTCACGCCGAGCGCGCTCGCCACGCTGGTGGCCTGCGTCGCGTGCTGCTGGCCCGACGCCGCGGTCGATCCGTACCCGAGCGCGGTCGCGACCGTGGTCGGTGTGCTCGACGTCGCCACGCGTCTCGGCGTCGACCGCAAGTGGGCGACGGCTGCACTGTTGCACGACCTCCCTTCCGTGGGTTGCGTCACCATCACCGCCGCGCTGCCCCACGACGAGGTGCGGCTCGGCCCGCTGTTCGCGACGTGGCCGTCGGGGCAACTCTCGTTGCTGCGGCGCGCGCACGATCGCCTCCGCGAGATCGGATCGGCCGCGTGATCACCGCGCTCGACACCGAGCGCACGGCGCTCGTGCTCGAAGCCGTCGGCGCGCTCGAGCTGGCCGCGGAACCACTCGATCCCGCTTGCTTCCCCGCGCTCGACGACCCGGGCCTGCGCGCGCGGGTCGAGCACGCGCTCGCCGAGCTCGGCCGGGTGCTGCTGCGTGTGCCCGGCGGCTACGTGTCGGGCTACGACGACGCGATCGCCGACCGGCTCGCGTCGGAGGGCCTCGGCGTGCTCGCACCCACGGATCGGGCAGTACTCGCAATTGTGTTGCTGCGCGGCGTCGCAGTGCCGCGCGCGCTGGGCCGCGTCGCCGGCGACGGGTGGGCCGACGCGCAACCGATCACGATCGACGAGATCGCGCTCAACCGGCATCTCACCAAGTCGCAGGTCAAGGCGGCGGTCCGCCGCCTCCGCATCGCCGGGATCCTCCGGCCCGGCCACCGCGCCGAGCTCGTGCCCGGACCGCAGTTCCAGCGCCTGACGCCGGCGCGCTCCCAACGGTTGTGGGAAGACCTCGTGCTCGTCTCCCGGCCCGACGGAATGCTCGCCGACGTGATCCGGCGCCGGCGCGCGCAGGCGGTCCCACCCGATCCGCTGGAGGTTGCGTCGTGACCGACACGTTGCTCAGCCCGCTCGAGCACGCGCAGGCGCGCGCCGGGGTCGTCGCCGACCGCCAGCTCGTCTGTGTGCAGACCTTCTATCTGTCGCGGCTCACGTCGCACCCGGTGGTGATCGTGCCCGGCACGTTCGTCGCGGTCACCGGGCGCGGCCCGAAGGGCGACTCGAACGGCTCGGGCAAGACGAGCTTCCTCGCCGCGGTGTCGTTGCTGCTCGCCGATCCCGAGTGGCGCCTCGCCGGCGGCGCCAAGGCACCGACCGCGCTGCTGTTCAACGCCCAGGCCACCGGCGGGATGGCGACAGGAGGCGAGCGCTACGAGTCGGCCGGGCACGGCTACGTCGTCGGCGTGTTCGCACACCCCGACCGCCCGCTCGCGTCGCCGATCACCGTGTGGTGCCGCGTCGACACCGCCAGCCCGCACGTCACGATCCGCTGGGCCGAGGGTGTGCACCTCGTCGACGCCGATACCGACGCCGAGGCGCACGCCGCCGCCGACGCACGCTGGGCGTCGCTGCCGCGCAACGACGTCGGGTTCAACACCTATGCCGAGTACCTCTACGGGGAGAGCCCGCGCTGTCTGGCCTACGTGCAGCAGCGCGGCGAGAGGCGCAACCCGCCGTCACTGTTGCAGATGCACGCCGGCGAGTTCTCGCCCACGCAGATCGGCGAGTCGCTCATCCGCCTCACCGGGCAGCGCCACCTGCTCGACGCCGAGCTGGAGCACCGCAAGCGGCTGGCCGAGGCGGAGGAGACGCTCGCGGCGAAGGAGCTCGAGGATCGCGAGCTTCTTCTCGCCGAGGAGGCGCAGCTCACTGAGGTGAGTGCACGTGACGCGGCCCGTCGGTACTGGGCCGATGCCCGTCGCGCGTGGCGGTTGCACTTCGCGCGCGGGTACCTCGACGTCGTCGCTGCCGACGAGGAGCTGGCCACGCAGGTCGTCACTGCACGCGCCGAGCTCACCGAGCTCGAGCAGGCAGCCGAGACGGCGCGTACCGCGCGTGACGATCTGGCTGATGCCGACGCGTTGCGCGACGCCGCGAGCGCGGCAGCCGAGGAGCTGGCGCGCGCGCGGGAGTCCCACGACGAGGAGCGCGACGCGCTCCGCGACCAGCGCAAGGAGATCATCGACCTCACTGACGCGCGTAACGCGTTGCGCGATCGAGCGGCGGGCGGGCGTGGACTCGGCGTCGAGGAGGCGGAGGCGCTGCACCACGAGGCGTCCGAACGCCTGGCTGGCGCAGTCGAGCGCTGCGTCCTGACGCGTGACGCAGAAGGCCGGGCGCGGCGTTCGGCCGAAGCCGTCGAACGCGGCGGATCGGGGATCGTGGGTCTCGTGCTCGACGCGCTGCGCAAGGCCGGCATCGAGGGTCACGGTCTGTTCGACTCGGTCGTCGTCACCCATGAGCGGCGCGGCTACTGGGAACCCGCGCTCGCCGTGTGGGAAGACGCCGTGGTGGTGAACGGCGCCGACACCGAGCGCGCCCTCGACGCGATCGGCGCGATCTCGGGCGCGGTGCTCGTCAGCGGAACCGCGGTCGACGAGCCGCTCCCGGAGGGGATCGTGCACGCGCCCGCGGGCAGTGCGCGCTTCCTGCGCGCGCTGGTGGCGCGGATCGAGTCGGGTGTGACCCCCGTCGACGTCGTCGACCGTGAGCTCGCGGTCCACGTCGTCGGCGGGTTTCCGGAGCCGAAGCTGGGGCGTGACGCGCGTCTCGCGTCCGCGCGCCGCGAGCATTCGGCGGCGGAGCGGGAGCGGTCGATGGCCGAGACCGGTCGGTCCCGCATCGAGACCGAGGTCGCGGTCGCGGCCGAGGAGGTGGAACGGGCGCGGGTCGCGGTCGAGCTCGCCCGGTTGGAACCGCGGCTGGTCGCGGCGAATGCGGCCGTCGGCCCGCTCACCGACGAAGTGCAGCAGCGTGCGCGTGAGCAGGATGCCGTCGAGCGGGCCCACGTCGAAGCCCAAGTCGCGCTCGCGCACCACGAGACGCTGGTGACGTCGGCACAGGCCGATCTCGAGAGGGCAGAAGCGGCAGAGATGTCCGCGACCGCGCACGTGCGCGACCTCGAAGCGGACCGCGGGCGACTCGCGGTCGAGTACTGGCGGGAAGGATGGGGCGACACCCTCGATGCCGCCGGCGCCGCTCTCTTCGAGGAGTCGCGCAGCGAGGCAAGCCTCCGCAAAGCCGCGTCGGAGGCCCTCCGCGCCGCGCTCTGGGAACTCGGCATGAAGGACGACGATTCGCCCGCGCCCACCACGGAGCTGGGCACGGTGGTCCGCCGCCGTCGCGGCCTGGACGACGACGGTGAGGC
>JBKPCV010000085.1:0-8317 GCA_046727575.1 Actinomycetota bacterium
CGCAGAGAGCGAGCGAATGGTATAGGAGGGTCCGGCGCACGCGGCGACGAAGCGAGCGGAACGAGCGTCGAGAGGCGGGTATCCCGCCGAGCAGCGAGTGACCCATGAGGCCGGGAACGAGCGTCGCGAGGCGGGTATCCCGCCGAGCAGCGAGTGACCCATGATGCCGGAAGCGAGCGCAGGAGCTCGCCAGCGAGCGAACGGCCGCGAGCCGAGTATCCCGGCTCGCAGAGAGCGAGCGAATGGTATAGGAGGGTCCGGCGCACGCGGCGACGAAGCGGCGGAACGAGCGTCGCGAGGCGGGTATCCCGCCGAGCAGCGAGTGACCCATGATGCCGGGAACGAGCGTCGCGAGGCGGGTATCCCGCCGAGCAGCGAGTGACCCATGAGGCCGGTAACGAGCGTCGCGAGGCGGGTATCCGGCCGAGCAGCGAGTGACCCATGATGCCGGGAGCGTGCGCAGGAGCTCGCCAGCGAGCGAACGGCCGCGAGCCGAGTATCCCGGCTCGCAGAGAGCGAGCGAATGGTGTGGGAGGAACAGAGGTGAGCCCGGTACTCCCGCGCTCGTGAGGGATCCACGCCGTTTCGCATAGGGTCCGTATTGTGCGATTCGGGGTGCACACGGGTCTGCAGAACACCACCACCCAGGAGCTCGACGCGCTCTGGCAGCAGATCGAGGGCCATGGGTTCGACTGGATCTCGATCTGGGACCACTTCTACGCGGCCGACGCAACCTTCACCCCTGAGGGCGTCGTGTCCGGCTCGGTGTCGCTCGAGGCCATTACCGCGCACACGGCCTTGGCGATGCGGACGTCACGGGTGCGGTGCGGCAGCCTCGTCTACTGCGTCGGCTACCGGCACCCCGCGGTGCTGGCGAACGCCATGGCCACGCTCGACCAGCTGTGCGGAGGCCGCGTCACGCTCGGTCTCGGCGCCGGATGGCACCAGGCCGAGTACGAGGCGTACAACATCCCGTTTCCTCCGGCGCCGGTGCGCCTGCGCCAGGTCGCCGAGGCGATTCAGTGCATACGAGCGTTGCTCACCGAGGACGTCTCGAACTTCGAGGGTGAGTTCTTCCAGCTCCGGGACGCGAGGTGTGATCCGAAGCCGGTGCAGGGTCGGCTGCCGATCTGGCTCGGCGGCGGCGGTGAGCAGGTCACGCTGAAGCTCGTCGCCCGGTATGCCGACGGTTGGAACGTCCCGTTCGTCGTGCCCGATGTGTACGCGCACAAGGTGCGCGTATTGCACCAACACTGCGAGAAGATGGCGCGCGATCCGGCTGAGATCACGTGCACGGTGAATCTCGCTCTCGCCTGGAAGGACGAAGACCTCGAGGCGCAGTTCGGCGGGCTCGCGCAGGCGGTGCGGCCGAACGTGCTGATCGGGAGCGGCCAAGAGGTGATCGATCGGATCGGCGAGTACGCCGACGCCGGGTGCGCGCAGGTGAACCTGGCGCTCCGGGCGCCGTTCGACCGGGACGGCCTCGATCGATTCGCGGAAGAGGTTCTCCCCGCCTTCCGCTGACGACCGTGTTCAGTTGCGGCTGAACCCTCCGAACCCGCCACCGAACCCGCCTGCGCTGCTGCCGCCGTCGTTGCCACGTGGGCGAAAGGCGCTCTGCAAGTCGACCCCAGCGAACTCGTCGGGCACGCGGCCGCTTGCCGCGAACCTGTACAGCACCGTGCGGTAGATGCCGCTCAAGGCGGCAGTCACGGTGGCGGCGACGATGATCCATGGGACGGCTACCGCGCCGAACCCGATCAGGCCGGCCGTGCCGAGGCTCGCGCCGATGGCGAACAGCAGCACAGCAGGCAGCAGCGCGAGGAATCCGACGATGCCGAGGCCTGCCTGCCCGACGACGTTCTCACCCCACGTCTTCTTGAACAGGTCCTTCGAACGCGTGAGCGCGGCGCCGACACCGAGGTCCTCGATCACGAGGATCGGGATGGTGAGGAACGTGATGAGGTTCCATGCCAGGCCGACAAGCGACGCCACGATCCGTCCGACGATGCCGAATCGCTCCTCGATCGCCTGGAGGATGATCGTGACCGTCGCTGAGACGAGCGCCCATGGCAGCAGGCGATGGAGTCGCGAGTTCGCGACCTCCAGTGCGCTCGACACCGTGGAGTGGCCACCCTGGAGTCGAGTGTCGGCCCCGGCGACGAGCGCAGCGAGGAAGTACGTCTGCACGAACGCGAGCGCGACGTAACCGACGGCGGCGAACACGTAGCCCATCGGCGCGAGCGAGTCGTTGGTGCCAGCGCGATCGATGCCGGCCAGAGCGATGAGGCCGGCGACCGCCCCGAAGACGACCAACGAACCGAGGAAGGACAGCACCGGAAACCACGCCAGCGTCTTGTCCGACTTGAGGATCGCCCACGAGCGCTTGGCGATCTCCCACGAGGTCTGGAACCGGGTCATGACCCCAGTATCGACCATCCAGCGCGCCGAATGAAGTCGCACTCCGCCAGTTGGTGAGGCGGGCTGCGGGGAGAGCGCCCGACGAGCGAGTCACTATTCGACGAGTCCGTCAACGTTCCAATCCAGGAAGCGGTCGAGCATCGTGATGTTCGCGCCCTCGATGTCGACGTTGTGACCTTGGTCCTGGACGAGGTCATAGCGCGCCTCCAGCCGCCGGCCCAGCTGCGCGTACTCCGTCGCCATGACGAGACCGTTGGTGCTCGGCGGCACGAGCGTGTCCTGCACGCCATAACTGAGGTAGATCGGCGGGTCGTCACGGGTCACGTAGCTGACCGGTGATGCGGCCGCCATCGCGTCCTGCGAGCACGTTGCCGGCTCGTCCGGGGCCGGCGCCGCGCAGCCGAGCAGCGTCGAAACGAGCCCCGGGCCCCACGTGCCGACCTCGCCACCGAGCGAGTTCAGGTCGAGCGGACCGACGAAGGACACCGCCGCGACCACACGCGAGTCCTGCGCGGCGAGGTCGGGGGGCACGTCACCGGGCTCGAACAGACCCGGCGTCACCGCGACCATCGCGGCGAGGTGCCCGCCCGCCGAGGAACCAGCAGCGAAGACCTTGTCGGCACGCAGGCCGAACTGCGCTGCGTGGGCCTTGACCCAACGGATCGCGGTCTTCGCGTCCTGGAGCGGTACTGGGAACCGGACCTGTGGCGCAAGCCGGTACTCGACGGACGCGACCGCGTAGCCACGCGTGACTTCCTGCAAGATCGCCTGCGCGACGGTCGTGCGGTCGCCGGCAACCCATCCGCCGGCGTGGAAGAACACGATGACGGGGGCGGCGGTCGTGTTCGGGACGTACAGGTCCAGCTGCTGTTGGGCGTCGTCCCCGTAGTGGATGTTCGGGAAGGTCGCAGCAACTCCGATCTCATACCCGAGCGGGAGCCTGTCGGCGGGCCCTGCTGGCTGCACCATGCACGGACTCGTCGCGAGCCTGGTGGCGTCGGACGGCAGCGCCGCGCCGACGGTCGAAGCGGTCGGCGAGAACGTGTCGTCAGTCGGTGCGTCCCAACAGGGGGTTGACTCGACGTCCGGCGCGCCGGGCCGCAACGCGACGTTCGAGCCGGCACGGCGGTCGGGAACACGCGCCGCCCGCGCTCCTCGGTCCGCCGATGTACCGCCGGAGAGCTGGCTCTCGACGACTCCGGCCGACACCGTCGTGAGCAAGATGCCGACCATCGCGGCGAGCAGCGTGCGCTGAGCGGATCGGCGATGACTCCGACGGCTCATGACGCCTCCCCCGGTCGGTGAGCCCACGCGGGCTCGACGTCGCGAGGGTGCGACGACGAGGTGGCGACCACGCCGCGTGCGAGTGGCAGCCCGCTGGCGACTCGTTGGCGGCCCTCTGGCGCGCGGTTATCGCTTGGGGAGAAGCACGCGGTGTGCGACGATCACGTCGTGAGGGAGGGGATGACGGGGTTGGATCCCGGAGTCGAGTTCCGGGCGCTGGGCCCCCTCGAGCTGCTCGTTGCGGGCCGCATCGTGGGACTGGGAAGCGCGAAGCTGCGCCTCACCCTTGCTGCACTGCTGCTGCACGCGAACGAGGTGGTCTCAGCCGACCGTCTCGTCGACATCCTCTGGGGGGACGAGCCGCCGGAGACCGCGATCGGCACTGTGCAATCGCTCGTCTATCGACTGCGCCGCCTTCTCACGCCGGCGGACGGCGCGGCACGCGGCGACGACATCCTTGTGACCCGCGCGCCCGGCTACTTGCTCCGAGTGCAGCCGAGCGATTACGACGTCGCGCGTTTCGAGCAGCTCCTCGCGGACGCGCGACGACACGTCGATCCCGCCGCAGCGTTGGCGGCGCTCGACGAGGCGCTTGCCCTGTGGCGCGGCGCTGCGTTTGCTGAATTCGCCTTCGACGAGTTCGCGCGCGCTGAGGCGGCTCGTCTCGAGGAGCTGCGCATGACCGCGATCGAAGATCAAGTGGACGCCAAATTGCGCCTCGGGCGCCACACCGAGCTCGTCGGCGAGTTGGAACAGGCAGTGTCGACCAACCTCGTCCGGGAGCGGCTTCGCGCCGAGCTGATGCTCGCGCTCTACCGGTCAGGCCGCGAGGTCGAGGCATTGCGCACGTACCAGAACTACCGGGTGTATCTCGCCGAGGAGCTCGGGCTCGAACCGTCGGCCTCCCTCCGGCGACTCGAGGAGCAGATGCTCCAACACGACGCAGACCTCGAGTGGACCGCGCCCGTGTCCGAGCCCGGGTCGCCGCCAATGCCGGTCGCGAGCACACTGCCGACCGGAACGGTCACCTTCTTGTTCACCGACCTCGAGGACTCCACTCCGCTGTGGGACGAGCACCCCACGGAGATGAGCGCCGCGCTTGCGCGCCACGACGCGCTACTCCGTGCCGCGATCGCGAAGCATGGTGGACAGATCGTGAAGATGAGGGGCGACGGCGTCCACGCGGTCTTCAGGGCCGCACCGGATGCAGTCGCCATGGCGGCGGACGCCCTCAGAGCCCTCGCTGAGGAGACGTGGGGCGCCACGGGCCCACTCGCCGTCCGGGTCGGGATCCATACCGGCACCGCGGAGCTGCGGGAAGGCGACTACTACGGCACCGCGGTGAATCGGGCGAGCCGGATCATGGCTGCCGCCCATGGCGGCCAGGTGCTGGTGTCGCAGGCGAGTGCCGAGCTCGTGCGCGACAGCCTCACCGACGAGCTCGAGCTGTTGGACCTCGGCGAACACCGGCTGCGCGGCCTCGCGCGCGCCGAGCACCTCTACCAGTTGTCGATCGCCGAGCTGCGTTCGCGCTTCCCACCCCTGCGAACCCTCGACGCCGTCGCCGCGGTCGCGGTGCCCGCCACAAGCTTCTACGGCCGAGCCGATGAGCTCGCGAAGCTGAGCAGCCTGGTGGCCCGATCGGGGACGGTCACCCTCGTCGGGCCGGGCGGCGTCGGGAAGACCAGACTCGCCGTCGAGCTCGCGACGGAAGCGGGCCACCGCTTCCGGGACGGCGTGCGGATGATCGACCTCGCGCCGATCCGGAGTGACGCGGTCGCCGCCGCGGTGGCCGCCGGGCTGGGGCTCGTCCGCCGCGGCCGGCGTTCCTTCCGCGACAGCATCCTCGAGTGGCTCGGCAGGAAGCACATGCTCCTCGTCGTCGACAACTGCGAGCACGTTCTGGGTGTCGTCGGTCCGTTGATACGCGAGGTGGTCGAGACGAGCAGCGAGGTGACGGTGCTCTGCACGAGCCGGCAACCGCTGGGTTTCCTGGGCGAGGTGATCTTCGCCGTCAAGCCCCTCGGTCTGCCGCTCGCCGACGACACCGACTCCATCGAGAACTCGCCCGCAGTTCGGTTGTTCGCCGATCGAGCCGCGGCGGCGCGGCAGGGCCTGCAGGTCGCGCCCGAGCAGCTCGAGCTCGTTGCGGAGATCTGTCGACGGCTCGACGGGATCCCGCTGGCGGTGGAGCTGGCAGCCGCGCGGGCACGATCGATGAGTCTCCCCGACCTGCTGGCGCATCTCCATCCCGCGTCGCCGCTGCTCGCCACGCCGACACCGGATCATCCGAGGCACGCCACCCTCCTCAGCACGATCCAATGGTCGTACGACCTTCTCACCCCCGAGAGCAAGCGTCTGTTCGAGCGGCTCTCGGTGTTCTCGGGGTCCTGGACGCTCGAGGCAGCGCGCAGTGTGTGTGCCGACGGAACAAGCGAGCAGGACGTCCTTTCGCTCCTCGCCGACCTTGCGGACCGTTCGATGGTCGACGCGGACTTCGGGCACGCAGAGACGCGTTACCGCATGCTGTCGACGCTGCGCGACTTCGCGGCCGACCGCCTGAGCGCGGCCGACGCCGCTGACGGACGCACTCGACACGCCGCGTTCTATGCCGGCATTGCCCAGGCCGGCGACGCGGGCCTGCGAACGGCCGACGAAGCCAACTGGGTGGCCCGACTGGGAGCCGACTTCGGCAACCTGCACGCCACGCATCTCTGGGCAATCGAGAACGCCGACGTCGACCTCGAAGCCCTGCTGCTCGTGTCCCTGTGGAACTACGGGCTGCAACGGCTGTCGGCCGAGTACTTCCGGTGGGTGGACCAGGCGTTCGACAAGCTGTCCTTCGACGACCACCCTCGGCTCGCCGATCTCAAGGGCATCGTCGCGCTCGGAGCGTGGCTGAGAGGCGACCTGCGTCAGACCATGGGCTCGTGCCGCTCTGCATTCGACGCGGAGCAGCGGCTCGGTTCAGGCGTGACCCTGCCGGCGCGAATGGCGATCATCCTCACGGTCAACTACACCTCTCTGGTTGGCGACCCCGCGTTCGGCACGATCACCGCGGAGGTGCCGAGTCGCTTCCTCGAGGTCGTCGAATGGTCCCGCGCGCTGGGCGATCCTTTCTGGCTCGGCTACAGCATGGACACGGGTTCGTTCGGCATGGTGATGGGCGGCGAACTCGAGCGTGCCGAGAAACTTGCCGGCCGAGCGCTCGAACTGGCGAGGCACTCGGGGTGCCCGACGTCGGTCGCGTACGCGCTGTTCGCGGTGGCCATGGCGCTCGGGCAGTCCCACTCCGAACGCGCCGAGCCGCTCCTCGATGAGAGTGTGCGCGCAGCACGTGCCGTCGAGAGCCGCTTGGTGCTCGGGCTGTCCATGTCGCTGCTGGCAACGATGCGCCGCCGGCTCGGTCGACCGCTCGACGCCCTCCCGCTCCTCCTGGAGCTCCTCGACCATTGGGACCGCCTCGAATTCCTTCCGCAGTTGTGGAACACGGTGCGCGAGTCGGCGATCTGCCTCGGACTCCTCGGTGAGGACCAGATCGCCGTTCACCTGCTCGCCTCGGTGGAGCGGGTCGAGCTCGTCATGCCGTTGCTCCCCGTCGATCGCGCCGATGCGAGCGAACTCAGCGAGCAGCTTCGCGAACGGCTCGGCGACGACGCCTTCGGCGATGCATGGACTGCTGGCATGGATCTGACCCGAGAGGTGGCCGTGGAACTCGCCACGCGCGGCTTGGTCGATGCCCGGGACAAGACTGCTCAGGTGCGCTGAGCGTCAGGACGATCCAGGCGAGAGGCGTCACAGGCGTGACGGCGACCGCACTTCTGGTCCGATCTGGATGCCCCACTGGTTGGCGGTCCGCGGGCTGATCTCGAGGCCGCGGTCGTCCACGCGCGAGCGTGACACGAACGTTCGCAGCGCGTAGCGCGTGATTGCCTGCGACAGCGGCCGAGACACCAAGCGACCGAGCGTGCTCACTCGCGTTCGTCTGGCCAGCCGCTCCAGTGCTCCACTGCGGCGGAACAACAGCTCGGCGTAACCGCCGGCGGCGATCTCGAGCTGGTAGGCGCGTTCATCGCCGATGAGGTAGCGCACGAAGAAGGCCGGTGCTCCTTGACCCACTGGCAGTGACTTTGACAACTCCTGCACGAGGGTTGTGGCGAGATTCCCGCCTTGCTCGGTCGGACCCTGCAGACGATTCCGGAGGCGGGCGAACAGCGCGTCCATCTCGCCCACCTCGAGAGGAAGGATCTTGTTCCCCGGCCAGCTCCGCGCCTCCATGCCGGAGCTGACACCGCGCAAGGCAGTTGCATCACCAATGCCGAGATGCCATCCCACGACGTTCCACAAGTGATAGAAGGCGGTTCGGTCGTCGGCGTTGAACGGCACGGACAACTTTTCGAGCGCCTCGAAAACGACGGTCGTGAACGTGCCGAGCGTCGCGAGGAGGTCTTCCTGGTTAAGTGGCTGGCTGAAGACCCTCGGCGCCTTCCCACGCGCGGGGGCAGCCTTTTCCTCCCCGATCTCCACCATCCGGGTCTGCCATAGCGTTGGCTCGGGAAAGTCAGAGAGCAGGAGGAGCGAGAACCGCGGCCGGTGCGGAGCAGTCAGGAGC
>JBKPCV010000086.1:0-18118 GCA_046727575.1 Actinomycetota bacterium
GTGGAAGCGACACCCCGACGGGGGGTCCGCAGGGTTGGGGACGTCGCCCTGGAGCACGATCCGTCGCCGGGATCGCTGCCGATCGGGATCTGGCACCGTCACCGCGGAGAGCAGTGCCTGGGTCGGCGTCGTGCCGATCAGCTCACGGTCCCTCGTCGTGATCCGCCGTGGACGGCCACCCGCCCACCGCGGGTCAAGCGCCCATCCCCAACTCGTTGAAGCGATGGATCACCTGACGCGTGCCTCATTTGTTGCGCGCCGGTCGCTGTCCAAGGAACAGGTAATCGGGCCACAACGGGTCGACTGAGTGAAAGTATCGGTGCCGCTCTTCGACTTCGCGCAGCTGCAATAGATCGTGGAGGAGTCCCGATGGAAAGGAGACGTCTAGGCGCGGGAGGGAAGCGAGCTCGACCTCCGTCATGGATTCAGGTGTGCCATCGACAACGAAGAGTTCCGGGTAGGCAGTTTCGATTTCTTCGCGGGACGAGGCGCGCACGTACGCCCACACAGCTCCTTCTCCATAGTCGTAGAGCACAAGCAGATCTTTGTCTTGCATAAGGAGCCGCGTCCTCTGATCAGCGATTGGTCTGGGTCAGCTTTCTCTAGGTCAGGGTCCGAAGCAGTCTGCGGCGATTCTCCAAGCCACGTTCGACATCTTCGCTGCGGAAGGATACGCCGCCGTCAGCATCGAGGGAGTTGCCGCGCGAGCCGGCGTCGGTAGAGCCACGATTGTCGCCGCTACCCGAACAAAGCCGAACTGGTTGTCGAAGCGGTCCGCTGCGGAACTCAGATCGACGAGCAGCTGCCCGATACCGGCGACCTGCGCGCTGACATCCTGAGCATCATGCGACCACTCGCCGATCGTCTCCGCGGCGACGACCGGACACTCCTGACCACCTTCGCCGTCGAGCGTGTCCGCAACCCCGACCTTGCCGAACAGTTCGACCGGTCAGTGATCGGCAAGAAACGCGAGCACCTGCGCGAACTCATCGCCTCGGCAATCGAACGCGGCGATCTGCCGCCCGGGTCAGACATCGACCTCATCGCCGAAGCACCCGCGGCGTTCCTCTGGCACCACACCCTCTACGACCGTCGAGAGACCACGACCTCCTCGAACGCATCCTCGACCTCCCGAAGCAGCACTGCCCGCCCGAGCGAGATCCGGACTATGCGATGTCGTCCGTTTTGACGCAACGGGCCGCGGCGACCAACGGGAGATCCTTGTAGGTGACGACGCCCGGCCGCGCGTTGACTACGTGCGGAATCGCGTGCACCGTCGGCAGCGCGGTCATGAGCATCGCGAGGCCCATCAGGAGCTCCGAGTCCGAGTTGCCCTCGGGCGGCCATCCCGCGAAGTGCATCTTCACGGTGGGAATCCCGTCGATCTGGACGTGCCAACCATGCCGCACTTCCCAGTTCGGCTCCACATTGTCGGTCATCTTCCAGATCGTCCCGAGCTCGATGACCCCTTTGCCGTTCGCGATGCCGAGCCAGCTGTTCTTCAGCCCCGCGATATGACCCTTCTTGATGAATATCCAACCGAGATCGAGGTCCTTCGTCGCAAGCGCCATCTCGGGCACGTACTTGATCTCGTCGAGCTCGAGCGCGAGCGCGTCGGCCATCATCGCGACGGCGTCCTCGAACACCGCGGTGCCCTGGTGGAAATACTTCATGAGGTCGGGCTCCGCGGGGTCGTGGCCGAATGCGACGGTTTCCCACAACTCGGGTGAGTCGTACCCCGAACACTCGGCCTCTTCCCAGACCGACAACTTCCGCACCTCACTGCACACGCCGGTCGCGGTGAGCATCAACTGGTTCACGAAACCCGGGTTCACCCCACTCGCGAACATCGACGCGTTGCCCTTGCTGCCGGCCGCGTTGAACCGCTCCTCGGCATTCCACCAGCGGCCCGTGATCACGTTGGCGGTACTGACGACGTTGATCCCCGCTTCGAGGAACCGACAGATCGTGTCGGTATGCTCGGGAATCGCCTCCGTGCGCATAATTGGGTAGTAGCCGACGACGTCCGGCGCCAACGCGATGATCTCGTCGACGTCGCTCGTGGCCATGATTCCCAACGGGTCGATTCCGATGAGCTCGCCGACATCGCGGCCCGCCTTCTCCCGACTCCAGGCGTACGCGCCCACGAGCTCCATGTCGGGGTGGTCGACGATCGCGCGACCGGCGAACTTGGCGACGTGCCCGGTGGTCCACAGCACGACTCGGTACGACATTTCACATCCCCTGGTTGCGTGTGAGCGGACTAACGGAACGAGCGGTGCTCGACGATCAGTCCAGCACCTCCGGTTCGGCGCCCACGATCTCTTCGTACAGCGGCTGGAACCCCATCCAGCCATGGAAGTGCTGGCCGACCTGCTCGAAGGTCCGCGCCGCGATGCTCGCGTCGAGCGCGCGGTAGGCCGGCGAACCGTCGTCACGCGGGGGCAGCGAAGCGACGAGCAGCTGGGCCTCACAGCACCGTTCGAGCAGATGCAGCCAGAAGGCAGCTTCGTCGACCGTCTCGCCAACCGTGAGCAGCCCGTGGTGCTCGAGCAGCAGCGCCTTGCGATTGCCGAGCGCTGCCGCGAGGTGGCTGCCCTCCTCGGTGTTGTAGACGACGCCCGTGTAGTCGTCGAACACGGCGTGGTCGCCGTAGAACGCGCACGCGTCCTGGCTGAGCGGCTCGAGCAGGCGGCCGGTTGCCGACCACGCCCGCCCGTACCTCGTGTGCGCGTGTGCAGCCGCGACCACGTCGGGACGCGCGCGGTGCACCTCGGAATGGATGGCGAACGCCGCGGCGTTCAGCACACCGTCGCCGGCCAGCAGCGTGCCGTCGAGATCGACGAGCAGCAGGTCGGACGCGCGCAGGTGTCGCCAGCTCCGCCCGAACGGGTTCACCCAGAACCGGTCCGGGAACTCCGGGTCGCGGACCGTGATGTGGCCGGCGACCCAATGGTCGTAGCCGAGGCGGGCGAACAGCCGATACGCGACCGCGAGGTGGCCCTTGCGATGCACACGCTCTTCCTCGACGGTGGCGAAGCGCGGTGGTTCGAACGCCACCGATGACGCGGATGCGATCACACTCTGTTCGGTCATGCCGTTCCTCCGTCCGTCAGGTCACATTGCCGGGTTCACGCCGCCGAGCGCGACGGCCAACCGGCCGCCGATCACCGACCCGAGCCCGCCGGCTCCGAGGGATGCAGACCCTCACCGCGACTCAGTCCGCCGAGAGCGCGTAGAAGCGCGCGACGTTGTCGAGCAGCATCTTCCGCTTGGCGTCGGCCTTCAGGTCGGTGCGCTCGTCGAGCACCTTGGCCGCGTTCGCCAACCGGTCGCCGTGTGGGATGTCGGACCCGTAGATCCAACAGTCCTCGCCGAAGTGCTCGACGCAGTACGGCAGCAGCGGGTCCTCGACCTCGAACCCGAAGTACACGTTGCCGCGGTCGATGTACTCCTGGGGTGAGAGTTCGGCGAGGTATCCGCCCTGCTCCGGCCGGTCGAGTGTGGTGTCCATGGGACGGTCGGGCTTGTAGCGACGGCGCTCGGGATTCGCCTTCTCCTCCAGCCGTTCGATCATGAACGGCACCCAGTTGCAACTCGCCTCGAGGAAGGAGACACGCAAGCGAGGGTGGCGGTCGAGCACACCCGAAGCCATCACCTGCTCGCACCCCATCAGGACCGAGTACACGAACGCGTACGTATCCATCGGGGTGCAGTACGAGACGTGCACCCCCACTCCGAGGTCCTGTTCCTCCGCCGTCGCCCAGATGGTTTCGAAGCGCGGCGCGGTGATGCTCTCGCGGTCGACCATCCCGGGCGCCATCACGCCCACGGCCCCGAGGCCCTTGGCGCGCGCGATCTCCGCCGCAGCCGCTTCGGGATCGTGGAAGTCGATCACCGCGACCCACTCGAGCGCGTCGGAACTACTGCAGACGTCGACCATCCAGTTGTTGTACGACCGGCAAAGCGCCGCCTCGAACTTCGGGTCGCGCGACAGCGGACGGACGAGGAAGAGCGTCGGATAGATGACCGCGATGTCGATGCCTTCGGCGGCGTGCAGTGCCAGGCGCTCCGCGGAGTCACGCATCTCGAGGATCCCGAGGGATTCGCGCTTGGGCGCGATGCTGTCGCGGCGTACGTCGCCGCGGCTCACCGGCGATCCCTCGAAGCCGAACCGCTCGGTGCCGTAGAGCCCGGGGAACGCCACGTTGTCGATGAGCCAGTGCAGCTGCTGGGGACCGTCGACGATCACGGGGCGACGGTGGTGGAACGCCGGATCGAGGTACTGATCCGCGAACGTGTTTTGCCACTCGAAGATGTGGCCGTCTCCGTCGATCACTTTGTGCATTGCGCCTTCCCTTGTCAGTGGTCGAACGTGTCCCTCACATCGCGTGGACGCCGAGGAGGGTGTCGGCGTTGCCGCAACTGATCCGCTCGAGGTCGTCGGGAGTCAGGCCGGTCATGCTCTCCAAGATGGCGCCGGGCGGGTCGGGCATGAACGGGTAGTCGGAACCGACGACGACGCGCTCGTTGCCGAGTACCTGCAGCACGAACTCGAGGGCATAGGGCGCGAAGACGAGGAGATCGACGAAGAGTTCGCGGGCGAGATCGCTGGGTCGTACTGGCAACCGCTCGCGGAAGGTCGGGTCGAATTCCCACATGCGGTCGATCCGGGGCAGACACAGACCGAGCGAACCCGCGCCGTGACTCATGCACACGCGCAACGCCGGGTGGCGATGGAGCACGCCCTCGGCGACCAGTCCTGCCGCCGCGAAGCCGATCTCGTTCGGGAACGTCACACCGCTCGCGGCGGGACCGCTGCTGATCGTGTCGAAGCCGTGAGGGTGGAACGCATGGACGAACACCGCGAGTCCGAGCCGCTCGGCTTCGGCGAAGAACGGCGCGTACCGCGCATCGTGGAGCGGCACACCGTCCACGTTCGAGCCGATCTGCACGCCGCGCAGTCCCGACGCCACAACGTCGGCCAGGATTGACGCCGAGGCCTCCGGGTCCTGGAGCGGCACGATGCCGAACCCGTCGAATCGACCACCACCGACAGTCACCTGCTCCGCCAGCCACCCGTTCATCTCACGCGTGTACGCCGCCGCCGACACCGGGTCGGCCCAATAGCAGAACAGCTCCGGCATCGGCGAGAGCACCTGGCGTTCGACGCCGTGCGCGGCCATCTCCTCGGCGCGGCGCTCCAGGTCCCACGCCGCCGACGTCACCGAGCGGAAGTGCACGGCGCCGGTGTAGATCTCGGCCCGGTCACCGTGGGCGTCGACCCGCGGCCAGCGGTCACCGGGGAACGATCCGAACGGCAGACCCGGCGGTACCACGTGGGTATGGACGTCGATCACGCCGACGCCCGGGCAACTCGACCGACCGGCCGCTCGACGGGTGCGAACGTGGCAAACACCTTGTTCGAGTTGAACACCGTGGTCTCGACGAACTCCGACCAGGACAAGGTCGCACCCACCCGCTCCATGGCGCCGGCGAGCGCGAACCAGTTGAGCAACTCCTGCTGCCCGGCGCGCTCGATGTCGTCGAGGCCCACTGCGCGCCAGGTGTCCCACTCGCCCGAGACGAACGCGTCGTAGAGGCGGACGTCGGCCGGGGTGTCGGGGCGGATCCGGTACGTGTGATCACAGAGGAAAGCGTGCGACCAGCTCGAGGACGCGACGAGAGCGATTCGCCACGGACTCTCGAGCGCCGCTTCCCCAAGCGCGGAACCCAACGCCATCACTCGGCGCGGCAACGGCGATGGCGGATCGAACGGTGACGCGTCGGCGAGTCGGCTCATGCTGCCCTTGCGGCTGATCACGCGTCGGCCGTAGCAGTTCACCGCGAGCGGGACAACGGGGTACTCGAAACCACGCCGGTGGTAGTCGAGGAAGAGCACGGTGTTCATGAACGCGTGCGGGATCCCCGGATGATGCAGCGGCTCGTAGGAGTACGCGACGTCGAGCTCCCGAGCGAGGAGCGAGGCCACGACCTCGCGCGCGATCTCGGGACGGCCGCGCACGAGGAAGGTGGTCTCCGAGCTCTCGCCCCACACGTTCTCGGGTGGCAGCACCCCGCGCGTCGTCTCCTCGCGACTCCACGGAGACGTCGTGCGGTCGCCGTAGGCGAGGACCGTGAACGCCGGGATCACGTCTTCGTGGAAGTTCTCGTACTGGTCGTCACCCACGATCAGCAGCGCATCGGGCGCAAATTCGTCGATGGCGGAGCGCACCCGGTCGCACCCGTCGACGAGAGCTGCGCGATGACGTGCCGCCGCCGCCGCCCCCGCGTCGTCGGCCCATTCGGCGCGCATGGCTTCGGGCCAGCCTGATGGGTCGCGCAGCGATTCGGGGAGGTCCGGGTCCTCGAGCGTCCAGCGCAGGGCGGCCGCGAACGACGGGTCCGGGTAACACAACGGCGGGAAGTGGGACAGGCCCACGCCCAACAACGCACCCATCATTCTCGCTCCCGGGTCAGGGGTCGCGGTGACCCACCGGGGGGTGGGCTTTTACAAGATCATCTAATCATCTACACTATGGGCGTGTCCACGTCACCGGCGGGTCCCGGTCCGGAGCTGCCGCGCTTCGTGAGCCTCGACGACCACGTGATCGAGCCACCTGACACGTGGTCGAGCCGCCTGCCCGTGCAGTACCGGGAGGTCGGGCCCCGGGTGGAGGAACTTCCCGCCGGCACGGCCGAGCTCGACGGCGGTCGCTTCCAGGAACGCCCCGGCACCGAGGGTCTGCCCGTCTCGTACTGGCGCTACGAAGACCTCTTCATGTCGGTGAAGAGGCTCTCCACCGCAGTCGGGTTTCCCGACGTCGCGGTCACGCTCGGCGGAGTGCGGTACGACGAGATCCGTCCAGGATGCTGGCAGCAAGGCCCACGACTCGACGACATGGACCTCAACTGGACCGAAGCATCGCTGTGCTTCCCCAACTTCCCGCGCTTCTGCGGCCAGACCTTTGCCGAAGCCACCGACAAGGAGCTCGCGCTGCTCTGCGTGCGCGCGTACAACGACTGGATGGTCGAAGAGTGGTGTGCCGGGTCGGGCGGCAGGCTCCTCCCGCTGTGTCTGGTCCCACTCTGGGACGCCGATCTCGCGACCGCCGAGGTGGAGCGCAACGCCGCGCGTGGTGTGCGCGCGATCGCGTTCAGCGAGATCCCCGCGTACCTCGGGCTGCCCAGCGTGCACAGCGGCTACTGGGACAAGTTCTTCGCGACGTGTGCCTCCACCGGCACAGTGCTCTGTCTGCACATCGGGTCGGGCACGAAGATGCCCCACACCTCCGACGACGCACCCGACGCGGTGTCGGTCACCATGGGTTTCGGCAACTGTGTCGGCTCGTTGGCCGACTTCATCTTCTCCGGCGTCCTCGAGCGCAACCCGAGTCTCAAGCTCGTCTACTCCGAGGGACAGATCGGTTGGATCCCGTTCTTCCTCGAGCGCGCCGACGACATCTGGGAGACGCACCGGGGTTGGTCGCTGAGCCGCGACGCAGTTCCCGACCCGCCGTCGACCTATTACTACCGCCAGGTCTACGGCTGCTTCTTCAAGGACTTCCACGGTGTCGAGTCGATCGCACGCGTCGGTATCGACAACGTGACCTTCGAGACCGACTACCCGCACGCGGACAGCACGTGGCCGCACACGAAGAAGCTCGCAGCAGACATGTTCGTCGGTCTCGACGCTGCGACCGTTCACAAGGTGGTGCGAGGTAATGCCATCCGTCTCCTCGGTCTCGACCTCACCTGACGCCGTGACCGATACCGAGCCCACCTACACCTCCCCAGCCGACACGGCCCCGACCGACGCGACGGACACTCCGCTCGGCCACACGTCGCTCGCGCCGGTAGCGCGCGTCGTCGTGCCGAAGGCCGCCCGTCTGGTCGCCGAGACCTTGCGCAAACGGATCCTCGCCCGGAAGGTCCCGATCGGCGCGCACCTTCCGCCAGCCGAAGCGCTGCTCGAGGAGTTCGGCGTGAGCCGAGCGACGTTGCGCGAGGCTCTCAACGTGCTCGAGTCCGAGGGACTGGTGCAACTGCGCCGGGGCCCACGTGGCGGTGCGATCGTCACTGCGCCCGACGGGCTGGCCATCATGCGCTCCCTCGAGTCGCTGCTCCGCGTCGAGGGCACGACCGTGGAACAGGTCATGGAGGTCCGCCTCGTCGTCGACCCACTTGCGGTGCGGCTCGCCGCGGAGGAGGCCGACGCCGAAGATCTCCGGCGAATCGGGGCCAGCGTCGAACGCCAACGCCGGAGCGAGGTCCTCGAATCGCACGAGGAGTGGTTCCGGGAGAACCTGTACTTCCACTGGGCGATTGCGGCGGCGTCGCACAACCCATTAGTGCGTGTGCTCTCCGAGTCTCTGCACAACATCGTGCTCGCCGGTGGCATCCAGATCGACTTCAAGACGTCGGAACGGCGGCGCAGCACCGAAGACCACGCGGCCATCTACGAGTTCCTCGTGGCGCGCGACGGTGACGGTGCCGCGTTGCGCCTCCAAAGACACCTCGAGCGCAGCTTGTACCTGCGCGCGCGGTACGCGTCTCCCTGACGCGTCCCACCGACCCAGGAGGCCACGGTGGCGGGTTCACTCGAGGGAAAGGTCGCGGTCGTCACGGGCGCGGCACAGGGCATCGGTGCGGTCTACGCGCGCCACCTCGCGCAATGTGGCGCGGTTGCAGTGCTCGCCGACATCGACGAAGCCGGGGCAACGGCGCAGAGCGATGTCATCGCCGCCGACGGGCACCGCGCGTGGGCGGCCGGGATCGACATCGCCGATCCCGAGCGCTGCAAAGCGTTACTCGACGATGTCGTGGCGCGCGAGGGCCGCGTCGACATCCTGGTCAACAACGCCGCGATCTATCAGGACGTGCGTTCGACGCCCGCTGAGGACATCGACGTCGACGTGTGGCGGCGCATCGTGGATGTGAACGTGAACGGCATGTTCTTCATGTGTCAAGCCGCCATTCCCCACATGAAGGGTCAGGCCGGCGGCGTCATCATCAACCAGACGTCGGGATCGATCTTCGTGGCGCCGCCCGGCATGGCGCACTACGTGACGACGAAAGCCGCCGCCATACCGCTGACCAAGGTGCTGGCACGCGAGCTCGGACCGTTCGGGGTCCGGGTCAACGCCATGGCGCCCGGCCTCACCGACACGCCGGCAACCCACGCGGTGACCTCGGACGCGGTGATCGCGATGAGCGTGGCGGGCATCGCGCTCGGGCGGCTCGCCACTCCCGAGGACCTGTGCGGCACGCTCGAGTTCTTGTGCTCCGATGCCGCCGCGTTCGTCACCGGGCAGACCATCGCGGTCAACGGCGGTTCGCACATGCTCCCCTGAGCGGACCGCGGGCGGTCGCCGAGCGGCTTCGCAGCGTTGCAAGCAAGCGCTTGATCACGATATTCTCGCCGTACTCGAACGCGGGCAAGGCCGCGTCGAGGCGGAGACGGGGGATCCCATGTACGTCAACGCGGAACGCGATCCAAGGGTCCAGCGGATACGCGACCGGATCGATCATCCCATCGTGGACGTCGACGCGCATCAACTCGAGTTCGTGCCGGTGGTCCACGAGTACCTACGCGAGGTGGCAGGCGCCGATGTCGCCGGCCGCCTCATCACCTTCCTCCAATACCTCCGCCGCACGTTCCAACTGACCGACGAGCAGCGGCGCGACCAACGCGCCACCATGCCGGTCTGGTGGCCGATGCCTACTGAGAAGACCGTCGATCGCGCGACGACCGACATGCCGACGCTCATGCACGCGCGGATGGACGAGATGGGTCTCGACTTCTCCATCGTGTACCCGGGAATCGGCCTCGAGGTCGTCACCCTTCCCGGCATGGCCGACGAAGAGTTGCGCTGCGCATCGGCGCGGGCGTTCAACCTTTACTACGCCGATCACTTCCGGGGGCTCGAAGACCGCCTGGCGCCCGCGGCCGTCATCCCGATGCACACCCCCGCCGAGGCGATCCGTGAGTTGGACTACGCCGTGAAAGAGCTGGGCTTCAAGGTGGTGCTGCTCGCCGGCGACGTACTGCGGCCGGTGCCCGCCGTGCAGCGCGCCTGTCCCGAGCTGTTCGACGCGCCGTTCTACAGCGACGGGTTCTGGCAGGACACCTTCGGCATCGACAGCGACTACGACTACGACCCGGTCTGGGCGAGGTGCGTGGAGCTGAAGGTCGCGCCCACCTTTCATTCCGGGCCCATCGGTTGGGCGACGCGTCGGTCGATCTCCCGTCACCAGTACAACCAGATCGGCGGATTCGCCGACGGAGGGGAAGCCATCTGCAAGTCGTTGTTCTTCGGCGGCGTGACCCGGCGCTTCCCAGAGCTGAAGATCGGGCTGCTCGAGGGCGGCGTGTCGTGGGCGCCCCCTCTCTATTCGCGGATCATCGACCACTGGAAGAAGCGGGGCGCCGAGGGGATCAAGCACCTCGACCCGGCACTGCTCGAACCCGCGGTGATGTCCGACCTCATCGACGAGTTCGGGAGCGAGCGGGTGCGCGCGGTGCGCGACCAGCTGGTCGCGGATTTGTTGTGGTCCGACCACCCCGACGAGCTCGACGACTGGCGCGAGTGTCGGATCGAGGAAGCCCGGGACATCCTCGACCTCTTCGTCCCGAGCTTCTACTTCGGGTGCGAAGGCGACGACCGCCTGAACGCCCTCGCGTTCGACGCGAAGCTCAATCCTTTCGGCGCCCGCTTCAACGCCATGTTCGGCTCTGACATCGGCCACTTCGACGTGCCCGACATGCGGCTCGTCGTCGACGAGGCATACGAGTTGGTGGAGGAGGACCTGATCACGAGCGACGACTTCCGCGACTTCGCGTTTGGCAACGCGGTCCGGTTGCACGGCGGCATGAACCCGGCCTTCTTCCACGGCACCGCAGTGGAAAAGGAGGCGGAGGTCCTCCTCGCGGGCACGCCGGCCGCGGTCTGATGGAAGGGATCGCGCTCGACGAACTCGCCGTCGTCGCCGAGGGCATCACCCGCCCGGAGGACATCCTCGTCCTGCCCGATGGACGAGTGTTCGCTTCCGACGCCTCCGCCGCCCTCAGCGAGATCCTCCCCGACGGATCACGGCGTCAGATCGGGAACGCGGGCGGTGAGCCGAACGGCCTCGGTGTGCTGCTCGACGGTCGCGTCGTGCTGGCGAACTTCGCCTCCGGTTCCGTGCAGCGCCTCGACCTCGACACCGGCGCGGTCGACGTCATTGCCGACCAGGTCGACGGGCAGCCGATCACGTGCACCAACTACCCACTGGTCGACCCCAGCGGCTCGGTGTGGGTGAGCTGCTCCTCGCGGCAAGACGCGGCGGTCGCCATGGCGTCGGGCGCCCGCGACGGCTACATCTTCCGCCTCGATCCCGACGGGACGACGCAGATGATCTGCGACGACCTGCCGTTCCCCAACTGCATGACGTTCGACGCGCAGCGGGAGTACGTCTATGTCGTGCTGTCGACGCCGAGCATCGTCGTTCGGCTCCGGGTCCTCGGCGACGGCGCGCTCGGCGAACCGGAACCCTACGGTCCCCCGCTCGGCGGGCGCGGCGACGACGAGTACGGACCCGAGCTGCTCTCGGCGTTCGCCGAACCTGGAGTGCTCGCGCGGTGGGGACTCGCCGACGGCTGTGGCTTCGACGCCGAAGGGAACCTCTGGGTCACTCTGATGGCGGCGAACCGTGTCGTGGCGATCACGCCGGACCTCGACGTCTTCACCGTGGTCGATGATCCCGATGGTGCGGTGCTGCAGTCGCCGACCAGTGTCGCGTGGGGAGGGCCCGATCACCGCGACCTCTACATCGGCTCGCTCTTCGGTACGCACGTGGTCAAGACGCGGAGCCGGGTGCCGGGTATAACGGCTGGCGGGCGCGCGTGAGCGGCGCTATGCCGCAATGCCTGCGGCACGTGCCATCGAGCGCAACTCGTCCGCGACATGTGAGCCCATCGGCGCGTACGCGAGCTCGGTGATGCCAGCCGCCTCGTACTCGGCGAACCGGGCTCGCAATTCCGGCACGGTACCCGTCGTCGTGAACTGCACCAGATGGGGATCGAGGAACGGTAGCTCGCGGGCGTTCGGCGCCACACCATGGCCCTCATGGACCGCGAGGTGGCGGACATCGGCGGCGAGCGCTTCCACGGCGGCGCGCCAGTCTTTGCCGCCGGGAAGCTCGTCCACCGCGGCGCCGCCCATCTCGTAGGTGTAGTGGTAGTTCAGCGCGATCGCCGGCCCCAGCGCGTCGAAGACACGCGGTGAATCGAGCGTCTCGCCCGGTTCGAGCACGGTCCCGGCGGTCCCGAAGACGCACGGCTTGAAGCCGCTCACCGGGCTCATGCAGAAGACACCGTCACCCGACGCCCGCGCGACCTCGAGACCCTTGGGCCCGTTCGCCGCGACGATGATCGGAACATCGATCGGCCGCGCCGGCGCCCACCCCTCCGGGTGCCGCATCGCTACCATCCCGCCGTCGACCCGTACCGTCTCGCCGCGGAGCAAGGCGCGGAGGTTCCGGATGTACTCCTCGACGCCGGCCCATGCCAGCGGGCGCTGGCCGAGCATGGCCCGGGCGGTGAACCCGGTGCCGACCACGACCACCAGGCGCCCCGGTGCCATGTGCTCGATCGTCGCCACGGCGGATGCGGTCGTGAGGACGTGGCGCAAGCTCGGGATGACGAGCGCGCCCAGACCGATGTGCTCGGTGTGTTCGGCGACGGTCGCCAGCGTCGCCCACACGTCCCAGTACAGAGCCGGCGAGTCGTGCAGGTACACGCGTCCGTACCCGAGGGCTTCCGCGTGCTGCGCCCATTCGACGCTGCTCGGACCGGGCGGGAAGCTGCAGGTGAACTCCATTGGTCAAGCACTCCTCTGCGCCGGCTCGGTGAACCGCTCTTCCAGCTGGTACTTGAGGACCTTCCCGCTTGCGTTCCGCGGCAACTCATCGATCAACTCCAGGCGCTCGGGCGTCTTCTGCCTGGCCAATCCCGCGGCTCGGCAGATCTCGGCCACGTCCGAGAGGCTGATCGGAGTCGCGGGGTCGGCCGGCACCACCACCGCACAACACCGCTCCCCCGTTTCCGCGTCGGCCACACCGATCACGGCGACGTCGGCGACCGAGGGATGAGCCGCGAGCACGCCTTCGATCTCCAGGGCGGAGATCTTCTCTCCCTTGCGGATGATGATGTCTTTGATGCGTCCGACGACCGCGACGTACCCGTCGGCGTCGACCGAGCCGAGGTCGCCGGTTCGGAAGAAGCCGTCCGAGTCGAACGCGGCCGCGTCGAGCGCCGGGTCGAGGTAGCCCAGGCACACCTGCGGACCACGGGCGCGGAGCTCGCCGAGCACGCCCGCTGCACAGATCGTTCCGTCGTCCGCGACGGCACACACCTGCGCGCCCGCGAGCGCCCGACCCTCTGTCGTAGCGCGCTGCGCGTCGGTGTCGGCGAGGTTGCTGACGGAGAGGAAGGGGACTTCGGTCAGCCCGTAGCACGACAAGGCACCGCTCCCCCCGAGCTCATCGCGCAACTCGTAGTGCAGCCGCGGGGATTTCGGCGCCGCTCCGGTGATGACCCCGCGCAGTTGGGGGAACAGCCGCGTCCCGGGTTGGCGTCGCTGCGCCGCGAGGTACAGCAGCGCAAGTGGTGTGCCGCCGGCGCCGAGCGTCATACCGTGCCGGGCCAGTATTTCCATGTCGCGCCCGGCATCGAAGTGTTCGAGCGCGATCGACGCCGACCCCGTCATCAACTGAATCAACAGCATTCCGATGCCGCCGATGTGCGTGAACGGGAACACCATGGGATAGCGATCTGTCTCGGTGAAGCCGAACTCGGCCGCGACACCCGCGGCACCGGCCGCGAGCGTTGCATCGCTGTGGAGCGCGCCCTTGGGGTCTGCAGTCGTTCCCGACGTGTAGAAGATCCAGCGCACGAGGTCGCGATCTGGTGCTGTCGCGCTCGGGGGAAGAGTGCCGGCGTCGCCGGTGGGCAGCGCGCGGTCGCACCGCAACACGTCACAGTCGACGGCGTCGCTGTCCGCGAGCTCGCGTGTGAGTCGCCGCGCCAGCGACTCGTAGTCGAATCCGCGCCATTGCGAAGGCACGATGAGGAGGTCGGGGTTGGTCTCGCGCAGGATGAAGCGCACCTCGCGCTCGCGGTAGATGGGCAGCATCGGTATCTGCACCGCGTCGAGCCGCGAGAGTGCCCCGACCAGAATCATCGATTCGAGCCAGGTGGGAAGTTGCCAGGCAACGCGGGTGCCGGACTGCACACCGCGCGCATGAAGTCCCGCCGCGGTCCGCTCGACGCGCGCACGGTACTGTCCGAACGTCAGGCGTTCGTCTCGTTCGTCAACCGCGAGGAGCGCGTCCGGCGTCTGTTCGGCGCGAACGGCAATCAACGCCCAGAGCGATCGTTCCTCGATCACGGTCTCGGGCGCGTCCCCGGCGCAGGTGGGTTCGGGAGAGGAACGACATGACGGTCTACCTGGATCGCGTCGGAGCCGAGTCGGACGAGACCGTGCGCGGCTGGGGACCGCGCGACTGCGCGTTGTACGCGCTCGCCCTCGGCGCGGGGTTCGGCGAGCGGGCGTTCGTCGACGGCGCCGACGTCTACCCCACCTTCGTCATGTCGTTGACGGCCGCCGAAGCCGCGACGTGGCCCGACCCCGCGTTCGCGACGGGCGACTTCGATCTCCACCAGGTGGTGCTGGGGCAGCAATCGCTGGCGCTGCACGAACCGGTCGAGGCTTCCGGGCGCGTCCGTCTGCGTAGCCGCGTCGGCGCGATCCTCGACAAGGGCTCGGGCGCGCTCATCCAGCTCGAGATCCTGGCCAGGGACGCCGACACCGGCGCGCCGGCATTCACCGCGACATCCGGGCTGTTCGTCAAGGGCGAAGGCGGGTTCGGCGGCGACCGCGGCCCGGTGTCGCGCTCGGCGGCCCCACCCGACCGCGCACCGGATCACGTCGTGACATACCCGACGCTCCCGATCCAGACGCTCCTGTACCGCTACGCCGGCAACGACGACAACCCCGTTCATATCGATCCCGACTTCGCCGTCGCCGCCGGCTTCGAGGGGCCGATCCTCACCGGCCAGAACACCCTCGGCTTCGCGTGCCGGGCCCTGGTGGAAACGCTCGGAGCCGGTGATGCTCGGTGCCTGGCCGCGATCGAGGGCCGCTTCGGCTCGCCGGCGTACAACGGCGACGCGCTCACGACGCAGATCTGGTGCGGCGAGGACGTCGGGAGAACCCCCGAGGGTGATGCGCTCGCGGTGTTCACGGTGTCGACGCAACGCGGCGCGACGGTTCTTGATCGTGGTCGCGCCAGCCTGCGCACGTCACCGAATCCGGTCGCGTGACTCCTCGCCATCCGGCGCGTGGGCGAACCAGGCCGAGCACGAAAAGTATTGCCCCGAGAGGACCAGCGTGCGGCCGACAAACTCGGCACACAACCGAACACTTCGGTTGCGAGTGCCCGCTCGCTGGTTGACGCCTGCCTGCGCCATTTCGACGATCTCACCGGCGGACACGATCCCGCGATTGATGCTTCCGCTCCCGTGCACATGATCCACTCGTCCCACGGCTCCCCCCATCACGAGATCTCCAGTAGTCGGCGCCGCCTAGTGCAACCAGGGCATGAACGGCAGGAGCGGCGTCACGTCGGAGTAGAGCTTCTCGACGAGCATACGGTCGCCGTCGAAGGGAAACACGCCGACCGATCGGATCTCCAGGTTCTGACCGGTCTGCTCGCCGTCGAAGCCGTCCGGAAAGATCGTCAGCACTTCCACGACGGTCGCCTCGGGCGTGTGGTAGAAGGCCTCGGCCAGGTGGGTGTTGGGTCCCATCGAGTCGAAGAACGTCTGCAGGAACCGACGTACCTCCTCCCTGCCGCGGATGACCTTGCCGATCGTGACGAGGTCGTACACCGGTTCGCCGCTGAAGGTCGCCAGCACCGACTCCACGTCTTTGCGGGTCTCGCCGTCCAGGTGAGCGGCGAGCGTCTTCTCCCGGGTTGCGATGATCTCATCGGTCAGCACTGTGTTGTCCCCTTCTCTGATCAGTAGCGGTTCATCGCCGCAGCGACTGCATCGTCGACCTCGCTGGTGGGGCGACCGACGCCACCCGAGCAACTGAATCCCCCGTCGACGGGGAGGTTGATGCCGGTGATGTACGCCGATTCGTCCGACGCGAGGAAGACGGCGGCATTCACGATGTCCTCCACCTCGCCGATGCGTGGCACCAGGCACTTGCTCGCGAAGAGCTGGCGAATCGGCGCGTCGGGCTCTTCGCCCAAGAATGGGCGGAGCTGCGGCGTGTCGATGACGCCGGGCGAGATGCTGTTGACGCGCACGTTGCGGGTCGAGAGCTCGATCGCCAGGTTCTCGGTGAGCCGGATCACCGCCGCCTTCGAAACGCAGTGCACGAGGTTCCCCGACGCGTTGCCGGGCATGCCCGAGCCGATCATGCCGGCGATCGAACCGACGTTGATGATCACTCCGGAACCGCGGCGCTCGAACACGGGCAACGCGTGCTTGACCGAGAGGAACACGAGGGTCACCTCGTTGGCGAAGTTCCAGTCCCAGTCCTCGCGACGGACGTCTTCGAGTGCGGCGGCTTTCGCCACGGCCGCGTTGTTGTAGAGGATGTCGAAGTCGCCATACGCCTCGACGGCGAAGTCGATCCAGGCTTTCACCGACGCTTCGTCCGTGAGGTCGACGGGCTGGAGCGAGACCATCTCGCCGCCGCCGGTGCGGACGAGCTCGACGGTCTCCTTGGCCTCGACCTGCTTCACGTCGCAGCCGACCACCTTGGCGCCCTCGGCCGCGAAGTGGAGGGCGGCCCGGCGACCCTGGCCGCCCGCGGTGCCGCTGATCAGCGCAACCTTGTTCGCCAGCCGTCCCGCCATGGGTCCCCCCGACCTTCCCTTGCGGCTCGCTGTTCGGCAGCATCGCGGTCCGCAGCCGGCCATTCAAGGCCTTGATGACGGCGACGCCACTTGATCCTAATCAAGCGCTTGCTAGATTATCTGGGGTCCCAGGGGCGAGCAAGCGCGGAGTACACCGATGTCGACGACACCCGATGCGGCGATGAGGGCCCGACGCGAAGCCAAGATCCAAGAGCACATCGCGGCCGAGAATCGCCGGGACTCCGCGGCGACCCTCGCCACGATGCACGAGGCTCACTACGACGTGGTGCCGTGGGGCTTGGTGGTCGACGGCCGCGAAAACGTCCGCGAGTTCCTGGAGGGCTACTTCACGATGATGCCCGCCATCCACACCGAGGCGACACGCTTCTACCACGCCGACGACGCGCTGATCGTGGAGACCCGCACGGTGGGCACCCACGAAGGCGAGATCGAAGGGATCCCCGCGAACGGCCGGCCGTTCGAGGTGAACGGGATCGGGATCTTCACCTTCGACGGCGACGAGCTGCTCGGCGAAAAGGTGGTCTCCGACATGCTCAGCTTGCTGCGCCAGATCAGCGAGCCGTCGACGGAGGGGATCTCCATCTGACCGGCGGCGGCAACGTCTTCCGGGATGGTCATTCCTGACCGGCGGTCATCTCCTCCGGCAGCGTGCCGATCATCCAGTCCTGGGCGGTCGTGCGCAGCGTGATGCGCCACTCCTCGTCGGTTCGCACCAGGGTGTCGAGGTACCGACCACCCCCCTCGCTCCAACTCTTGATCTCGGGATTCCATCTTCCTGTCGGCCCGCTGATCGAGGCGTAGTCGATCGCACCATCGGGGACGAAGGTCGAGTCGACGAGCTCGTAGTCAGCGGTGTCGATACCGGTGGCATAGGTGTGCATGAGCGCTTCGATGTCGCGTTGATCCGACAGCTCTTCGAGCGAGAAGCGCGGGCTCATTGCGCCGAATATCCTCCGTCGATGGGCAACACGACGCCGGTGATGAACGACGCCGCGTCCGAGCAGAGCCACAGGACGGCGTCGGCCACCTCTTGAGACTTGCCCATCCGCCCGACCGGGTGCATGGCGTGGAAGGCTTCGGGAGGCACTTCCATGTTCGCCGCCGTGCGCACCATCAGCGGCGTCTCGATCATCCCGGGCGACGTCGCGTTCACGCGAATGGCTTGTTGCGCGTAGTCGAGCGC
>JBKPCV010000087.1:0-15041 GCA_046727575.1 Actinomycetota bacterium
CCCGGCGCGCGGTCCAGCAGTTCGACCGCGTCGTCGCGCCGCAGCTCGCGCCGGAACTGCACGTTCAACGCCACCGCATGACCGACGTAGACGGGGACGCGCACGCAGGTCGGACTCACTCGCAGGTCAGGCGCGTGCAGGATCTTGCGACTCTCACGCACGAACTTCCATTCCTCCGAGGTGTAGCCGCCCTCCTTCATCGAGCCCGCCAGTGGGATCACGTTGCCCGCGACGGGACGATCCCAGACGTCACCGGCTCCGAGGGCTCCGAGCGCGCCGGCGCGGCTCAGGTATTCGGCCTGGCCCGCGCCCTTGGTCCACTGCTCGTCGAGCTCGCGGACGCCCGGCATGCCGGCACCCGACACGGACTGATACGTCGCGACGACCATGCGATCGATCTCGGCGGCACGGTGCAGCGGTGCCAGCGCGGTGAGGGGGATCATCGTGGTGCAGTTCGGGGACGACACGATGCCGCGCGGCATGTCGCGTAGATCGTCGGCGTTGACCTCGGCAATCACGAGCGGCACGTCGTCGTACATGCGGAATGCTGCCGAGTTGTCGACCACCCGTGCACCCGCTTCCGCGGCCCTCGGTGCCCACTCGAGCGCAATCGGATCGTCGACGTCGATGACCACCAGGTCGAGCCCGTCGAAACAGCCGTCGCGCAGGACCTCGCACGTGACAGTCCCGCGGTTGAACTCGAGCTTGCGGCCTTCCGACCGCGTCGACGCGTACGCGCGCACATCGGAAACGGGGAACGCGCGCTCCTCGAGCAGACGCAACATCTCGGTGCCGACAACGCCAGTGGCGCCGACAACACCTACGCGGACGCCGCTCGCGTTCATCCTGACCCCAGCTCGAAGGAACGGTGCAGCGCCTGCACGGCACGCTCGACGTCACGCTCGTGCACGACGCACGAGATGCGGATCGTCGACGTGGAGATCATCTCGATGTTGACGTTCTCGGCTGCGAGCGTCTCGAACATCTGCGCGGCGACACCGGGATTGGTCCGCATGCCGGCGCCGACGAGCGACACGCGGCCGATGGAGTCGTCGAAGTTCGCCCCGCCTGCCTCGATGTCGACGACCACTTTGTCGACGACATCCGCGGTGCGGGCAAGCTCGTCGTTCGGGACGGTGAACGAGATGTCGGTGTAGCCGTCCGTCGACACGTTCTGTTCGATCATGTCGACGTTGACGTTCTCGTCGGCGAGCGCGCGGAACAGTGCGGCGGCGATCCCGGGGCGGTCGGGCACGTGGAAGATCGTGGCCTTGGCCTCCGAGACGTCGTGGGTGACGCCCGAGATGATCGCTTGCTCCATGTCAGGCTCCTCTTCGGTGACCCAGGTGCCCTGTTCCCACGTGAAACTCGAGCGCACGTGCACCGTCACCTTGTAATTACGGGCGAACTCGACCGACCGCATCGCCAGCACGCGCCCGCCCGTGGCCGCCATCTCGAGCATTTCCTCGTAGGACAGGCGCCCCAGCTTCCGAGCCTCGCGAACGACGCGCGGATCGGCCGTGTAGACGCCGGCGACGTCGGTATAGATCTCGCAGACGTCGGCGCCGAGCGTGGCGGCGAGCGCGACCGCGGTGAGGTCCGACGCGCCGCGTCCCAGCGTGGTGACGTCCCGTGCCGTCGATACGCCCTGGAAGCCGGCGACGACCGCGATGCTCGCGGTCTGCAGCGTCTCCTGGATCCGCTCGGCACGGATCTCCACGATCTTCGCCTTGCGGTGCGCGGTGTCGGTCACGATCCCGGCCTGCGAGCCGGTGAACGACACCGCTGCCTCGCCGAGGTCCATGATCGCCATGCACAGGAGCGCGGCCGAGATTCGCTCTCCGGCCGTGAGGAGCATGTCCATCTCGCGCTCAGGAGGATTGGACGCGACTTCGTGGGCGAGTCGTTCGAGATCGTCGGTGGTCTTGCCCATGGCCGACACGACGACCACGACGTCGTTGCCGTCACGGCGGGTGCGCACGATGTGGTCGGCGACGGCGCGGATCCGATCGGGATCGGCGACCGATGTGCCACCGAACTTCTGCACGAGCAAGCTCACGACGGCCAATCGTATCGGTGTCGTCTCGCGATGCTGCTGCGCGATATGGCGTCGGTAGACTCGCCCGCCGTGCCCAAGGCGACCAAGCGGGAACGTCAGCGGCAGAACCGCGACGTCCGTCGTCAGGCCATGCTGCAGGCAGAGAAGCGCCGGAAGCGCTTGCGGACCGCCCGGAACCTCGCCATCCCGCTGGCGCTCCTCGTCGTGGTGTTCGTGATCATCCAGGTGACGTCGGGCAGTAACGACAACGGGTCGTCTTCGGCCGCCGCCGTGAAGTGCGTCGATCGCAAGCCCACGGGCCCGCCGAAGCAGCAGACGTTCCCGCAGGCACCACCGCTCACGATCGACGTGAACGCGCAGTACTCGGCCGTGCTGCACACGAGCTGCGGGGACATCGAGACCGCGCTCGACGCGAAGCAGGCGCCCCAGACCGTCAACAGCTTCCTCTATCTCGTCCAGAACGAGTTCTACAACGGCACCACCTTCCACCGCATCGTGAAGAACTTCGTCGACCAGGGCGGCGACCCCACGGGTGGAGGCTCCGGTGGCCCCGGCTACACGCTTCCCGACGAGCCGCCCGCAAAGGGCTACAAAGTCGGCGACGTGGCGATGGCCAACAGCGGACCGGGGACGACGGGCTCACAGTTCTTCCTCGTCGTGAGCGAGCAGGGCGCGCAGCAACTCGGCACCCAACCGCCCTACAAGTACTCGATCCTCGGCCACATGAACGCCGACGGGCTCCGGGTGGCGAAGAAGATCAACACCTTCGGGAGCTCCACAGAGACCGGAACGCCGTCGAAGACCATCTACATCTTCGACGTCGGCATCATCCCGCCCCAGGGCACCTCGACCACGAGCACCGTTGCACCCTGAGCGCTGCCGCCAGCGGGCGGGGGAGAATGCTCTCGTGCGTGACGGCGGTGTCGATGACCTGATCTCCACAGAAGTCATTCGAGGCGCGCTCCTGGTCGCCGCCGAGGAGGCGAGCGTGGTCGTGGTCCGGGCCGCCCACAGCACGTTCATCCAGGAGGGCGCGGACGCGTGCGCAGCCATCCTCGACGTCCGCGCACAACTCGTCGCGTTGTCGACGGCAACGAGCCTCATGCATGCCGCCAGCCTGCGCTGCTCACTGCCGTCGCTGCTGGACGACATCCCGCTTGCGTCGATGCGTCCGGGTGACGTGTATGCGATGAACGACCCCTACCGCGGCGGCATCCATGCCAACGACATCTGCGTGTTCCGGCCGGTGTTCGAGGACGGTCGCGTTCGCTATTTCGCCGGCACGCTCATCCACGTCGCCGACGTCGGTGGCGTGTCGGCCGGCGGACTTGCCGCGCTCGCGACCGACACGTTCTCCGAAGGTTTGCTGCTCCCGCCCGTGTACCTCTACCGCGAGGGAGAACCCGCACGCGACGTGCTCCGGATCATCGCCGGCAACAGCCGAACCCCGGAGAAGGCAATTGGTGACGTCCACGCGCTCGTGGCGGGCGCGAACGTGGTCGGTCGTCGTGTCGAGGAGCTGCTCGGGCGGTACGGCGCGGAGATGCTCACACGCTTCACCGACGAATGGATCGACGCTAGCGAGCGTCGCATGCGCGACGAGCTGCGCGCACTGCCGGACGGGACGTACCGCGGGCACTTCACGATCGAAGGAGACGGATACCAACCGGGCAAACGGTTCGAGGTACAGGCAGCGGTCACGCTCGACGACGGCACGGTGACCATCGACTTCACCGGCACGTCGGAGCAGTCGGGCGGCGCGATCAACGCCTCCTACTCACAGACGATGTCGGGCGTGATCTACGCCGTGCGCTGTCTGGTCGACCCCTCCATCCCGATGAACGAGGGCTGCTTCCGCGCGGTGCAGACCGTGCTCCCACCGGGCACGCTGGTGAATCCGGACCCCCCCGCGGCCTGCGGAGGACGGATCATCAGCGTGACCGCCGCGATCGAGGCCGTGCTGTCGGCGATGTCCGAGGCGCGCCCGGACCATCGCGTTGCGCCGAGTGCCCTCATCCACGTGTACTCGCTCACCGGGATCGGCGACGACGGGCGTCCCTGGGTGAACCTGTTCTACGACTTCGGCGGCGTCGGCGCCCGGTCCGGCCTGGACGGTCCGGATGCCACCGGTTGCTACTACCTCGGTGGACGGTCGGTCATCCCCCAGATCGAGCCGCTCGAGGCGCAGTACCCGTTCGTGATCCGTCGCTCACGCTTGGTGCCCGACTCCGGCGGACCAGGTCAGTGGCGCGGCGGGCTCGGCACGGAGATCGTGGTGGAACTCCAGCGCGACGCCGAGCTCACCGTGCGCGGCGACCGGATCGAGCTGCCGCCACCGGGCGCACACGGCGGGCGACCCGGCGCGTCGGGAATGTACGCCGTGGAACGCGCCAGCGGGACGATCGAGGTCCTGCCCACGAAAGAGGTAGGCGTGCGGCTGAGCCCGGGCGACCGGTTCGTGATGCGAACGTCGGGTGGCGGCGGCCTCGGCCCGCCCGAGCAGCGTGCGCGGGAGCTCGTGCTCGCAGACGTCGCGACAGGGCGCGTCACGCCAGAAGGTGCCGCGCGCGACTACGGATGCGTGGTCGACGAGTGAGCGAGGCGCGCTGGTTCGTCGGCGTCGACGTCGGCGGCACGTTCACCGACGTGGTGCTCGCGAACTCGTACGGACGGCTCGCGGTCGAGAAGATCCCCACCACCGCCGACGACCCCCGCGTCGGCGTGATCGAAGGAATCCGCCACGTGTTGGCCGAGGCGGACGTCGACCCACGAGCAGTGTCCCGCGTCGTCCACGGCACGACGCTGGCCACGAACGTCGTCCTCGAGCGCCGCGGGCTGCCGATCGCGTTCGTCGTCACCGAAGGGTTCGCAGACCTGCTCCGTCTCGGTCGCGAGGCTCGGGTCGAGGAAGACCGCTACGACCTCTTCTTCACGACGCCGGTACCCCCGGTCGACCCTCAGCTCACGTTCGAGGTCGCCGAGCGGGTCGGCGCCGACGGCTCTGTGCTCCGTCCGCTCTCCGACGCCGACGTCGCCGACGTCGCCGCCCGCGTCGCGGCGGACCACCCCGCCGCGGTCGCAGTGTGCCTGCTACACGCGTACGCCAACCCCGATCATGAACGTGTCGTCGCGCGCGCGTTGCGCGCCGCACTGCCCGACGCGTTCGTCGTGACTTCGACCGAGGTATGGCCCGAGATGCGCGAGTACGAACGTGCCATGACGACGGTCATGTGCGCGTACGTCGGGCCGGTGATGGCCGGCTACCTCATCAGGCTCGAGCGCCAGCTCGCCGAGCTGGGCATCACGGGACCGCTCGAGGTCATGGACTCGAGCGGGGGCGTGTTGTCGGCATCGATGGCAGCACGGCGCCCCGTGCGCACGCTGGAGTCGGGCGGCGCCGCCGGCGTGAGCGCGGCCGGGGCCGCCGGACAGCTGATCGGGGTCGCGGACGTGATCTCGTTCGACATGGGCGGGACCACTGCCAAGGTCGGCATCGTGCGCGACGGGCAGCCGCATGTGACCACCGACTTCCAGATCGGCGGCAAGGGAAGCTTCGGCGCGACGCGCGCCGGAACCGGGTTCCCGGTCAAGATCACGACGGTCGATCTCGCCGAGGTGGGGGCCGGAGGCGGGAGCATCGCCTGGCTCGACGCCGACGGCGCCTTGCGAGTGGGGCCGCGGTCGGCGGGCGCGCTGCCGGGGCCCGCGTGCTACGGGCGCGGCGGCACCGAACCGACCGTCACCGACGCAAACCTCGTGCTCGGCTACCTCGACCCGGCCGGTCTCGCCGGCGGGATCGCGCTCTCGGCCGATGCCGCGGGGGACGCACTCACGCGCGCGGTGGCCGAGCCGCTCGGTATCACCCCTGTGGACGCCGCGCGCAGCGTCCACGACATCGTGAACGCCAACATGGCCGCGGCGATCCGGATGGTGACGGTCCAACGCGGTGTCGACCCACGTGGCTTCACGCTCGTCGCATTCGGCGGCGCGGGGCCGATGCACGCGGCTCGCCTCGCCCAGATGTTCGGGATCGGCTCGGTCGCGGTGCCGCTGGCGGCGGGCGTCGCCTCCGCGGTGGGACTCGTGGGTGCGGACCTGCGCGTGGAGCTGGTGCAGACGCGCGTCGTCGACCTCGCCGATGCCGAGAGCGCGGAGCTGGAGCGCGCGTTCGCGGAGCTGGCCGCGCAGGCGTGTGCGGAGCTCGGGATGGAGCCCGGCGAAGCGTGCACGGTCTCCCGGTCGGCCGACGTTCGCTACAAGGGTCAGGCGTATCACCTGACGTTGCCGGTACAGGATCCTGTCGATCTCGGCGGGCTCACGCGCGACTTCCGGCGCCGGTTCGAAGCAGAGTACGGCATCGCCCTGGATCTCCCGACGCAGATCCACAACGTCCGCGTTCAGGTCGTGCGCGTCGTCGAGAAATTCGTGCCGCGTGCGCTCGGCCTGCAGACCGATGTCGGCTCGCCCGCGCTGGTAGGCGAACGACGCGTGGTCTTCCCAGCGGCGGGCGCCGACGCGCAGGCCACCGCGGTGTTCGATCGCGCGCGTCTGGCACCCGGGGATCAGCTCGACGGCCCGGCGGTCATCACGTCGACGGAGTCGACCATCGTGGTGCCGCCGCTCGCCCGAGCGACCGTCGATCCGTACGGGACGGTGTTGATCGCGGTCTGATGGCGCGGCGATGGTCCGTCAGAGGTCGTCGACGCGCCCGACCTACACGGGTAGCCCGTCGATCGTGGCGCCGGTCTCGAACGAAGTGGCCGTGTCCCCGGCGTATACCGTGACCTTCCCGGAGCCGGCGACGCGCCAGGTGCCGCCAGCTTCGTGTACCAGCGCCGTCTCCTCGTCGATCCCGGCGAGCGTGGCGTTCTTCGGCAGTAGGTCGATCGAGCGTTCGCGCAGGTGGTCCGCGGCGGTGCCGTGGTACGGGAACACCGCCAGGTTGCGAACGACACCGAGCCCGACCGTGTAGGCGCCGCCGCGTGGGTCGACCATCGGGTCGCAGAGGACGGTGGCCCCGGCCCCCGACGCGGCGAGCACGCCGCCGCCGTGGTACGAGCCGAGCAATGCATCGAACAGCGCCGAGTCCTTCAGCACCGAGCGCAAGTGCAGCGGCGAGCCGTCGGCCACGTACACGAACGCCGCCGATCGGACGATCTCGGCGTTCTGCGCGTCCTCGGCCTCCCCTCGGTGCAGCACGGGCAGCGCCCGTACTGCGACGCCGAGGTCAGCGAAGTGCGCAGCAGCACGCTCGCCGACGCGCTCCGGGTGCTCGAAGGCAGCGGCGGTGGGCAGGACCACCACCTCGGTCGCCGACGCACGCCGGACGAGCTCCGCATCGAGGACACGCGACCCCGGCCCGAACTCACCGCCTCCGACCAGCACCAGCGTGCCTCGAGTCTGCCGTTCAGGGGCGGTCATCGCTGGCGGAGCCTAACTTCAAGGGCAAGGGTGGCCGATCCGACCGGGCAAGTTACCGCGCAGTAACCTCACGTCCTCGGCCGAGGGGGGAGGACCACGATGACGGTCAAGCAGCTCGGAATCGTCGGAGCGGGCCACATGGGCTCGGGTGTCGCAGAGGTCGCGGCCAGGGCCGGCATCGAGGTGATCCTGCGCAGCCGCACGCCCGAAGCCGCCGACGCCGCGCTCTCCGGGCTCGCCCGGTCACTCGCCCGCCAGGTCGAGCGCGGCAAGCTCGAGCCGTCGGTGGCCGACGAGGTCCGGGCGCGGGTCCGCGGCGTCACCGATCTCGACGAGCTGGCGACCTGCGATCTGGTGCTCGAAGCCGTCATCGAGGATCTCGCGACGAAGAAGGAGCTCTTCGTCCAGCTCGATCGCATCTGTCCACCGGAGGTGATCCTCGCGAGCAACACCTCCACGCTCCCGATCATCGAGCTCGCGATGGCGACGAGCCGCCCGGACCGCGTGTGCGGGCTCCACTTCTTCAATCCGGCGCCGGCCATGTCATTGGTTGAGATCGCGCGCGCACTGACGACGTCCGACGAGACGATGGACGAGGTACACGCCTTCGTCGACGCGTGCGGAAAGACCGGCGTGACCGTGAAGGACCAGGCCGGATTCGTCGTCAACGCGCTGCTGTTCCCCTATCTCAACAACGCGGTAAAGCTCTACGACGCCGGAGTCGCGAGCCGCGAAGACATCGACGCGGCGATGAAGGGTGGCTGCAACTTCCCGATGGGCCCGCTCGAGCTGGTCGACCTCGTCGGGCTCGACGTGAGCTTGGCGATCCTCGACGCGCTGCACAAGGAGTTCGGCGACCCGAACTTCGCGCCCGCACTCTTGTTGCGGAGGATGGTGGCGGCCAACCGCCTGGGCCGCAAGAGCGGCTCGGGCTTCTACGAGTACCGGAGATAGGGAGCGGCCGCCCGGGGCGACCCAAGGCGCGCCCGTCGTGGAGGACAATGGGCGAGTGGCGGACCAGCCCTGGTTGATGCGGACGTACTCGGGCCATTCTTCCGCCCGCGCGTCGAACGAGCTGTACCGCAGCAACCTCGCGAAGGGCCAGACCGGCCTGTCGGTCGCGTTCGATCTCCCCACGCAGACCGGCTACGACCCCGACCACCCGTTCGCGCGCGGCGAGGTCGGGAAGGTCGGTGTGCCGGTCCCTCACCTCGGGGAAATGCGCGTGCTCTTCGACGACATCCCGCTCGACGCGATGAACACGTCCATGACGATCAACGCGACCGCGATGTGGCTGTTCGGCATGTACGTCGCGCTCGCCGAGGAACGCGGCATCGACCCCGCGCAGCTCGCGGGCACGACTCAGAACGACATCGTGAAGGAGTACCTCGCCCGCGGCACCTACATCTTCGGTCCCGAGCCATCGCGACGTCTGACCGTCGACCTGATCTGTCATGCCGTCCGCCACGTACCGAGGTGGAATCCGATCAACGTCTGTTCGTACCACCTCCAGGAGGCTGGCGCGACGCCGGTCGAGGAGATCGCGTACGCGTTGGCGACCGCGGTCGGCGTCCTCGACGCAGTGCGCGAATCGGGGCAGGTGTCGGACGACGAGCTCCCCGCCGTCGTAGGTCGGATGTCGTTCTTCGTGAACTCCGGCATCCGCTTCATCGAGGAGATGTGCAAGCTCCGCGCGTTCACGCGTCTCTGGGACCGCATCACCGCCGAGCGTTACGGCGTCACCGACGAGCGAATGCGCCGGTTTCGCTTCGGTGTGCAAGTGAATTCGCTCGGGCTCACCGAGGCGCAACCGGAGAACAACCTGCAACGCATCGTGCTCGAGACCCTCGGTGTGACGTTGTCGAAAGATGCGCGTGCCCGCGCCATCCAGCTGCCGGCGTGGAACGAGGCATTGGGGCTGCCGCGCCCGTGGGACCAGCAGTGGTCGCTCCGCATCCAGCAAGTCCTCGCGTTCGAGACCGACCTCCTCGAGTACGACGACTTGTTCGCCGGCTCGCCCGTCGTCGAGGCCAAGACGACCGAGCTCGGGGATGCTGCGGAGGCCGAGCTCGCGTGGGTCCTCGACGGCGGCGGGGCCTTCTCCATGATCGACGCCATGAAGCAGCGTCTGGTGCAGAGCAATGCGGAGCGGGTCCGCGGTATCGAGGCCGGCGAGATCCAGGTGGTGGGCGTCAACCGGTTCACCGAGACCGCGGATTCCCCGCTCGTGGCCGTGCTCGACGAGGAGGCACACATCCTCGTGGTGGACGAGAAGGCGGAGCTCGAACAGCTCGCGCGCCTCGCGGAGTGGCGCCGCGGGCGTGACGCCGTGGCCGTCGAGCGGTGTCTCTCCGAGCTCCGATCAACAGCCGCGACCGCGGAGAACTTGGTGCCCGCGACCATCGCGCTCGCGCGAGCACATGGCACCGTCGGGGAATGGGCGGATGCGCTGCGCGACGTGTTCGGCGAGTACCGCGCCCCGACCGGAGTCAGCGGTGTCCGCGCACCCATCGGACCGGAGATGCAACACGTACGCGAACGTGTGCAGGCAACCGCGCGCGCGCTCGGACATCCGATCCGCATGCTGGTCGGCAAGCCCGGCCTCGACGGACATTCCAACGGCGCCGAGCAGATCGCGGTCGCAGCGCGCGACGCCGGCATGGAAGTCGTCTACCAGGGCATCCGGCTCACGCCCGAACAGATCGCAGCGGCGGCTCGGGACGAGGACGTCGACCTCGTGGGTCTCTCGGTACTGTCCGGTTCACACCGTGCGCTCGTGCCCGAGACCATCCGGCGCTTGCGGGAAGCCGGCGTCGACGCGCCCGTCGTCGTCGGCGGGATCATTCCCGAGGCAGACCAGGCCGCGCTCGTGGCGGCTGGTGTCGAGCGCGTCTACACCCCCAAGGACTTCCGCCTGAGCGAGATCGTCGGCGACCTCGCCGACCTGGCCGCGCCGCCCCGACCGGTTCAGCGCGTTCAAGTGGACGAATAGAGCGCCGCGATCTGAGCCGCGTACTTGGCGAGAATGCCACGACGCTTGAGCTTCATCGTCGGGGTGAGCTCCGCGGAGTCGGGCAGCCAGTCGTCGCCGAGCACGGTGAACTTCCGGATCTGCTCGGCGTGCGAGAACTGTTCGTTCACTTCGTCGACCTCGCGCCCGACTTCGGCCACCACCTCGGGGTGTGCCGCCAGCTCAACCAGCGTTGCGGACTCGATTCCGTACTGCCGGGCCCAAACCGGCGCGACGTCGGGATCGAGGACGAGCAGCGCAACGATGTAGGGCTCCCCATCGCCGATCGCGCATGCCTGACCGATCAGCGGCTGCGCCTTCAGCGCCGCTTCGAGGTTGGCGGGTGAGATGTTCTTACCACCAGCCGTGATGATGAGCTCCTTCTTGCGATCGACGATGCGCAGGAAGCCGTCGTCGTCGAACTCACCGATGTCGCCCGTGTGAAGCCAGCCCGCAGGATCGAGCGCCTCCCGCGAGCGCTCGGGATCGTCGAGGTATCCGCGGAACACGTTCCCACCGCGGATGAGCACCTCACCGTCGTCGTCGAGCCGCACTTCAGCCCCCGGGATCGCCGGGCCGACCGTGCCGAGCCGGATTTGCTCCGGTTCCCACGTCGCGGGCCCCGACGTCTCCGAGAGCCCGTACATCTCCGTGAGCGGTACGCCGAGCGCGCGGATGAAGCGGAGGATCTCGAATGGGATCGGCGCCGCCGCAGTGACCGCCGTGCGCAACGCGTCGAGTCCGAGGAGGTCGCGCACCGGGCGCAGCGTCGCGGCGTCGACCTCCTCGAAGCGACGTGCCAGATCGGGGGGCGGCTCGACACCCCGGGCTCGACAGACGTCGACCTCCAGTCCGACTTCGAGCGCGCGATCGAAGTCCGCGCTGCGCGCGAGGTCCGTGGCGAGGAACGCGCGCACACCGCTGTGCAGCTTCTCGTAGGTACGAGGCACACCGAACAAGAGCTGGGGGCGCGTCTCGCGCAGGTACGTCGCAAGTTCGCGGAGCTCAGGGCACGTCGTGACCTCGTACCCCAGCGCCAGGCCGGAGTAGTGCGTGACGATCCGTTCGGCGATGTGCGCCATCGGCAGGTACGACACGAGCCGGAAGCCATCGGTCGGATACCCGAGCGCGAGGCGGAGGCTCTCGATCGTCCAGCAGATGTTCTCGTGATCGAGCATCACGCCTTTGGGTTGACCGGTCGTGCCAGACGTGTAGATGACCGTGACGAGGTCGTCGGGCCGCGCGACCCGCGCCGCGGTGTCGAGATCGACAGGCTCGGCGGCGAGCACCTCTGACCACGGGACGGTGCCTTCGCACGCGTCGCCGATCACGACGACCTGCCGGAGCATCGGCAGGTCGGCGCGCGCCTCGAGCAGTCGGTCGAGGAACTCGCCTTCCTCCACGATCGCGACCTCGGCGTGCGCGTGGCCCGCGAGAAAGCGGATCTGGTCGGGCGACGACGAGTTGTAGATCGAGATCGGCGTACCGCCGTTCAACAGCGTGGCGACGTCAGCGAAGTGGAACTCGGGCCGGTTGCGCATGAGCAGCATCACTCGAGTGGCGCGCCCGACGCCGAGACCCGCCAACCCCGAGGCGACCCGCGCCGCCTGGTCGGCGTAACCGGCGAAGGTGAGGGTCCGATACTCCGCTCCGACCTTCCAGCGCAGCGCCACCGCGTCAGGGTGGGCGCGGACGGTGTCGAGGAACCGCCCGGCGACGGTCTGGCCCGCCACTCGAGCGGTGATATCGGCGTTGGTGATTGGCACTGGATCAGGCTAACGGTGCCCGAGTTTCGGCGTCATCGCCCAGTTATCCACAGGCATCCGTGGAGAACCCCGCTTCGGGAGTGGAAAAACCGCTCGAGATGGGGAATACTTGGTGGCGGTACGTCCCGAGGAGATCGTTGGGGCGCCGCGGGAGCGGGCTTCTCTACACCGACACTCCTCGGGACGAACCCGCGTCACGAGACGACGGTACGTTCGCATACGCCGGAGTTGCGCGGGTTCGGGCAGCGCTCGATACGTGTGCGAGATGATTCCCACGTGACGGCCTCAGATGACGTCGCGCGCCGCGGTTTTGGTTACAAGCCCGGGCTCGACGGGCTGCGCGCCGTCGCAGTCGGCTCGGTGATCGCGTTCCATTTCGGCGCTGGGTGGGCGCCCGGCGGCTTTCTCGGCGTCGATCTGTTCTTCGTGTTGTCGGGCTACCTGATCACGTCGTTGCTCGTCATCGAATGGGACCGGACGTCGACCATCCGCTTCGCCGCGTTCTGGGCCCGTCGCGCGCGCCGGCTCCTGCCCGCGCTGTTCCTCGTGCTGATCGCGATCGCGATCTGGGCGGCCGCGGTGGCGCACCGCGACGAGTTGGCGAGCATCCGATCCGACTCGATCTGGACACTCTTCTATGCCGCGAACTGGCGGTTCATCTCGTCCGGGCAGTCGTACTTCGCGATGTTCCGGGACGCCTCGCCGCTCCGACACGCGTGGTCGCTGGCGATCGAGGAACAGTTCTACCTGGTCTGGCCGCTCGTCACCTTTGTGTGTCTCCGAGTGGGGCGAGGCCGCCGTTGGCTGCTCGCCATCGGCAGCGTGCTCGGCATCGTCGCCGCGAGCGTCTTGATGTCGCGTTGGTACGACAGCGCGGATCCGTCGCGCGCGTACTACGGCACCGATACCCGGGCGGGCCAGCTGCTCGTCGGTGCACTGCTCGCCATCGTGCTGCTCCGCTGGTCGCCGCGCACCGCGCGGACGCGCGCCGCTCTTCAGGTCGTGGGGCTGGTCGCCGCCGGCGTCTGTGTGTGGATGTTCGCGAACGTCGCTGACAGCGAGGCGTTCCTGTATCGCGGAGGACTCCTCCTGTTCGCGGTCTCGACCGCGATCGTCATTGCCGCGGTCGTGCAGCCGACTCGATCGCCGCTCGTCGCCCTGCTCGCGGTGCGCCCGGTCCGCTGGGTGGGCGCGATCTCGTACGGGTTGTATCTCTGGCACTGGCCCATCGCGGTCGCGGTGACCGAAGGGCGCACCGGGCTGTCGGGGTGGGCGCTGGCCGCGGCGCGCACAGGCCTGACGCTGGGCTGCGCCACGCTGTCGTACTACTGCCTCGAGGTCCCGATTCGCCGGGGAGTGTGGCTGCGCAGGCGCGCAGCATTCGTCATCGCGCCCGCGGCAGGTCTCGCCACCGCGGTCGCGATCGTCGTGGGCACTTCGGGCGGCACATCACCTCCCCGCTTCCTCGTCGCGCGACCGAATGCTGTCGTTCGGTCGCAACCCGTCACGGTTCCCACGGTCCCGGTGCAGGCGTCGGAAGCAGAGCTCGGGGTGAGCCGGATGTTGCTGCTCGGCGACTCGGTCGCCGACACACTGGGCGACGCGCTCCAAGTAGAAGCGGCCGCGCACGGCGTCTCGGTGTCGTCGATCACGCGTCCCGGCTGTGGGATGACGACCGAGACACCACTGCGCGCCGACGGCTCGCCCGTTCCGTGGGGCGAGGCGTGCGCGACGTTCACCGCCCAGTACCAGTCCGACGCGGTCAATGAGGCCGCGCCGAACGTGGTGCTCTGGCTCAGCACCTGGGAGACGTCCGACGCGCTCGCGAACGGCGTCAAGGTCGACTTCGGGACACGCGCGGGTGACGACGCGCTGCTCGCGGAGCTCGACGCCGCGCGCTCGCGTCTCACCGCGCAGGGCGCGCGCCTGGTGTTGATCACGCTTCCCGCCCCCGCCGACTCGAGTGAAGTGATGCCGCTGCGACCCGACGAGGGACTGCGGCGCAACCACCTCAACTCGGTATTCCGCCGGTTCGCCGTGCGATATCCCGGCACCGTCGGCGTCGCCGATCTCGCCGCGATCGTGTGTCCACCGGGCGGAACTTCGTGTCCGGCGACGGTAGACGGTCTGGTGTTGCGCCCGCGCGACGGGAACCACTTCGAAGGTGACGGGCCAGCCTGGGTCGCGCCGCGCCTCTACGCCGCGATCATCCGCGCAACGGCGGGCATGACGAGCGCACAGGCGATCGAGGCGCTCCCGCTGGCGATCGCACGGTGAGCTCAGGAACCGTCGGTCACCGTCCCGTCGGGGGTGGGAGTCGGCACGATCGTGGTGGGCATGTCGGTGGCGCCGCTCCATGCGACCACTGACTTCGAGAAGCCCTGCGCGATGGCGGCCGTGAGTGTGAGTTCCGCGAACTCGGCGGGCGTGAAGCGGGCCGCGATCTCGGCGCGTTCCTCGTCGCTGATCGCCGCGGGGTAACCGATCACGGCGTCGGTCCAGCGCACCGCGTCCTTCCAGCGGTCAGGGAGGTCGGACTTCTCGTAGCCGTCGACGATCAGCTCGACGTAGTCCTCGGTGAGGCCTTGTTCACGCGCGCCCGCAAACCGAAGATTGCGGCAGACCGGGCATCCGGTGACGCGTGCATTGCGCATGCGCGCGGCTTCCTTCGTGGGTTGGTCGAGCGCGCCGCAGCTCCAGAGGTAGCCGTAGAAACGGTTGAACGTCGCCCAGAGATCCGGATGGTGGTCGAAGACAGAGATGCCGCCTTCGGGCGGTGTGATCC
>JBKPCV010000088.1:0-5406 GCA_046727575.1 Actinomycetota bacterium
GACGATCTGTGCGACATGGGCTCGGAAGAGCGCAGGCTCGTACACGAGGAGCGCGAAGACGAGCGCGGCCCATGAGACGAGTACCGCGACGAGGACGCCCACACGCGGCATGCGGTGCTCGCGCGCCGCGAGCGGCGGGTCGTGACGGCGTTTCCGTGCTTGCGTCCGCGCAACCAGTGCGGTGACGAGCGCCAGGCCGAGTGCGACCACGACGAGCGGGTCGCGCTCCCACAGCGTCGTGATGACCGTCCACGCCGCGTCGGGACGCGAGTACAAGCGCCTCGCATCGTTGTGGTACGTGAACGACTGCTCCCAGACGCTACCGATTCCCCAGACGGCTGCGGTCGCCAAGTACACGCCGATCGACACCGCGGCCGCGAGCGCGGCGTCGATGATCCGCCGCCGCACCAACAGCAGCACGACGCCCGCGGTCAGCGCGGCGGGCACGGAAGTCGCCTTGATCGACACCGCCGCGCCGCCCGCCAGGCCCACCCAGACCGCGTCCCCCAGCCGCGGCTCGACGTGGTCGAGTGTCCGCAGCGCGAGCGCGATCGCGAGGACGGACAGTGCCATCGACGGACCGTCGGCGTTCACCGGACCGGTCACCCAGAGGACCGACCCGCTGGTGGTCACGAGTCCGGCCGCGAGCAAGGCGTGACCGCGCGTCGTGACACGCCGGGCGCACGAATAGATCGCGATCGTCAGCAGCACACCCGATGCCAGGCTGAGCAGGCGCGGCGCGTCGAGCGTGCGGAAGCCGAGGAGATCCGCGAGCCAGACGAGTGGGAGGAACACCGGCCCCTGGCTCGAGAAGACGTCGCGGAACGGGACGTCGCCGCGACGCATCGCCAGTGCCGACGCGCCGTACACGCCGTCGTCGAAGACCAGCGATCGGGACGCGAACAGGGCCGGAAGGCGGAGGAGGACGGCGACGGTGCCGACGACCATCGCGTCGATGCGCCATTGACGATCAGTCGCGCGCTGCGTCCCTGGTGTCGCGGCGGCCACCATCGGGTGGCACGGTAGCGGTACGCCAATGTCGTCGGACCGCATGGTACGGTCGCCGACGGCCGTTTTCGCGTCGTCGCAAGGAGCGCAGGAGCGTTGGCGAAGCACATCTTCGTGACCGGTGGAGTGGCGTCCAGCCTGGGGAAGGGCCTCACCTCCTCGTCGCTCGGGCGGTTGCTCAAGGCCCGCGGTCTCCGGGTCACGATGCAGAAGCTCGACCCGTACATCAACGTCGACCCCGGCACCATGAACCCGTTCCAGCACGGCGAGGTGTTCGTGACGGACGACGGGGGCGAGACCGACCTCGACCTCGGTCACTACGAACGCTTCGTGGACGTCGCGCTCAGCCGTCGCTCGAACGCAACCACCGGCTCGATCTACCAGGACGTGCTGGCCAAGGAGCGGCGTGGCGACTACCTGGGCCAGACGGTGCAGGTGATCCCGCACATCACGAACGAGATCAAGCAGCGCATCCGGGCGCTCGCCGCCGACGAGGACGTCGACGTCGTGATCACCGAGATCGGCGGCACCGTCGGCGACATCGAGATCCTCCCGTTCCTCGAGGCCATCCGGCAGTTCCGCAAGGACGTCGGCCGCGACAACGTCTTCTACGTCCACGTGACGCTCGTGCCGTACATCGCACCGGCGGGCGAGCAGAAGACCAAGCTCACCCAGCACTCGGTGACCGAGCTGCGCGGCCGGGGTATCCAGCCCGACGCCATCGTGTGCCGCTCCGACCGGCCCATCCCGACCCATCTCAAGGAGAAGATCTCGCTCCTGTGCGACGTGCCGGAGGAGGGCATCGTGTCGTGCGTCGACGCACCGACGCTCTACGAGATCCCCGTCGTCCTGCACGAGGAGGGCCTCGACCACTACATCTGCCGGGTCCTGCACCTCGCCGAGCACGAGCCCGATCTCGACGACTGGCGTCAGCTGGTCGCGAGGGTCGAAGCCGCGCGCGAGCCGGTGCGCATCGGTCTGGTCGGCAAGTACGTCAACCTTCCCGATGCGTACTTGTCGGTGGTGGAGGCACTGCGGCATGGGGGCTTCGACTGCGGGGCCCAGGTGGAGATCGACTGGATCGCGTCCGACGACACCGAGGGTCTCCTGGCGGAGGGCCGCCTCGCTGGCGTCGACGGCATCGTGATTCCCGGCGGGTTCGGCATCCGCGGCATCGAGGGCAAGCTCGCCGCCGCCGGCTACGCGCGCGAGCACGGGATCCCCTTCCTCGGGCTGTGTCTCGGTCTCCACTGTGCGGTCATCGAGTTCGCGCGGGATGTCTGCGGCCTCGCCGGCGCCAACTCGAGCGAGTTCGAGCCGCACAGCCCGCACCCGGTGATCGACCTCATGGACGAGCAGCGTGAGGTCGTCGACAAGGGCGGCACGATGCGGCTCGGGACGTACCCGGCGAAGCTCGTTCCCGGCTCGGTCGTGCAGCGGGCGTACGGCGCCGAGCTCGTCTACGAGCGCCACCGCCACCGGTACGAGCTCAACAACCGCTACCGCGCCAGGCTCGAAGCCGGTGGCATGCGGTGCTCGGGCACCTCGCCCGACGATCGGCTCGTCGAGTTCATCGAGCTGCCCGACCATCCGTTCTTCGTCGGCACTCAGGCCCATCCCGAGTTCAAGAGCCGGCCCGATCGGCCGCATCCGCTGTTCGCGGCGTTCATCCGCGCTGCGAGGGAGCGGGCGGAGGGCCGGTCGCCGCGGCTGCCGATCGTCGTGGACGCTCCCGACGCGCTGGAGGTCGGGGACCCCGCGGCCGCGGTGTGACCGAGTCCACCGACAACGCCGGTTTCCGCGTCGTCGACACCACGACGGTGTGCGAGGCGGGGTTCCTCGTCCTCGAGCGGCGCCGCGTCGTCGGGCCCGACGGAGGCGAGTTCGACCGTCACATCGTGCGTCACCCGGGTGCGGTCGTGGTGGTGCCGGTCGACGACGCCGGCAACGCGCTGATGGTACGCCAGTACCGCGTCGCGGCCGGCCGGGCGCTCCTCGAAGTGCCAGCAGGCAAGCGTGACGTGCCCGGTGAGCCACCCGAGGTCACCGCGGCGCGTGAGCTCGAGGAGGAGATCGGCCGCCGCGCCGGCCACGTCCGTGCGCTCGGTGGGTTCTTCAACTCGCCGGGTTTCACCGACGAGTACTCCTATTTGTTCCTCGCGACCGACCTCGAGGAGACCGAGCGCGCCGCGGTGAGCGCGGAAGAAGCACAGATGACCATCGAGCCGGTTGCGCTCACCCGGGTCGACGAGCTCATCAGCGGCGGCGAGATCGTCGACGCGAAGAGCATCATCGGCCTGCTCGTCGCCCGCCAGCAACTCATGTCGTAGCGCGCATGGCCACCACGACGCGGGAGCAACCCGACGCGCTGGCGGAATCGCTGATCGAGTACGAGACGTGGCTGCGCGTCGAGCGCGGTCTTGCACCGAACTCGCTCAGCGCGTACCGCGGTGATCTCCGTCGCTATGCCGAGTTCCTCCGCGCCCGCGGCGAGACCGACCCGGCCGCACTCAGCGAAGGAGTGGTGGCGGCCTATGTCGACGAGTTACGCAACGCACGAGACGACGACGGCAACCTGCGCTACGCGCCATCGTCGATCGCTCGGGCGCTCGCCGCAGTCCGCTCGTTCCACCGGTTCTGCGTCGACGAAGGCCTCGTGCGCTCGGACCCGAGCGAGGACATCGGCGCACCGCGGGTTCCCCAGGGAATTCCCAAGGCACTGACCGAGGCCGAAGTGGAAGCGCTGCTGGGGGCCGTGCCCGGCAACGATGCCCGCGCGCAGCGCGATCGTGCGCTCCTCGAGACGCTGTACGCGGGTGGCCTCCGGATCAGCGAGCTGGTCGGCCTCGACCTCGGTGACCTGTCGTTGCGCGACGGCATCGTGCGGGTGCTCGGCAAGGGGAGCAAGGAACGCGTCGTCCCGCTGGGACGCACCGCCCGGGCGGCGTTGTCGGGATATCTCGAACGGGGGCGCCCAGCGCTCGAACACAGCACAGGCGGCACGGCGAGGCGGGCAGCGACGCCGGCCGTGTTCCTCAACGCCCGGGGTGGGCGCCTCACGCGGCAGGGCGCCTGGCTGATCGTCCGTGCTGCGGGCGAACGCGCCGGCCTGGGCGGCCGGCTGTTCCCGCACGTGCTCCGGCACTCCTGTGCGACGCACATGCTCGACCGCGGGGCCGACATCCGGGTCGTGCAGGAGCTCCTCGGCCATGCAAGCCTGTCGACCACCCAGGTCTACACGCGGGTCTCACCCGAGCGCCTACGGGCCGTCTACAACCTCGCCCACCCCCGCGCGCGCCGCTGAGAGCCCCCCTGCCCCTGGCCAGGATCGCAGAAGTACAATCGGCGCCATGGCCGACACGACCCACGCGGTGCTGCGCGATCAGCTCCAAGAAGAGCGCGATCGCCTGCGTGACCAGCTCGAACGGCTGGGGCACGGTACCGGCGCGCGGCTCGACTTCGACGAGAACTTCGCCGACTCCGGCCAGGTCACCGCGGAGCGTGGTGAAGTGGACGCGCTCGCGGGCAAGCTCGGCGCGACCCTGAACGAGATCGAGGACGCGCTCGCGAAGTTCGACGCGGGGACCTACGGCGAGTGCGAGAGCTGCCATCAGCGCATCGCCGACGCGCGGCTCGAGGCGATGCCGGCGGCACGCCTCTGCATCAACTGCGCATCCCAGCGCCGCTGAGCTCGCTTGCGTGAACACCGACCTCCAGCAGGCGGTCGTCTTCTTCGGCTGCCTCATCGTCGCAGTGATCTTCCACGAGGTGAGCCACGGTGTGGTGGCGTCGTGGTTCGGTGACGACACCGCCAAGCGCGCCGGGAGGCTGACGCTCAACCCGATCCCGCACATCGACCCGGTCGGCTCGATCGTGATGCCGGCGATGGGCGCCCTGCTCGGCGTGCCGGTGCTGGCGTGGGCGAAGCCCGTCCCGGTGAACCCGGCGCGCATGCGCGATCCACGCCGCGACATGCTCTTCGTGAGCCTCGCCGGGCCAACCACGAACTTCCTGCTCATGGGCGTCTCGGCGGTCGCGGCCAAGGCTTTGTGGGACCCCGCGAGCGTCGGAGGAATCCTGACCTTCGACCGCCTGCCGCTCGGCATCCAGGTGCTCTTCTCGTTCGCGCTGGTGAACCTGTTTCTCGGGATCTTCAATCTCGTTCCCATCCCGCCGCTCGATGGATCCGAGCTCGTCGCGCGGATCCTGCCGAAGGAGTGGCTGCCCGCGTGGTACCGGTTCCAGCCCTACGGGTTTCTCGTGCTGTTCATCCTCGTGTTCACAACCGGCTTCGCCGGCCGGATCCTGTCTCCCTTCGCCGATCAGCTCGTGCGCTTCGTGTTCGGATGAAGCTCGCGCACCTGTCGGGACGCTTCGCGCGCGCGCTCTGGCCGTCGC
>JBKPCV010000089.1:0-10219 GCA_046727575.1 Actinomycetota bacterium
GGCTCGCGTCGGAGGCACACCTCGTCGGCAGCGTGGTCCTCACCGCGTTCTGCGCGTCGGATCGACGAGCGAGCCGGTTGTTCCCCGTCGCCGGGATGCTCGAACGCGCCCTCGAATTCCAGCCGGACGACGACGCCGACGTCCGGCTGACCAAGACCGAAGCAGCGTCCGCGGCGCTCGGGCTCGGCCCACGGGCGATGCCATTCCTCGTCGACGTGCTCGGACTCCCAGCGGCCGAGCGGTTCGCGCTCCCGGCGCGCGAGCCACGCCTGCTCCGCGAGCGGACATTCGACACGCTCACCGACGTCGTGCGCGCGCATGCGCGCCGTGGACGCGTCCTGCTGCTGGTGGAAGACGCACAGTGGGCGGACCAGACCACACTCGAGTGGCTGGCACGGCTCAGCATGCTCGAGTCGACGCTGCCGTTGCTGCTCCTCGTCACCGGGAGGCCCGAATTCGACCCGCCGTGGTCAGGGCCGACGTCCCGCATCATCGACGTCGAACCGCTCACCGGTCTGGAGGAGGCCCAGTTCATTCGCGCCGTGGCCGATCTCCACCACGTCCCCGCCGAGCTCCAGGACGTGATCGCGGCCCGCTCGGATGGCAACCCGCTGTTCGCCGAGGAGCTCGCGAAGTCGATCGGGCACGGCTCGAATCGCTTCGACGGTGCTGAAACGATCCCCCCGACCATCCGCGACTTGCTGACGGCGCGTCTCGACGCGCTCGGTGACAACAAGCAACTCGCCCAATCGGCTTCGGTGATCGGCCGTGAGATCGACGTCGATCTCCTTCGTGACGTCGAAGGCCTCACGCGTCGACAGCTGCTCGCAGGTTTGTCCGAGCTCGTTCGAGCCGGCGTCGTCGAGGAGATCCCTGGCACGCAGTCTTCCGCCTCGTACCAGTTCGTGCATGCTCTCGTCCGCGATGCTGCCTACGACTCGCAGGAGCGGCGCAGCGCGCGCGCGATCCACCTTCGGGTGGCCGAGACGCTCCGCAGCCGTCCCGATGCAGACCCCGGCCTGGTGGCCCAGCACTTCGATGCCGCGAGCGTGCCCGACGAAGCGGTGACGTGGTACCTCCAGGCGGGCCTACGCGCGCAGACCGCCGCGGCCGACGTCGAGGCGATCCGCGATCTCGATCGGAGCCTCGAGTTGCTCTCGTCACTCCCCGAGGGACCAGAGAGAGACTTCCTCGAGTTCAACCTGCATATCGTCCGCGGCACGAGCCACGTGAGCATGCACGGCTACGGCTCGCCCAACGCAGCGACCGATTTTCGCCGGAGCCTCGAGCTGAGCGAGCAGGTCGCGACCGGCGTCGAAGTCGCACCGCCATTGGCCGCGATCTGGGCGTACTACCTGGTGCACGGCGACCTGCGCGCAGCTGCCGAGGCCGTCGACCGACTCACCGCCATCACGCGGCCCGAACTCGAGCCGGAGATCCTGTGCTGCCTCGGCGCGCAACGGTTCTTCGAAGGCCGAATGCTGGAGTCGCGTGCGGCTCTCCAGGAGTCGGTCAAGCGGTTCGAAGCACGCGAGCCCGGCGCTCGTGCGTCGCAACGCTGGCTGCTCCCGAGCGACGCGTTCGCGGTTGCGCTCACACACCTTGGTTGTGTGCTGTGGATGGTCGGCGAGACCGCCGAGTCCGAGACGCGTCTCGCCGAAGCGACGGAACGAGCGAAGTCGCTACCCCACTACCCCACCGGAGCCTTCACCGAGGCCTATGTGGCGTCGTACGCAGCCCTGATCGAGGGGCTCGCAGGACGCTACGACCGCAGCCGCGACCTGCACGAGCAGGCCATCGCCGTCGCGCAGCGCTACGGCATGCAGTTCTGGCTCTCCACCGCGACTGCTGGACGGGCGATCTCGCTGGCTCATATCGGCGAGCCACGGGCCGCACTCGAAATGCTGGCGCCGGCGATGGAGAAATGGCAGAGCCTCGGCGCGGAAGCCCTGCTCCCGTTCGACATCGCGCAGCGTGCCCTCATGCACCTCCAACTCGGCGAGCTCGCCGAGGCGCTCGCCGACGCCGACGAGTCGCTCCGCCGAGCGGAGCGCACCACCGAGCACGTGTTCACCGCGGAGACGCATCGCACGCGCGCGTCGATTCTTCGGGCACTCGACGTCGACGATGTCGCCGGTGTCCGGTCAGAGCTCGTCAAAGCGCGGACGCTCGCCGCGGAGCAGGGCGCGCTCGTCTTCGAGCTTCGCGCCGCCCTCGACCTAGCCGAGCTCGACGGCGACAACACCCATGGCGATGTCAACGCCCTCCGCGACGTGATGGAGCGCGTGCCCGCCGACGCCGAACTCTCAGAGATCCCACGCGCGCGGACGCTGCTCGACGCCTGAGGGATCGGCGCCGCGCGCTCAACGGCTCCGGGAGCGACCCACGAGCGTCGAGATCAACACCGCGAGGAAGAGCGCCGCGCCGTTGAACACGTCGTTCACCCAGCTCGCGACGCCGGCCAGCGAGAGTCCGGTCACCATGAACGCGAGGAAGAAGATCGCGATCAACGTGCCAGGGACGTTGAAACGGCCGGGTTTGATCGTCGTCGCACCGAGGAACGCCGCCGCGAGGGCCTGCAGGCTGTCGCTGACCGTGCCGACTTGCGGGCTGGCGCTTCCGTTGCGCGCCACCAGGAGGACGCCCGCGAGCCCGGAGAGCGTCGCCGAGAGCACGAACGCGAGCGCAACCAGCCGTCCGACGGGAAGTCCAACCAGGCGCGCGGCGTCGGGGTTGGATCCGATGCTGTACAAGTACCGGCCGAACGGTGTGTGCTCGAGCACGTAGTACACGAACGCCGCGACGATCGCGAGCACGTACACGGTGCGCGGCAAGCCCCAGAGGTTCCCGGAGCCGAGGTCGACGAGATCGCCCGAGATTCCCGTGATGATCGACTGCCCGTTCGTGTACCACGACACGATGCCCGCGATCACCGTCGAGATCCCAAGCGTCACGATCAACGAGTTCACCCCGACCCGGCCGACCGTGGTGCCATTCACAATGCCGGCGAACGCTCCCACCGCGATGCCCACGACGATCGCCGGCACCAGCGGTACTCCGAGACGGGCCATGAAGCCGGCCGTGAGCACCTGCGACAGGCCCGCGACTGGCCCCACCGAGAAGTCGAACTCGCCGCAGACGAGCGGGAACATGATCGCGAGCGCGAGGATCCCGATCACCGCCTGGTTGCCGAGAACGTTCTTGATGTTCGCGGCGGTGGGGAAGGTGCTCGACGTCTCGCTCCAGAGGCTGAAGAAGAGCATCACCGCCACGAACGCCACGACCAGCGCGTAGCTCTGCACGAAGACCAACGCGCGGTCACGGCGCACACTCGTTCGCGCCCGGTCCCGTCCCCCGGTGTCGAGGTCGCTCACGTCGGCAGCGCCGCCGTTCCGAACGCGAGCTCCGCGATCCGCGTCGGGCTGACGTCGGGCTGCTGCAACTGGCCGATGACGCGACCTCGGACCATGACCAGCACACGGTCCGCGAGATTGGACAGCTCCTCGAAGTCGTCTGACGCGACGATTGCCGCAGTGCCGGAAGCGACGCTGGCGGCGAACAATCTGTGCAGTTCGACGCGAGACTCGACGTCGACGCCACGGGTCGGCTCGTCGAGCAGGAGGAGCACGGGTGCCCGGCGCAACCAGCGGGCAACGATCACCTTCTGCTGGTTGCCGCCCGAGAGTGTTGCCATCGTCTGCCGCGGGGAGCGCGCTCGGATGACGAATCGGTCCATGGCGCGGCGCGCGTCACGGACCTCGTCCCGACGTCGCAGTCGCCAATGCGTCCTCGACCGTGCCACGGTCGCGGCCGCGATGTTGTCGCTCACGGAGAGGTCCGGGAACGCGGCTCCGCCGCGATCCTGCGGAACGTACGCGATGCCGGCGCGCATCGCTTCGGCGATCGAGGTGAAGCGGACGCTCGTTCCATTGAGGAGGAACGAGCCCCGTCGGATGGATCGAGCGCCGAAGAGCATCTGCAAGAGCGCGGAGCGCCCCGACCCGAGCGGTCCGGCGAGGCCGAGCACCTCGCCACGCCGCACCGTGAAGCTCACGCCGCGCACCTCGCGGCCCCACAGTTCCCGAACCTCGACCGCGACGCGCGTCTCGATCGACGGAGAAGGGCGCCGTTCACGCGGCACCGGGCGACCGACGATGAGGTCGATGAGGCGCTCGCGCGTCAATTCCTCACGCGACAGCCCGCCGGCGACTCGCCCGTCGCGCAGCACCGTGGCGCGGTCGGCCGTGGTGACGACCTCGTCGAGACGGTGACTCACGAAGAGCACGCTGTGGCCTCGCTCGGCGCTCCTGCGCAGCGCGGCGTAGACACGCGCCGACTCCGTAGCCGGCAACGCCGCGGTCGGCTCGTCCAACACGAAGATGTGGTGTGCGTCGCTCGTGTCGTCCTGGAGAGCGCGCGCGACCGCAAGCATGGTGCGCTCCGCGACCGGAAGTGTCCGGACCACGGTGTCGGGTCGCGCATCGATGCCGAACCGGTCGAGCAGCCGGAGCGCACGTCGGCGCAACCGACGTCGGTCGATCCTTCCCGCCCGGGTGGTGTCGAACCCGCCGCCGATCGCGAGGTTCTCCGCGACTGTCAACGTGGCGAAGACGCCAAGGTGCTGGTGCACGAACCGCAGGCCAGCGGCACGGGCCCACCCGGGAGTGGCGCGATCGGCGGCGATCTGGGTCCCGTCGACGGTGAGCGTGCCGCCGCGGTCGGCGCGGTACACGCCTGCGAGGACCATGAGGAGCGTCGACTTCCCCGAACCATTGCCGCCGACGAGCGCGTGTACCTCTCCGCGCGGTACCTCGAACGACACGTCGTCCAGGGCCAACGTGCCAGGAAACGACTTCGACAGGTGCTCGACGCGCAGCGCGAGGTCGCGCGTCGTCAACCCACGCCCCATGCCTTTCGGTACGCAGCTCGGTAGTCGAACGCGGGTTCCGCCTCCCCGGAGGGAGGCAGGTTGTGCTGCTGATCGGTCATCGTCCACCCGAACCCGCTGTCGACCGGCTTCTCCCCTCGGAAGACGCTGTTCAACGAGTCGACGGCAGCCCACGCCTCCCAGCCGGCCGAGACGACGTTCACCGCCGTGATTTTGCCTGCGCGGATCAGGTCGAGCTCCGGCTGGTAGCCCTCGCCGCCCATCACTTTGATGTTCGAGTCGTTTGCGCCCAGTGCGGGGACGACCCCGAGCGTGGTCGCGTAGGTGAACGGGCTCCGGATCCAGTTGACATCGGGATGTCGCAGCAGTTCGGCCTGGATCTTCGGCAGGAGCTGACCATTGAGAAAGTCGCCGTTCGAGATCTCGAGCGTGCTCACGATCTTCGAACTGCCCGACTTGGCGATCGTCCTCCGGAACCCTCGGTCGACGTAGTACAGCGTCGTGTATTCAGGGCCAGTGACGAGCATGATCTTCGCCGCGTTCTTGGACTTGGCGATCACGTAGTTCGCCTGGTCGACGCCGTACGAGGCGACCCAGTCGCCCACATTCCTCACCTCGGGTCCGAAGTTGAGCGGCGCGTTGAACAGGCTCTGCTTCGCGGCTCCCCCACGCGGATCGCTGCAGTCGAAGGCCGCGAGGCCGGTCACTGCGATTCCCTCGGCCCTCGCCTCCTCCAGCGGGCGCTTCACAGCCTGGCAGTCGATCCCGAGCGTGAGGAGCGCGTCGGCTCCCGCGGCGATCGCCTGCCGGACCAACTGGGGATACCGCGCCGGTGTCAGCATCCCGTCGTACACGTCGACCCGCCAGCCGATGGCCTCCGCGGCGTCGACCAGCGCCGCGGCGGGAACCTGCGCGCTGATCGACGACTGGCCGGCCGAGACCACAATCAGGTACTTGCCCCTCACCGCGGGTCTCGGCGTCGGATCCACCGCCCTGCTCGTACCTTTGTACGCGGCCTTCGTCGCGGCGATCGCGGCCCTCAGCTGCAGGCGGTTCGTGTTGCCGTCGCTGCCCGCACCCGCGGGGACGGCCAGCGTGCCGACGACAACGGTGATGAGCACGGCGGTGGTTGCGACCACCGCGGTGACGCGACGCCTACGACAGGCGCCCACCCACTGCCGCACTGTTCCTCCCCTCCGGCGCGCGGCCATGTCGACTGGCCTGCAGTGTACGAGTACGAGATGGCCTACGAGCCGCGGCGGCGTCGCGGGAATCGCCAACGGCGGCGCCGGGGCGGCTGATTCACCCCTCCCGACGTGGAGTCTCCGGCCGCAGCGCGACGCAGCGCGCTCCGGTACGCCTCGAAGCGCTCGACGTCACGTCGCGGGTCCGGCGTCGCCATCGCCGGAACTTACGCGATCTCCACAGGATTTTCCACATGCCGAACCCGCCAAGCCCCGGCCGGTCGGGCTCAGTTCGGCGCCGGCGACGCGCCGTAGGGATCGAACACCCGGCCAGCGGCTTCGGCCACTTGTCGGCCGGTGAGGTACTGGTGCGGCGAGATGCCGCCGACCTCCCAGGGCGTCACCGAGCCGACTTCGATCGCTCGAGCGGCCTTCGGTTGCACACCGAGCCGGGCGCGCACTTCGTCGACCGGCGAGCCCGCGTGTGCGAACCAGTCGAGCGCGAGGAAGTCGATGCTCTGGTTCGCCGCGGCGCAGAGGGCGCCGCGGCGCATCGCGTCGGCGAGTCGCACCGCCATGCCCGCGTGCGAGAGATGCCCGCGGTCGTATTCGAAGAGGCCCATGCCGGTTGCCGAATACCCCGTTTCGAAGAGGCAGACGATCTGGGCCAGCAGCGAAAACGCGCGTGGATCATCGTTGGCACGTGCAATGAAGCCGAACACTTCGATCTCGGATTCGACCGTCGACCCGTACTCCGCGAGCACGTGGACCCAATCGTGCTGCGCAAGGAGCGGTGGCGCGCTGCCGGGCATACCGGGGAATGCGAAGGCGCGCGCGTCGTAGAACTTCGCGACTTCACGCCCGAGGGTTCCTTCAGGCAGGTCTCGGAGCGACAACCACCGCTGGGCAAGGTCCTCGTCGTGCACGCGCTGCTCCCACCCTTCCGTGAGCTCGTGAGACGTGTGGAGCGCCGCGCTTCGAGTCGGGTCCCAGCTCGCCATGTAACCGCTGCGCTGGAAGTCGACGAGCGCGAGGCCGAAACTGCCGCGAGCGAGCCGTCGCGCCACGCGCAACATGTCGTTGCTCACGCCCAACTCTGCCGCGTACGCGTCGACGCGGTTGACCACGGACTCCGGGAGCGGATCGAGCACAAGCGCGCACAGCAGCATCAGCTGCACCATCCGCGAGCGGAACGACTCGTTGCGCGCGCTCATCGCGTGCGCGAACTGGTCGGGACCGAGACGAGGAACCGCGGTCGCCGGCACGACGAAACCCGTCATCGACTCGATGAGGGCCTCGAGCATGAGTCTCTGGAGGCTGCCGAGCCGCCCGTCGCGTTCAACAGCGCCCGCGACGCCTCCAGTGATGACGCGCACCTCGAGCGCATCGGGCGGTTGGAGGTTCACCCCGAGCTGGCTCGGAAGAGGGACTGACATTGGGTCTCCGCGAGGGGTCGGCGGACTCGTCCAGGAACATCCACCTTAATGATTACATGCTTACATCGGAAGGGGAACGACGGCCGGGCGAGTAGGGAGCGCCCGTCCGCGAGACGCGAGAGGATCGTCGGATGCCGGTGTGGCTCGGGATCCTGATCGGCTTCGTCATCCTCGCGATGACGTGGACGACCGTCGTGTTCACGCTGGTACTGCCACGTTCGTTGTCGGGACCAGGCCGACTGGCGATCTGGATCAACCGGTCGACCCGGCGGGTGTTCGTCGCCGCCTCCCGACTCGCACGGACCTACGAAGGCAAGGACGCGGTGCTCGCACCGATCGGGCCCGTCGCAGTGCTCGCACAACTCGTGATGTGGCTCTTGTTACTCGGAACGGCGTTCGTCGTGATGCTCATTCCCTACACGCACGACTTCGGTGACGCCGTCATCGAGGTCGGGGCGGCGATGTTCACCTTGGGGCTGGCGCGGTCGGCGCAGGCCACGAACGACTTCATCCTGATTCTCGCCGCCGCTTCGGGTTTCGTGGTCATCGCGTTGCAGATCGCGTACCTGCCCTCGCTCTACGCCGCGTTCAACCGGCGTGAGTCGCTCATTGCCATGTTGGCAAGCCGCGCGGGAGAACCGTCGTGGGGTCCCGAGATCCTCATCCGGCACCAGCTCGTCGGCATTGTCGACGCGCTGCCTGACTTCTACGACCAGTGGGAGCAATGGGCCGCGGAGTTCTCGGAATCGCATTCCACGTATCCCGTTCTGCTGCTCTTCCGTTCACCCGATCCGTGGTCGTCGTGGGCGATCGCACTGCTGTCGGTCCTCGACGCCGCCGCCATGCAGCTTGCGCTGAACCCGACGACCGCGCCATCGCAGGCGCGCCTGTCGTTGCGCATGGGATACACAGCCTTCCGTCGCATCGCCGACGCCATTGGGTGGACGTACGACCACGACCCCATGCCCGACGGACCCGTGCAGCTCACCGCCGAGGAGTTCGCCGCCGCCGTCGCGCTCCTGCAAGAGGTCGGGTTCGCGACCGAGCGCGACGCGGACGCGGCGTGGCCGCATTTCCGCGGGTGGCGGGTGAACTACGAGGACCTCGCGTACCGGTGGGCGAACCGGGTGACGGCACCACCAGCACCGTGGTCCGGGACGCGTACCGGGCTCCGCGAGCAGACCGTCGCGCCGAGGCGTCCCCCACACCGCTCGCCTGACCAATCCGGCACGTACAGTCGGCCCGACTTCGGCGCCTGAACGTCCGAGCCGACGAGCGGCGGTGTGCGCGCCGCCTTACAGCATGAAGTTGAAGGTCTCCACCGCGTTGGCGCGGACGATCTGGTCGACCTCTTCCTCGGGCACGCCGACAAAGAGCTTCTCGATCGCGTCCTGCGAGTTGGGCCACGTGCCTTCCCAGTGTGGGTAGTCGGAACCCCACATCAGGCAGCGCAGGCCGGTGTACTCGCGATTGGCGATCGCAATGGGATCCTCCTGGAACGTGGCCTGCACTTGGCGGCGGCAGTACTCCGACGGCGGCATCTCCAGCTTCGGCTTCGCCCAATGGCCGTGCTTCCGGTGTGCCTCGTCCATCTGGAACATCGTCCACGCCAGCCAGCCCGCATTGCTCTCGGTCATGACGACGTCCAACTCCGGGAAGGTGGCGAGCACCCCTGACGCGCAGAGCTGGGCGACTGTACCGATGATGTTGCTGGCGACCGTCGTGTAGTTGGCGACCGCGCCGCCCGGGTTGCGATTCCGCACCGGGTTGGTACCGAAGCCGACGTGGAACGACAGCGGGATGTCGGCTTCACACGCCGCCTCCCAGATCGGGTTCCAGTCGGGCCGGTTGTAGCCGAGCTTCGGCGACGTGTCGGGCATCAGCCCGGGCCGGAGGCCCATGGCCGCGGCGCGGCGCAGTTCGTCGACCGCAGCCTGAATGTGCGCCGCCGTCGGCGCGTCCCAGTCGGCCGCGCCGCCATATGGCTCCATCGGGAGCGGAAGCGCGATCGAAGGAGCCATGACCTCGAGGTAGTCGCCGTAGGTTTCCGCCATCCAGTCGTTGGTGCGCCGACACCGGTCGACGGCGTCGGCGAGCGACTCGCCCGGGAACAGGCCGGTGCCGCCGTAGATGACCTCGGCCGACACGCCGTCGCGCGCCATCTCCTGCAAGCGGTCCTCCGGAGCCACTTGGGGATTCCGGTCGAGGCCGGTGCCGTCGTCGAGGAGCATCATGCGCGGAAGGCGCGACTGGCGCTTACCTCCTCCTTCCCCGCCTTCGCCCCGCTGGATCCGATTCAGCACGCCCTCGAGCTCGCCGAGCGGCGCCCCGCCGTGCGCGTCGGCCGAGACGAGGATCCGCTTGTGCTTCGGCGCCGCGCCGTTCTGCTCGTGAGTGGTGACTGCCACGGATCCCCCAGTTGTCGGGACACAAGCGACATGCCCGTTGGGCGACGAGCGTACGCCAGTGCGCCGCCGAATGCGCCACGATGTCTGGGACGCACAATGTCGCTATCCCGATCGCTGATGACCGCGGGGGGAACGAAGACCGACGCCGAACGCCTCCGGCTCACCTGCCATTGCGGCTGGAACACCGAAGGAGACAAGGCCGAGGTGGTCCGCGAGACCCAGGAGCACGTGCTGAAGGTGCACTGGGTCGAGGCCGACGAGGAGGACATCCTCGAGATGGCGACGCCGATCTGACCGCCGCTC
>JBKPCV010000090.1:0-4895 GCA_046727575.1 Actinomycetota bacterium
GCGCAGCATGGACCGCGGTTCCGCAGGAGCCGCCGATGAGGAGGCCCTCCTCGCGTGTGACGCGCCGCGCCGCGGCGAACGACTCTGCGTCCGACACCATGACGGTGCGGTCGACCGATGACGGGTCGAACGTCGCGGGCCAGAAGTCCTCGCCGACGCCCTCAACGAGATACGGGCGTCCCGATCCGCCCGAGAACACGGATCCCTCGGGGTCGGCACCGATGACCTGCACGGCGGGGTTCTGCGACTTCAAGTAGCGCGAGACGCCGGTGATCGTGCCGCCAGTGCCGATGCCGGCGACGAAGTGCGTGACCCGGCCGTCGGTCTGCAGCCAGATCTCCGGCCCGGTCGAGCGCTCGTGCTCGGTGGGATTGGCGGGATTCGAGTACTGATCGGGCCGGAAGGCTCCCGGTGTGTCGCGCGTGAGGCGGTCAGCCACGGAGTAGTAGGAGTCGGGGTGCTCCGGCGGCACCGCGGTGGGGCACACGACGACCTCGGCGCCGTACGCGCGCAACAACCGCACCTTCTCTTCGCTCATCTTGTCGGACATCACGAAGATGCACTGGTAGCCGCGCTGGGCCGCGACGATTGCGAGCCCGACGCCGGTGTTGCCCGAGGTGGGCTCGACGATCGTCCCGCCGGGCTGGAGCAGGCCGTCGCGCTCGGCGGCGTCGATCATCGCGACCGCCGGTCGGTCCTTCACGCTGCCGCCGGGATTCAGCATCTCGAGTTTCGCCACAAAATCACACTCGAGTTCCGCCCCGATGCGCGCGAGCCGGACGAGCGGCGTGTTGCCGATCAGGTCGACGAGCGAATCGGCGACGTCCATGTGGCGACGTTACCGTCCGTTTGTCGCACCGGTTTCGCCGTCACGGTCGTCGATCTGCATTGACGCGCGGAGCGACTCGAACACCGACTCGGGCGTGAGCGCGCCGACGAACTGCCCGCCGTCGACCACCGCGACCCACCCGGTGTCGGCGAGCAGGACCTTGGCCATGGCGTCCTGGAGCATCCCGTGGAGCGGGACCGTCGTGACGGGCTCGATCCGCGACGCGAGCGGTCCATCGCCGTCGGCCTGGTCGGCGCGCACCACGCCGCGCAGTGACCCGCCCCCGTCGATCACCACGACCAGCGGCACGCCGTCGCGCTTCATGGCGTCGCGCGCTTCCATGAGTGAGGCGTCGGGGGGGAGCTCCGGCGGGTGCTCCAACAGGTTCGGATCGATCTCGGTGACGCGCAACCGTTTCAGTGCCCGGTCGGCGCCGACGAAGTCGGCGACCATCGCGGACGCGGGGTGCCCGAGGATGTGCGCGGGGGTGTCGTACTGCTCCAGCACGCCGCCGATGTTGAGGATCGCGATGCGATCACCCATCTTCACCGCTTCCTCGATGTCATGGGTCACGAAGACGACCGTCTTCCGCACCTCCTGCTGCAGTCGGAGGAACTCGTCCTGCAGGCGCATGCGGGTCACGGGATCGATCGCTCCGAAGGGTTCGTCCATGAGCAGGACCGCGGGGTCGGCAGCGAGCGCGCGCGCCACGCCGATGCGCTGGCGCTGGCCCCCCGACAGCTGCGCCGGGTAACGATCCCGGTACACCGCGGGCTCGAGCCCCACCAGCTCGAGGAGCTCTTTCACGCGCGCGTGGACACGGTCCCTCTTCCATCCCAACAAGCGCGGGACCGTCGCCACGTTGGTGGCGATCGTCTGGTGCGGGAACAGACCGACCTGCTGGATCACGTACCCCATGTGACGGCGGAGCTCGACCGGGTTCGCGTGCGTTACGTCGGCGCCGTCGAGGAAGATGCGGCCGGACGTCGGCTCGACCAGCCGGTTGATCATCTGCAGCGTCGTGGTCTTGCCGCAACCGGACGGGCCCACGAGTACGACGATCTCGTCGCGTGGGAAGTCGAGCGAGAGCTCGCGTACGGCCACCGTGCCGTTGGGATACGTCTTGCCGACCGCGTCGAGGCGGATCATCGGCACGACCGCTTCGCCTGTGATCGAACGAAGCTAGCCCCTACGCTCCGACCGTGACCGGCCTTGCGGTGTTGTCGGCGCAGGACATCGGTCCGAAGTGGCTCTACTGGCCGTGGGTCACCGACCACCTCGACGAGATCCGCCAGCGGCTCGTGGAGCACATCGAGCTCACCGTGCTCGCGGTGGTGTTCGGCGTGCTGATCGCGATCCCCCTCGCGCTGTTGAGTCGGCGAAGACGCCGCGTCTACGGACCCGTCCTCGCGATCACCGCCATCATCTACACCATTCCGTCGCTGGCGCTGTTCAGCCTGCTGCTGCCGTTGACCGGGCTGAGCCGCACGACCGCACTGATCCCACTCACCGGCTACACGCTGCTGATCCTCGTGCGGAACACGGTCACCGGGCTCAATGGCGTGTCGCCCGAGGTGCTCGAAGCGGCAACGGCAATGGGCTACACGCGTACGCGGCGACTGGTTCGGGTCGAGCTTCCTCTGGCGATGCCGGCGATCATCGCCGGCGTCCGCATCGCAACGGTCACCACCATCGGGCTCGTCACGGTCACCGCGTACATCGGGCAGGGCGGTCTCGGTCAGCTGCTCCTCGACGGCTTCAACCGCGATTTTCGAACGCCGCTGACGGTCGGCATCGTGCTGTCGCTCGCGCTCGCGGTCGTCGCGGACCTGGTGTTGTTGGGCGCGCTCACGCTCGCTACACCATGGCGCCGCAAGGGACTGCGGTCGTGAGCTTCCTGGCCGACGTCGGGTCGTTCCTCACCGACGGCGCCAACTGGCGCGGCAACGAGGGCATCCCGACGCTGTTCCTCCAGCACCTCCAGCTCACCGTCGTGTCGGTGGCATTCGCCGCGCTGATCGCGGTGCCGATCGGCGTGCTCGTGGGTCACATACGCCGTGGCGGCGCCATCGCGGTGAACATTGCGAACGTGGGTCGTGCGCTTCCCGCGCTCGCGCTCCTCATCCTCGCCGTGCAGGTGGTCGGGATCGGCAAGCCCGAGGGGCTGCTGCGCATCGTGCAGTCGGTTCCCGCCTTCATCGCCATGGTCGCCCTCGCGGTGCCCCCGATGGTCGCAAACTCGTATGTGGGGGTCTCGGGCGTCGACGACGACGTGCGGCAGGCGGCACGTGGGATGGGCATGAGCGGTGGCCAGGTCCTGATGCGCGTGGAGCTCCCGCTCGCGATGCCGCTCATCTGGGCGGGCGTACGGACGGCGACCATCGCGGTCGTCGGGACGGCGACGCTCGCCGCGATCGTCGACTCCGGCGGTCTGGGTCGCTACATCGTCGACGGACTCGCCACCTTCGACCAGGTGAAGGTCTTCGCGGGCGGCTTGCTGGTCGCGCTCCTCGCGATCGCGCTCGAACTGACGCTGGCCGCCATCCAGCGACGCGTCGTCTCACCCGGCCTGGCAAATCCCGACCCAGCCGTCTGATTTCGGCCGCTGCTGGCTATCTTGTCCCCACTACCCCCCGGTTAGGGAGGATCCATGAACCGCACCCCTCGTCCCCGCACGTCCAGCTCCGTCTTGCGGCTCCTCGCCGTCGCCTGCGCCGTGGCGTTGCTCGCGACCGCGCTGCTCGCGGCCGGCGCCGGTGCGCAGACCAAGTCCGTGACGGTCGGCTCCAAGAACTTCGCAGGCGCACAAGCGCTTTCGCAGGCCTACGGGCAGGCGCTCGGTGCGAAGGGGTACGACATCAGCTTCAAGGACAACATCGGTGCGACCGAGATCGTGTTCCCCGCCCTGAAGAACGGCGACATCGACGCGTACGCCGACTATCAGGGCACCTTGCTCACTTACCTCGGTGGTGAGCCGTCGGGTGACTCCGCGGTGAACTACAAGGCGCTCCTGGCCAAGTTGAAGGGCACCGACATCGTCGCGAGCAAGCCTGCGCCCGCGATCGACGTCAACGGCTTCTATGTCACGAAAGCAACCGCGAAGAAGTACAACCTCGAGACGTTGTCCGACCTGGCGAAGCAATCGAGCAAGCTCAACTTCGGTGGACCACCCGAGTGCGAGCAGCGCCCGCTCTGCCTCGGTGACACGTCGCAGAAGCTCTACAACTTCAAGTTCAAGGACGTCGCCAAGCTCGACGCCGGCGGTCCGCTCACGGTGCAGGCGCTCGACGACGGCAACATCGACGTCGCACTGCTCTTCACCGGCAGCAGCGTTATCCCGAAGGACGCGGTGCTCCTGACGGACAACAAGGGCCTCCAGCCGGCCGACAACCCGGTGTTCCTGATGCGCAAGGACAAGGCGACGCCGGCCGCGCTCAAGATCGTCAACGGCGTGTCCGCCAAGCTCACGACCGCCGCCTACAACAAGATGTCGCTCAGCATCAGCGAGGACAAGGAAGACCCCGCCGACGTGGCGGCAGCCTTCCTCAAGGGCGCCAAGATCACGTAGCGGCTACTCGGATCCGTGGCAGCTGAGCCTTCGGCGCGAGCAGGTGGGCGAGCGCCGAACGTCTGGCCCGGGTACGATCCCCCGCGTCAGCAGGCGGGGAGGGCAGAAGGTGCGGCGGGGTCTCGGGGCGTCGGCAACATTGTCCGGATTGTTCGGGATGGCACTGGGGGTGTGGATGCTGGGTAGTACTGCGGCTGCCGCGACGCTTCCGGCGCCGCCGGTGCCGCCTCCGTCGCTTCCGACCGTCGCGCCCCTTGACACACCACCGGTCCCGGTTCAACCCCCGCCGAGACCCCCAGTACCAGTCCAACTGCCGCCGGCCGCGTCGCCGCCGGCGCAGCTGCCGCCCGCCGCGTCGCCACCCGCCCAGGTGCCGCCAGCCGCGTCGCCTGATCCGGTCTCTGAGCCTCTGATGTTCGCGGCAACGGGCTCGTCGTCGGTCGCGGTGGCACCCGGTGCGGGCTTTGCGCAGGATCCCGGACCTCCGGCAGCGCTCCC
>JBKPCV010000091.1:0-6377 GCA_046727575.1 Actinomycetota bacterium
CGCCGACGACGAGCACGGGATCACTCATACCTGGGATCGCTCTATCGGAAGCATGACGGGATCACGGCGCGACGGCGACGATGCCAGCCTCGGGTCGTCGCGAAGATTGGTACGACGCCGGCCTGGTGGCGAGCCGATGGCATCGAAGGGGTGATCGGTCGGTCGCAGATCGTCGAGTGAGTGCGGAATGGGTCGGGAGGTCACGTACGAACCCGCTAGTCTGGAGTGGTCGCAGCCGGGCCAGCGTCGTCCCTCTGCACCGTGCGTTCTAGTCGTTGTAGGTGCGCTCCTGGATCTGAGATGACGAAGGCCGACGACTCCACCGCGCCCGCTCGGGTGCCGTTCAGCAGCTTGCCCGCGGCGTCGGGCCTCTACGACCCGCGCTTCGAGCACGACGCCTGCGGTGTCTCGTTCGTCGTCGACGTGAAGGGGCGTGCGAGCCGCGACATCGTCGACACCGCGCTCGGTGCACTGTGCAACCTCGACCACAGGGGCGCCCAGGGCGCGGAGGTGAACACGGGCGATGGCGCCGGTGTGCCCGTCCAGGTGCCCGACCGCTTCCTCCGGGTCGTCGCCGGGTTCGACCTGCCGCCCGCCGGCTCGTACGGCGTCGGGTTGGCGTTCCTGCCGCTCGACCCCACCGACGCCGAGAAGACCGTGGCGCGCGTCGAGCGGATCGTCGCCGAGGAAGGGCTGCGGGTGCTCGGGTGGCGGATCGTCCCCACCGACGACTCCATGATCGGTCCCACCGCGCGCAGCGTGATTCCCAGTTTCTGCCACCTCTTCGTCGACGACCCGTCCGGATCCTCCGGGATCGACCTCGACCGCAAGCTCTTCGTCGTGCGCAAGCGCTGCGAGCACGAGGTCACCAACGGCCACGCGAACGATGCCGCGATCGGCGGCCCCGCCGTGTACTTCCCGTCGCTGTCGTGTCGCACGCTCGTCTACAAAGGCATGCTGAACACGCTGCAGCTGCCCGAGTTCTTCCCCGACCTGCGCGACGAGCGCATCGAGTCGGCACTCGCCCTCGTGCACAGCCGGTTCTCCACGAACACGTTCCCGACGTGGCCGCTCGCGCACCCCTACCGCTACATCGCCCACAACGGCGAGATCAACACCTTGCAGGGCAACCGCAACTGGATGCGCGCGCGCGAGTCGATGATGTCGACGCCGCTCATTCCCGGGCTCGAGCGTGCGTTCCCGATCATTACGCCCGGTGCGTCCGACACCGCGAGCTTCGACGAGTGCCTCGAACTGCTGTCGCTCGGCGGCCGCCCGATCTGGCACGGCGTGCTCATGATGATCCCGGAGGCGTGGGAGAACCACGCGACGATGGCGCCGGAGAAGCGCGCGTTCTACCGGTATCACGCCTCGTTGATGGAACCCTGGGACGGCCCCGCTTCGATCGCGTTCACCGACGGAACCGTGATCGGCGCGGTGCTCGACCGCAACGGCCTGCGTCCGAGCCGCTACTGGGTCACCGACGACGACCGCGTGATCATGGCCAGCGAGACGGGCGTCGTCGACATCGATCCGGCGCGGGTCGTCAAGAAGGGTCGCCTGCAGCCCGGGCGGATGTTCCTCGTCGACACCGCGAAGGGCCGCATCGTCGACGACGAGGAGATCAAGGCCGAGCTCGCGGCGGAGCATCCGTACGGTGAGTGGCTCGAGCAGGGGCTCGTTCACCTGCACGACCTGCCCGACCGCGAACACGTCGTCTACAGCCACGAGTCGGTCCTCCGCCGGCAGGGGACCTTCGGGTACACCCACGAGGAGCTCCGGTTGCTCGTCGCACCGATGGCGCGTACCGGCGTCGAAGCGCTCGGGTCGATGGGCACCGACACCCCGGTCGCGGTGCTCTCCGATCGTCCGCGCATGCTGTTCGACTACTTCCAACAGGTCTTCGCGCAGGTCACCAACCCTCCGCTCGACGCGATCCGCGAGGAGCTCGTCACGTCGCTGTCGTCCACGATCGGGTCCGAGGGCAACCTCCTCGAGCCCACGGCCGACTCGTGTGTCCAGGTCGAGTTGCCGTTCCCGATCATCGACAACGACGAGCTGGCGAAACTCGTGCACATCGACCAAGACAGAGACCGTCCCGAGTTCGCCGCGCACGTGATCTCCGGCCTCTATCAGGTGGCGGGTGGCGGGGACGCGCTGCGCGACGCGCTCGACCGCGTGCGTCAGGAGGCGTCGCTCGCGATCGAGCAGGAAAAGCGGATCCTCGTGCTGTCCGATCGCGACTCCAATCGTGAATGGGCGCCGATCCCGTCCCTCCTGCTCACCTCGGCGGTGCATCACCACCTCATCCGCGAGAAGACGCGCACCAAGGTCGGGCTGGTGGTCGAGACCGGCGACGCGCGCGAGGTGCACCACATGGCACTCCTCGTCGGGTACGGCGCCGGAGCGATCAACCCGTACCTGGCGTTCGAGTCGGTCGAGGACCTGATCATCCAGGAGCTCTACGGCCTCAGCGGGATGGACCCGCACGTCGCCGTCAAGCAGTACATCAAGGCCGCGGGCAAGGGCGTGTTGAAGGTGATGTCGAAGATGGGCATCTCGACTGTTGCGTCGTATCGCGGAGCGCAGGTCTTCGAAGCGATCGGGCTCGATCATGATCTTGTCGACGAGTACTTCACCGGCACCGTGTCACGCATCGGTGGGGTGGGGCTCGACCAGATCGCCGAGGAGTGCGCGCGCCGTCACGTGCTCGCTTATCCGCCGCGACCCGACGAGCGCGCGCACCGCGACCTCGATCTCGGTGGCGAGTACCAGTGGCGCCGCGAAGGCGAGTTCCACCTCTTCAATCCCGACACCGTGTTCAAGCTCCAACATGCAACCCGGGCCAAGCGCTTCGACGTCTACCGCGAATACACGAAGCTCGTCGACGACCAGTCCACGAAGCTCGCGACGCTGCGCGGGCTCTTCACCTTCAAGGCCGGGCTCCGTGAACCGGTGCCGATCGAGGAGGTCGAACCGGTCTCCGAGATCGTGAAGCGATTCGCGACGGGCGCGATGTCGTACGGCTCGATCTCGAAAGAAGCCCACGAGAACCTCGCCATCGCGATGAACCGCATCGGCGGCAAGTCCAACACCGGGGAGGGTGGCGAAGACGCCGACCGGTACGTGCCCGACGCCAACGGCGACCTCCGGCGCTCCGCGATCAAGCAGGTCGCGTCGGGACGGTTCGGCGTCACGTCCGAGTACCTCGTGAACGCCGACGACCTCCAGATCAAGATGGCGCAGGGGGCGAAGCCGGGTGAGGGCGGCCAGCTCCCGGGGGCGAAGGTCTACCCGTGGATCGCCAAGACCCGGTACTCAACGCCGGGCGTCGGCCTCATCAGCCCTCCGCCGCACCACGACATCTACTCGATCGAGGACATCAAGCAGCTCATCCACGACCTCAAGAACTCCAATCCGCTCGCGCGCGTGCACGTGAAGCTCGTCGCGCAGGTCGGCGTGGGCACCGTGGCCGCCGGCGTCGCCAAAGCCCACAGCGACGTCGTGCTCATCTCCGGACACGACGGCGGCACGGGTGCGTCGCCGCTCACGTCGATCAAGCATGCCGGCGCGCCGTGGGAGCTCGGCATCGCCGAGACCCAGCAGACGCTGATGCGAAACGGCCTCCGCGACCGCATCGTCGTCCAGTGCGACGGTCAGCTCAAGACCGGACGCGACGTCGTGATCGCGGCGCTGCTCGGTGCGGAGGAGTTCGGCTTCGCGACCGCGCCGCTCGTGGTGAGCGGCTGCGTGATGATGCGCGTCTGCCATCTCGACACCTGCCCTGTCGGCATCGCGACCCAGAACCCGGAATTGCGCAAGCGGTTCACCGGCAAGCCCGAGTTCGTCGTGAACTTCTTCGAATTCGTTGCCGAAGAGGTACGTGAGTACCTGGCCGCGCTTGGATACCGCTCGATCGCCGACGCCATCGGGCACGTCGAGTCGCTCGACATGCGCGCTGCGATCGACCACTGGAAGGCGCAGGGCCTCGATCTCACGCCCATCCTGATGCCGGCCGACAACCCCTACGACGGACAAGACCGGTACTGCACGAAGGCGCAGGACCACGGTCTCGAGCGCGCGCTCGACCAGCAGCTGCTCGCGCTCGCCGAGCCCGCGACCGAGCGCGGCGAACGCGTCCGCATCGACCTCCCGATCCGCAACGTCAACCGAACGGTCGGCACGCTGCTCGGCTCGGCGGTCACGCGCAAGTGGGGTGGCGACGGTCTCCCCGACGACACGATCGACGTGAATCTGCGCGGCTCCGCCGGCCAGAGCTTCGGTGCGTTCGTCCCGCGCGGGATCACGCTGCGACTCGAGGGTGACGCAAACGACTACTTCGCCAAAGGCCTGTCCGGCGGCGTCGTCGTGTGCCGTCCCGACCGCGACGCGACGCTCGTCGCCGAAGAGAACATCGTCATCGGCAACGTGGCGCTCTACGGCGCGACGGGTGGACACGCCTACGTGCGAGGTGTCGCGGGCGAGCGTTTCTGCGTCCGCAACTCCGGAGCGACCGCCGTGGTCGAGGGTGTTGGCGACCACGGCTGCGAGTACATGACCGGCGGTCGGGTGGTCGTCCTCGGAGCGACCGGTCGCAACTTCGCGGCTGGCATGTCCGGAGGCGTTGCCTACGTCTACGACCCTGGCGGCACGTTCCCCGCTCTCGTCAACTACGAGATGGTCGACCTCGAACCGCTCGACGACGCGGAACGCGAGTGGCTCCACGCAACCGTCGAGCGACACCGTGAGCTCACCGGTTCCGCGGTCGCGGAGCGTCTCCTCACCGGTTGGGAGAGCGAGGTCGAGTCGTTCCGGAAGGTGATGCCCAAGGACTACCAGCGCGTGCTGCGCGTCATGCGCGAGGCAGAGACTGTGGGGCTCTCCGAGGAGGAGACGCTGCAGCGCGTCATGGAGGCCGCGCATGGGTGAGACGACCGGGTTCATCCAGTGGACCCGTGAGACGCCCACGCGTCGGCCGGTGCCGGTGAGGGTGCGCGACTGGCGGGAGGTGTACGAGCCGTTCGCGCCCGACCGGCTCCGGCTGCAGGCCGGCCGCTGCATGGATTGCGGCATCCCGTTCTGCAACAACGGTTGCCCGCTCGGGAACCTCATCCCGGACTGGAACGACCTCGTCTACCGCGATCACTGGCGCGACGCGATCGAGCGCCTGCACGCGACGAACAACTTCCCAGAGTTCACCGGGCGGTTGTGTCCCGCACCGTGTGAAGCGGCCTGTGTGCTCGGCATCAACCAGGACCCGGTCACCATCAAGCAGGTCGAGGTCGAGATCGTCGACCGCGCCTGGGCGGAGGGCTGGATCGCCCCGCAGGTGCCCGACGTCAAGACGGGGAAGCGCGTCGCAGTGGTTGGCTCCGGGCCCGCGGGGCTCGCCGCCGCGCAACAACTCACGCGCGCTGGCCACGACGTGATCGTCTTCGAGCGCGCTGACCGCGTCGGAGGCCTCCTGCGCTACGGCATCCCCGAGTTCAAGATGGAGAAGCGGCACCTCGACCGGCGTCTCGCGCAGATGCGGGCGGAGGGCACGGAGTTCCGCACCAACGCCAACGTCGGCCGCGACGTGAACGTCGACGACCTCCGCTCCGAGTTCGACGCGGTGGTGCTCGCGGCGGGCGCCACCGCGTGGCGCGACCTGCCGATCCCCGGTCGCGAGCTCGGCGGTATCCACCAGGCGATGGAGTACCTCCCGTACGGCAACCGCGTGCAGGAGGGCGACATCGACGAGTCGCCCATCAGCGCGGCCGGAAAGCGAGTGGTGATCATCGGCGGTGGTGACACAGGGGCCGACTGCCTGGGCACGGCCCATCGGCAGGGTGCGGCCTCGATCCACCAGTTCGAGATCCTTCCTCGGCCACCCGACACCCGCGCGCCGACCAACCCGTGGCCCACGTGGTCGAACATCTTCCGGGTGTCGTCGGCCCACGAAGAAGGCTGCGAGCGCGTCTACAGCGTCAACACCGAGTGTTTCCTCGGCGACGACAGCGGCAATGTACGCGCGTTGCGCGCTCACGAGGTCGCGATGGTCGACGGCCGTTTCGAGAAGATCGAGGGGACCGAGTTCGAGCTGCCTTGCGAGCTCGTCCTCCTCGCGATGGGTTTCCTGGGACCGGAGCAGGAAGGGATGCTCGAACAGCTCGGTGCGGAGCTCGACGCGCGGAGCAATGTCGCGCGCGACGCCAACTTTATGACCAGCGAGGAAGGCGTGTTCGCGTGCGGTGACGTCGGGCGTGGCCAGAGCCTCATCGTGTGGGCGATCGCCGAGGGCCGGTCATGCGCGGCCGGGGTCGACAAGTGGTTGATGGGCGAGACGTTGTTGCCCGTCCCGATCCTGCCGACGGCGCGTCCGCAGACCTGAGAAG
>JBKPCV010000092.1:0-10484 GCA_046727575.1 Actinomycetota bacterium
GGCCCGTTCCTCGATTGCGTGCTCCATGCCGATCCGCAAGTGAGCGCTGATCTCGCGACCCAGCGCCTGCACGTCCCGTTCGTGCTCGGCCGGCGGCATGACCGACAACACGATGCTGGTGTAGGACGGCACCACCTTGGCCGGGTCGCGATGGGTCATCACGAAGCGGATGTCGGGATATGCCGACGCGAGCGCTCCGAGGTGGAACTTGTGGTGGGGCGCCTTGAACAGCCACAGATCGGGCGGGCGCTGCGACCCCAGCAACTTGAGGACGCGGCGGTGGTACTCGTACGTGAGCGTGAGATCGGCCTCGCGCCACCAGTCGCGGTAGCTGGGGACGGGGAGCATCATCTGCTGCCCGTGGAACGCCATCCCGAGCACGTCGGTGTCCTCCATCGTGGCGTCGACCTCGAAGATGTGCATGGCGCGGTCTTGGGCGGAGCGGCGCTCCTGCATGGCGATGAACTCGAGGCGGCGCGGATCGTTCTCCTCGTCGTCCACCCTGGGTGGCGGCGTGGGCTTCGCCTGCTCCCACCCGCGCAGGCACCGGAACTGCGGATCGAGCGACAGCATGTCGGCGAGTGCGGTCGTGCCCGTCCTCGGCAACCCGTTGATGTCGATCGGGCCCCGAACGGTCACATCGTCGACCTCGGGATGCGCGGCGTACCACGCCTCGACCTGCAATCGGTTCACGAGCCGCCGCCGGAAGTCCCCGATCACCGCGGCATCGGCGTCGGGGCTCACGTCACCGTCGCGCTCGAGGCTTTCGAGCAGGACCTCCAGCCCTTCGCGGAAGTCACCGGCGCCGAAGTCGGTCAAGCCGGATTCGTCGGTTGCCTCCTCGAGCAGGATCTCCGCGGACGGATAGCGCGCCACAGATCACCCCGCCTTCACGCGGTCGGGATACATCTGGACGGCCATCTGCCGAAAGCCGTCGCGCCAGTCCACCCGGCACGGTCCGGTGATGGAGGAGCGTTTCGTGTGGTCACCGACCGAGCCGATCGACGCGCCGGGGACCGGTTCGACGACGACCTGCGCCTCGACGCCGAGGAGCTCCGCGAAGTACGCGGACCACTGTTGCACGGTCACGGGCTCGTCGCCGGCCCAATTCACAATCGTCGCGGGCACGCTCGCCACGTCGAGGAGCGGCTCGAGCTGGGCGTTGATGTCGTCGTAGTGGATGGGACTGTACGGGAGCGGGTCCCACCGAGCGACAACCGGACCACCGGCGGCAATGGCGTGCAGATGCATCGCGGGAAGACCGCCGCGGTCGCCGTAGGCGCTCCCCATGCGGGCAATCGTGATGGGAAGGTCGAGCGCGCGCGCAGGAGCGCGCCACCGCCTCTTCAGCGATCTTGCCGATCGAGTAGGGCTTCGGTTCGGGCAACCCGGCGTCGCCCAAGGGGTCGCCCTCGCCGAAGGGATGCCACGGATCCGGGTGCGGCTTGTAGACCGTCACCGTCGACATCACCAGCGCCGCCTTCGCCTTCCGGCAGTGCGCGAGCAACAGGCCGGTGCCCTCCGCGTTGACGCGGAACGCCCGCTCGAAGTCGTTCGAGAAATCGGCGGCGATCTGCAACAGATACGTGAAGTCCCACGGCAGACCGGCGAAGTCGCCCTCGGCGATGTCGACGGCGCGCGTCGTGACACCCAGCGCCTCCACCTCGTCACGAGTCGCAGGATCACTGAAGCGGGCGATCCCCCACACCTCGTTGTGCGCCGCGAGCATCTTTGCGAGACCGAAGGCGATCCGCCCCGCCGGTCCGGTGATGAGGATCTTCTCGTCCCTCAGCATCCCGGGTCATTCTGATCTTTGATCCAGTACGGTGACAAGCGGCACCTCAGCCCCGGTGCACCGGGTTATGGATCCTTCTCTCGAAGCAGCACTGGTCGATGCACTCGACGCTCTCCTCGCCGCCCTCGCGCTGCAACGGCTCGACGAGCATCGGTTTCGAGTACCGAACGACACCGTCCGCATGTTCGGGCACGTCTATGGCGGGCAGCTCCTCGCCCAAGCGCTCGTCGCCGCAGGCAGCACGGTCACGGAGAAAGCACCCCACGCGCTGCACGCCGCGTTCGTCAAGGCGGGAACGCCGGGTTGTCCACTGGAGCTGGTCGTCGAACGCGTGCGCGATGGGCGCTCGATCTCCACGCGACACGTCACGGTGCTCGAGGAGGACAAGCGACTGCTCGTCGCGATCGTCTCGTTCCACGACGGCAACACCGAACTGCATCAGGCGACGCCCGCTCCTCGCGCGACCCCACCGGAAGCCGTGCCGCTCCTCCAGCATTGGGCTCGCGAGCTCCCGGATGACCTGCAGGAGTACGGACGTAGTTGGATCGAACAGCCACCGCCCATCGAGATTCGAATCGACGAGGCGCCCTCGTTCCTCGGCGGTTCGTCGACGAGCACAACAAGGTCGCACTGGATGCGGCTCCCGCGGGACGTGGGAGACGAACCGCTGCTGCACACCGCGCTCCTCGCCTACGCGAGCGACTTCTTCCTGATGGACATGGTCTTCCGAGCGCACCCGGCAGCCGCGGGGCCAGGCCGGTCGAACGGCTTCAGCCTCGATCACGCCATCTGGTTCCATCGCCCGGTTCGGTTCGACCAATGGCACCTTCACACGCAGGAAGCGCTCGCCGTCGTCGGTGATCGGGGTCTCGCGCGTGGCGCGATCCACGACGCCGACGGCCGTCTCGCTGCGACCGTGCTGCAGGAGGTCCTCGTCCTTCCGGTGCCGGCGCCATGAGCGAGTGTCGCGAGGCGGAGCCGAGCAGCGAGCGGGGCCCAGCGGCCCGGCGCCGGATGCGCCAGGAGCGGGAGACATGAGCGCGATCGAGCATCGCCTGTTCGAGCAGCCGTGGCCCGATGGCGAGTACCGGTTCTTCCAGACGGGCTTCGTCGTCGACGACGTGATCGCGGCCGCTACCGAGTGGGCGCGCGTCTTCCGCGTCGGGCCGTTCCACGTCCTGCCCGTCTTCGACCAACACCTGATCTACCGTGGCGAGGAGGCCACGATCACGTGTCAGGTCGCCGTCGCGCAGGCCGGTCCGGTCCAGATCGAGCTGATCCAGCAGCTGTGCGACCGCCCCAGTGTGTTCCGCGAGTGGAGTCGCGACGGGACGTGCGCCTTCCACCAGCTGGCGACCGTGACGCCCGACTACGACGGGAAGAAGGCCCACTTCGAGAGCCTCGGCTACGCGGTCGCGGCCGAGAGCCTGGCCCCCCGGTTCCGCAGCGCCTACATCGACACCTCCACCGACTTCGGGTTCTACACCGAAGTAGTGGAGAGCACGCTCGGGTTCCTCGCCAACCTGAACAAGATCTCGCGCGCGTCTGCGGCCTGGGACGGGACCGACCCGATTCGGCTGCTCACTGCCGACGGCCGCGTCCAATGAGTACCGCGGCGGCCGCGCCCGCCCAGCGGTTGGTGCGGACCAAGACCAGCAGCGCCGTCGTCGAGTACGTGCTCGAGGAGCTCTTCGCCGGTCGCCTGCGCTCCGGGGCTCGCATCGATCTGGAGGAGGTGGGGCGGGCGCTCGACGTGAGCCGCATCCCGGTGCGCGAGGCGCTGTTGATCCTCGAGCGCGACGGGATCGTCTCGACGCGGTACCACCGCGGTGTCTACGTCGAGCCCTTCGACGCCGAGTCGATCCTGGACGACTTCGAGATCATCGGTCTCCTCAGCGGCGTCGCCGTCAAGCGGCTCACGGAGAAGCTTGACCGCGAGGCGATCGCGGCGCTGCGTCGCCTGATCGACGAGCTCCGCAAGACGGATCCCGACGATTCCAATGCGGTGTTCCGCCTCGTTCGGGAGATCCTGATACTCGAGCACCGCGCCGGTGGTTCGCGCCGACTGCGCGCCGAACTGCGCGCGTACACGGGCTTCCTGCCCGCCGCACTTCGCATCAGGAGCGGCCGGAGTCACGACGCGATCGTCAACGCGCACGCCCGTGTCGTTCAGGCCATCGCGGCCGGCGACGGCGAGAAGGCGGCGAAGTATCGGCTCGACGACTTCCGCGCTGCCGGACGCGACATCGTGCACGAACTCCAACGGCGCGGCGTGCTCACGTGAGAAGCCTCGACGCGTTGCTGGGGGACAGATCTAGGCTGGCGATCCGTCTTCTGCGGCTAGCCGGACGGTAACCGTCGCGGACCCGGTCACCGTGGTCCGGCATGAGGAACCGGCGGCCGCCCTCGCGCGGGCGTCGCGGCCGACTCTCCTGTGGCTATGGAGCGGAGCACCCGCGGACGCCATCGACGTCGAAGATGACGCGGAGGCGATCGCTCGCCAGCGGAGCTCGGCACGGGTGTGACGCACATTGCCAATACGCCGGGGTCGGGTCCGGCCTGCAACTCGAGCAACGCGATGCGCCGCGCGCGCTGAAGACTTGTCGACCGCGCGTCCCAGTGTTAGGTACTACGCCATTCTGTGGTCAAAAGGGGGACGCGTGGCGCCACGACCTTGTACGCGTACCGCGCTGTTGACGGTGTTCGCAACGGTCGTCGGTATCACCGGGCTCCACTTCTACGGCGCGGCCGCGGTCCGCGACACGAACACCGACGCCACGGTACAGGTCATTCCACTGGGCACGGCAGAGGCGGGCACACCCGACAGCTCGCGCGCCGCCGAACTCACGGACATGGGGTACTCCGAGTCGGAGTTCTTGATGTCCGGTACCGCGCAGCTCTATTCCGGTCCGTCCGGTGATCGTGCGACCGGCACTGGGCAACGGCAGTCGTACACGACACGATTGCTCGTCCGCGCGCCGAAGTCGCCGGCACGTTTCAGCGGGCGCGTGATGGTGGAGCCCTTCAATACCAGCGGCTCGCACGATGTCGACGCAGCATGGGGAATGATCGGGAGTCGGCTGACCGCAAATGGCGACGCCTGGATCGGCGTCACTGTGCGCCACTTGTCCGTGTCCGCCCTCAAGTCCTCCGACGGCGTCAGATACGCGTCCATGAACATTCCGCTGAACGGGCAGGCATGGGACATGCTGACTCACATCGCGCAGCTCGTGCGCTCGCGTACCCAGGCAAATCCGCTGAGGACGCTCCGCGTGAAGCGCGTGTACATGACGGGCTACTCGCAGAGCGCCATTGATACCGTCACGTACGCGAACGCGATCAACCCGCTCGCGACGCGTTCCGGAGAGAGGTTCCTCTACGACGGTTACTTGATCATGGGGCGCTCGGGCAGCGCGACGCCCGTCGATTCCGGGTCGGCGGACCTACCCAAATTCGAGATCCGGCCAGTCGGCAAGGCGACGTCGCCGATCGTGGACGTCGAGAGCCAGACTGACGTGCAGGGCTTCTCCGATCCGGCCTACACGAGCGCGGGGAGCGCCTCGGTTCGTCGTGCGGACAGCGATGCACGCGATGACCGCTACCGGCTCTACGAGATTCCGGGCGCGGCGCACGCGGCAAAGATCCCGTCGTGCGACCACCAGGGCACAACCTTTCCACTCCAGTACTTCGAACGCGCCGCGTTGGCCAAGCTCTACGCGTGGGTGGAGCGCGGCGCGGCGCCGCCACGCGAGCCGCGCATCGAAACGACGGCCATCGGCACTGTCTCGACGCTTGCCTTGGATGAGAACGGCAACGCCAAGGGCGGAGTCCGGTCTCCCTTCCTCGACCGCGCCCTCGCTCGCTACGAAGCCCACGACACACCGGGTCCTTTGTGCGCGCTCGCCGGCGCGGAGGTCCCGCTCGATGTTGCGACGCTGCACACGCGATACGCGAGCGTCAACGACTACATGCAGGCGTTCACTGAACGTCTCGACCGGGCGATCAAGAAGCGCACACTGTTGCACGCCGATCGCTCTGCGATCCTCGCAGAGGCACGCCGTAAGGCCGATCCCATTCTCGCGAACTCCTGACCCGGCGCGGCGCACCTCGGTCACGTGCTGTCTCCTCTCGGTCACCTCGGCGCACAAGCCCTCGGCACGCCGGGAGTTTGACGGCCCGACCTCTTCCTATCAAGATCGACTGATACGAAATGCCTCTACGGGGTTCCGCCCACGGATCCGGGAGGGCAGCACTGTGACGGTCACGAGCGGACCCGACTTGTACTACGACCCGTACGACGTCGAGATCTTTGCCGACCCGTATCCGGTCTTCCGGCGGCTGCGCGAGGAGGCGCCGCTCTATTACAACGAACGGCACGACTTCTTCGCGGTGAGCCGGTACGACGACGTCGAGCGCGGGTTGGTCGACCGGGAGACGTTCATCTCGGGTCGGGGCGGGATCCTCGAGTTGATCAAGTCCGGGCTCGAGATGCCGGCGGGCACGCTGCTGTTCGAGGACCCGCCGGCACACACCGTGCATCGGAGCCTCTTGTCCCGGGTGTTCACGCCGAAGCAGATGAACGCGTTGGAGCCGCAGGTGCGTGAGTTCTGCGCACGGGCGCTCGATCCGCTCGTGGGCGCAGACCGGTTCGACTTCATCGCGGATCTCGGCGCTGACATGCCGATGCGCGTGATCGGCATGTTGCTGGGAATTCCGGAGGACGCGCAGGAGTCCGTGCGCCATCGCGCCGATGGGTTCATTCGCACCGAGCCGGGGCAACCGCAGGACGTTTCGCGCGGCTTCGACCTGGCTGAGCGGTTCACCGAGTTCGGCGAATACATCGACTGGCGGGCCCAGCATCCGTCGGATGACTTGATGACGCAGTTGCTGTACGCCGAGTTCGAGGACGAGACAGGTACGACCCGGCGACTGGAACGCCACGAGCTCCTCACGTACGTCAGCGTCGTCGCCGGGGCCGGAAACGAGACCACGACGCGCCTGATCGGCTGGACCGGCAAGCTGCTCGGTGATCATCCCGAGCAGCGGCGCGAGCTCGCGGCGAACCCATCGCTGATCCCGAACGCGATCGAGGAGATCCTGCGGTTCGAACCGCCCGCGCCACATGTTGGCCGGTATGTCGCGCGCGACGTGGAGCTCCAAGGCGACACGGTGCCGGCCGGGAGCGCAATCCTGACGCTCATCGGTGCAGCGAATCGCGACGACCGCCGCTATCCCGAGGGTGACCGGTTCGACGTGCACCGCGACATTGGTCAGCACTTGACGTTCGGATACGGCGCCCACTACTGCCTCGGCGCGGCGCTCGCGCGCCTCGAGGGCCGAGTCGCGCTCGAAGAGGTGCTGAACCGATTCCCGGATTGGGAGGTCGACGCCGCGAAGTCGAAGCTCGCATCCACATCGACCGTCCGGGGTTGGGACACCCTGCCGGTCTTCGTTCACGGAGGGAAGTGATGGGTCTGCTCGACGGCAAGGTGACGGTGATCACGGGCGCGGGCTCGGGGATGGCCAAGGCATCGACGAGGCTGTTCGTGGCCGAGGGAGCGAAAGTAGTGGCAGCGGACATCAGCGGCGCGGAGAAGGAGACGGCCGCCGAGGTCGGCGAAGGTGTGCTCCCGGTGCATTGCGACGTCAGCAAGGAATCCGACGTCGCCGCGATGTTCGACGCCGCGGTGACCGAGTTCGGCCGTGTCGACGCGGTGCTCAACGTCGCGGGAATCGGACTCGCGGCGCCGATCCACAAGTTCCCGCTGGAGGACTACGACAAGATCATGGACGTCGATTTGCGTGGCGTCTTTCTCGGCATGAAGTACGGGATCCCGCGGCTGATCGAGGCGGGCGGGGGGGCAATCGTCAACTGGTCGTCGGTCGGCGGCCTCAACGCGTCCGAGCCCAGCATGCCGACCTCCGTCTACAACGCAGCCAAGGCCGGCGTCGTCTCGATGACGAAGTCCGCGTCAGCCGAATACGGCGGCAAGGGCATCCGAGTGAATTGCATCTGCCCGGGGTTCATCGAGACCGAGGTCATGGGCGCGTCGGGCGGCGCTCGTTTTCCTCAGATGTACGAGAAAGCGTCGCTCGGACGCGCCGGGAAGCCACACGAGGTCGCCGAGGTCGCCGCGTTTCTGTGCTCCGACCGCGCCTCGTTCGTTTCCGGAGCCATCATCCCCGTCGATGGCGGCTGGTCGGCCCGACTCCCCTGACGCGACGTTGTGTGTGGTCGTCGAACGACCGTCTGGGGCAGCGGCGCGTCACGGCTTCGGCGGCAGGCCGGCGCGGTAGGTCGAAGGGAGCAACTCCAGAAGCTGGCCGTCGGGGTCGCGGACGAAGACGGCGACGCCGACGTCGCTCTCCTCGATGACCTCTCCGCCGTACTCAACGACCTTCTCGGCCGTGGCCCGCACGTCCTCAACCGAGACGGACAGGTGCGTGAGCCCAGGCTCGTTCATCGTGCGCGGCCGATAGGGCGCGGTCGCGCCCGGGGCGGAGTAGTGCATGAGCTCGAGGACGAACCCGTCGAGTACGAGATACGAAGCCGTGATCCGAAGGGGAGGTTCGAGGCAGTTGAGCTTGGCAGTCATCTCGTCGGGCGGCTCGATCTCGTACCAGAACTTGAAGCCGAACACGTTCTCGTAGAAGCGTTTCGAGCGCTCCAAGTGGGTGACCACCTGCCCGCTGTGGTTGTACGTGCCCATCCGTCCCTTCCTCGTCCAGCCGCGCGTCCCGAGCCGACGCGGTCGCGGTCGCCGTACTGTTATCGAACGTCGTCAGGCGCGGGGCACGACGACCTCCGGGAGCGGATGACGGTACAAGGCCGCAGCGTTCTCAGAGCACATCGCCCGTCGCTCGTCGACCGGCAGGTGACCCCACGCCTTGTCGATCACCAACTGTGTGTCGGGCCATGTGGTGTCGCCGTGGGGATAGTCGACTTCGATCATGATGTTCTCGACACCGATCGCGTAGCGGGTATCGATGGTCGAGTGATCCTCGAGCGTGCAGAACCAGAAGTTGCGCCGCAGCACGTCGGAAGGCCGCTCCGCCCAGTCGAGTCCGTAGCGGGAGTGGTCGACGATGTAGTCGACTCGGTCGAGCAGCATCGCGACCCAACCGATCCCTCCCTCGCTGAGCGCGATCTTGAGATTCGCGTGTTTCACCGGATACGCCGACCACAGCCACTCCGCGCACGCGGTGAGCGCCAGTTGGCCGAACAGGGTGGCACTGAGCTCGTTCTTGGGCGCGCCTTGCGGCGAGACATGGATCCCTGAGCTGCCGACATGCAGGGAGATCACCGTGTCGGTCTCCGCGCACGCGGCGATGATCGGGTCCCAGTGATCGCGTTCCCAGAGCGACGGCAGACCGATCGCATGTGGCCTCTCCGGGAACGTCACCGACGTGAAACCGCGTGCGGCATTCCGGCGGATCTCGTCAACTGCGAGCGCGGGGTCGGCAAGGTAGGTGATACCGAGCGGAACGATGCGGTCGGGATAGCGCTGGTACCACTCCTCGAACAACCAGTCGTTCCACGCGCGGATGCAGGCAACCCCGAGCTCGCGGTCCGTGACGCTGAAGAACACGGTCCCGCAGAACCCCGTGATCTGTGACGGGAAGTTCACTGAGGCCCAGACGCCGTTGACGTCCATGTCACGCATTCGCGCGTCGACGTCGTAACAGCCCGGACGCATCTGGTCGAAGCGGAACGGCTCGAGTTCCACGGTCTCCAGTCGCCGGCCGGCCACCGCGTTCATCCCGACCTGCGTGTACTGCTGGCCCTCGAACTCCCACACCTGATGGCCCGCTGGCGTCTCGACGATCCTCGGCGCGCGGTCCTGGAGCGCGGCCGGGAGGCGGCCCTCGAACGTGTGCGGTGGCTCGACGACATGGTCGTCGACCGAGATGACGGTGTGCGTCACCTCGCGAGGTGCTGGCTCGGGCAGGAACAGGTCAGGAGCGAGCGTCGCGAGGCGGGTATCCCGCCGAGCAGCGAGCGACTCGGAGTCTTGGTGGGCTGTCATCGGCCCTCGCAGGGATTGGGTGCTGGCACGGTGATACGTCGTTGCCGTGAGCTCCGTCAAGGGCGGGTACGACCCGGCGGAGCGCGTCCACGCGGCGGGATATCGTGCTCGCCGAGCACGCGAGCACTGCGTATGACTCACGGGAGGACGGAATGACCGACCTCGAGAAGGCGGACTACTTCTTCGACGCGTCCGTCACGGCCGACCCGTACCCGTACTGGGATTTCGCTCGAGAACGCTGCCCCGTGTGGCGCGAACCGCACCACAACGTCGCTTTGGTCACCGGGTACGACGAAGCGATCACTGTGTACCACGACATCGACACGTGGTCGGCGTGCAACTCCGCCGCCGGGCTCCAACCTTTCCCGGTCCCGCTCGAGGGGGACGACGTCAGCGAGCTGATCGAGAAGTACCGGGATCAGCTCGTCTTCAGCCAAGAGCTCCCGACCTTCGATCCACCGAAGCACACCGCGCATCGCGGGCTGTTGCTGCGGTTGATCACGCCGAAGCGCCTCAGCGAGAACGAGGCGTTCATGTGGGGGCTGGCGGATCTCCAGATCGACGAGATCCTCGCCCAGGGCGAGTGCGAGTTCGTCACCGACTTCGCCCGGCCCTTCACGGCCGTCGTCATCGCCGATCTGCTCGGTGTGCCCGAGGAGGAC
>JBKPCV010000093.1:0-2439 GCA_046727575.1 Actinomycetota bacterium
CGCGTTCCTCGCGAGCTTCCCGGACAGCCCTCGGAAGCAGCGGTCGCCTGGTGGCACCGATCGGTGACCACCACCCTCGCCCCTACCCGACGCTGAGCGGAAGTCCGCATCGCGCCTTTCACCAACCAGTGAGAATCGACAACCCATGGATCTGGACATGGCGAGCCCGACGGCCGGGCTGGACCTCGCCGACGTCTCGCTCGACCACGATCGCGCCGCTGCCGAGCGAGCGCTCGAGGCCGCACAGCGCAACCCCATCTTGTCGGGGGAGCAAGCATGCGCGGTCGCACAGGTGCACGCGCTGCTCGGCATCGAGCGACGCCTCGCGCAGCTGTTCGCCGCGCTGGTTCCTCCGAGCGGCCCGAGCGATCTCGCTGCTGGCGGTGCTGCTCTGGCGGTGCTCTCGTGAGCAGTGCCGTGTCGCTCGGATGGACGCCGGCGCTTGCGCCCGCCACACACGTCCGACGCACCCAGTCGTGCGAGAAGTGTGGAGCGACGGACATTCGCGTGACGTACGAGCGGACGATCGCAAGCGTCGAGAAGTCACTCGAGTGGTTGATCAGTGCCTCGTGCACGAACGAAGCGTGCGAGCGGTTCGACCGACGGACGAAGCGACGCGAATACGCCAACGAGGCGGTCGCGCGCCCAGCCGCGACGGTTTCGTAATGCCCCGCGACGGCCGCTTGGCCGAACGTGGACAGTGCCCAACGGGAGAATGTCGGGCCACCTTCGACGCGAGTTCGCCACGAGAAGGTGACGTGCGGTACTGCAATCGAGCCGGTACCGACGGCGGTCATTCCACGCGATGGGACGGAAGGCGTTGGCAAGTCGCCTCCGATCGCATGGAACACGACCCCGGGTAGCAGCGTCGCGCTCGACGAGGCGGGGTCGGTCGCCGGAGAGTACACGGACCGCTTGGCGCTCGCGCCGCCGATGACCCCAGGCTTATCTTCCAACCTCAGCCGCGTCGCGGCGCTTCTCGTTCGGCGGTTCGCCACCACCGTGGACGGGGCCTGCTGACCGATGACTCCGCCTCGCGCGATCGAATAGTGGGCGCGTCCGCGGGCGTACAGACTGCCCGATGCGAGCGACTTCGAGGCGACAGAACATCACCCGCACAGCACGGCTGTTCTGTCGCGTCGAGCGGAGTGGAGAGTTACGCACGCTCGACATGTCGTGCGTCGGTCTGCACGTCCCCAACACCTGGGTAGTGGCTCGGTTGAGCTTGACGTGAGTCCGAGTTGGCGTGGACCGGACGCCGTCGCGCTGCGCGGTACCGAAGCCGCCGCTGGCTTGTCGCACGTTGACCTGTGTCCGGCGAGCGGGCAACATCCTGTGGGTGCCGAAAACTTGTCGGGCGTGTTGACCTGGGGTTTCGCGGTCTCGATCTGGTCGGCACGACTCGGGTCGATCAGGATCGGCAGGTGGTCCGTTTCTGCCGTCTCGTCAGACTTGTGCTCGACCTGTTGGTGCTGCGCGGCCGATGCGAGCGGTCCAAAGATGCTGAGATCCTCGTGTTGCGCCATCAGCTCGCGGTCCTGCGCCGCGAGATCTCACGTCCGCGCTTCGAACCCGAGGACCGAGCGATCCTCAGCGCGCTCGCGCGTGGGCTCAGCCGTGACCGCTGGTCGATCTTCCTCGTCCGACCCGACACGATTCTGGGCTGGCATCGACCCTCGTCGCCAACCACTGGACCTACCCGCACCGGCCCGGCCGGCCCTCCGCCGCGGTCGAGACCCGCCGGATGACGATCCGTCTCGCTTCAGAGAATCCGACGTGGGTTACCGCCCGATCCACGGCGAACTCGCCCGGCTCGGCGTCACCATCGCCGCGTCGACGGTGTGGGCGATTCTCAAGACCGCCCGGATCGATCCCGCACCCGAGCGGACATCGGAGTCATGGACGGCGTTTCTGCGCGCGCAGGCGGCGGGGATTGTTGCCTGTGACTTCTTCACCGTCGACACCGTCATGCTGCGGCGCTACTACGTGCTGTTCTTCATCGAAGTCGACCGCCGCCGCGTGCACCTCGCCGGCGTCACCACCAACCCGGCCGGCGGCTGGAGGACCCAAGCGGCCCGGAACTTCATGATGCACTACGACCGCACGATCCGGTTCCTGATCCGCGACGGCGGCGGCCAGTTCGTCGCCGCGTTCGACGAGATCTTCCGAAGCGACGGCGCCACGATCATCCGTACCCCGCCCTACACGCCGGTCGCCAACGCGTACGCGGAACGATGGGTCGGCACCGTGCGCCGCGAGCTCCTCGACCGCACCCTCGTCTGGAACCGCGGGCAGCTGGAAGCGCTCCTGCGCGATTACCTCGAGCACCACAACACACACCGGCCCCACCGCAGCCTCGACCAACGCGTCCCCGACGATCGCGGCGTCGTCGAGTATCGGCAAGGCCGACCGATCCGACGACACCCCACCTGCGGTGGA